>NZ_JAFV01000001.1:1547500-1857000 GCF_000526315.1 Methylopila sp. 73B | reverse complement strand
GTGCCCTTCGCAGAGCGTCTAAACGAGCTGATCGACCAGCTCTCCGAGGGCAATAAGGCTGCCTTCGCACGACTGTGCGGCGTTCAAGAATCATCAATCCGGCAGTACGCGGCGGGTACAAAGCCCTCGCTGGACAACCTAATTGCCATCAGCGCTGCGACGGCTAAAAGCATCGACTGGCTCGTGAGAGACGACGGAGCGCAGATTTCTGCGGAACCGGAGGAGGGCAAGGGTCTGCTGGACACATTTGCCCTTGTCCCGCGCTACGATGTGCGGGCCAGCGCAGGCTTGGGCGCAGTGGTCCCGAGCGAGGAGATCCTCGAGTATCTGGCGTTCCGTCGTGAGTGGCTGACGCGCCTGGGCGTCTCGCCTTCGAACGCCATCCTTTCCGAGATCACCGGCGACAGCATGGAGCCGACCATCCCGGACGGCGCGCTGATCCTCATCAACACCGCGGTCGACAAGGTGATGAACGGTTTTATCTATGCGATCCGCCGGGACGACGAATTGCTAGTCAAACGCGTTCAAATCAGAGTGGACGGAACCGTGGTTCTGATCTCCGATAATCCGCGCTATGAGCGCGAAGAGTTTCCGGCGGATAAAGCCGTGTCTTTGCATGTTGTTGGGCAGGTCGTATGGAACGCCTTCGCACTCGTTGGAAAGGGGCGGCTATGAAACGCGCCGCTTGGTGCGCTGTTCTGCTCGTCTCCGTTGCGTCGCCCGCACGAGCCGACGATCGCGTCGAAGCTCGGGCGCTGCTCGATCATGTGCATGAGGCAGAGCCCATGATCCGGGCGGCGATTCAGACGCGTGATCTATCGGAACTTCAACGGCAGGCCGCAGCTGCAACCCGTGCTCTGTTCGCGTCGCGCGATCGAATGTCGGGTGATGAGAAGTACCATTCTTGCATCCGGTCGATCCTCGAGACGGCTGGGTTGGCCCGATATCTCGAACTCGTCGCCAAGAACGGCTTGGACGCGCCAAGTCTGGTCGGGCTGCAAGCCGTTTATGGGCGCTGGCGTACTGAGACAGGCGACTGCGAGGCGAAGCTTGACCAGAAGCGACCGCGCCAGCTGGTTCTGGATCTCGGCTGAGGCTCTCACGGTTTTGGCGGCTGGGGCGTTTCAGTTTCGCCCTTATTCGCGATGGCCCGCACCGGGCCGGGCGCTTGAGAGTTGAACGTTTCAGCGCCATTTCGCACCGAAACAGGGTCGCCCTTATTGCACCCGAAGGATCTTGCGCCTTAGCCGCGGGTTCACCGCCGCGCCCGCTCGATCGTTGACGACTGAAACTCCCATTAATCAATGACTTGAAGGCCGCTCGAAGGCTGCACCGCCACAACGTGCGACGACGCGCGTCCCGGGGCCGTTTGCAGTTTCAAGTGTCCGCGACCGCCCGCCGTGCAGAACCAAGTGTCTAAGCACCATCGGCCGCCAGACATCGGTTTCGGCCGTATGGCCCCTCAGGACTGAGGCGATTGCCGCCTTTGCCCGCCTAATCCCGGATAATCCCGCCCACTGCAGAACCATGTGTCCGACAACACTCCCAAAGCCGGGCCGAAGCCGCGCGCGTCCGCCGAGACCATCGCGGAGGCGCGGCGGCTGATCGAGACCACGAGCCTGACCCAGGCGGAGATCGCTCAGCGGATCGGCGTGTCCCGGCCGGCGCTGTGCCGCATGGCGGCGCGCGAGGGGTGGACCCGGCCGGCGGTCGATCGGCTGGAGACCGTGCGCCGTCTGCGGCTGCGGGTCGACGAACGGCTCGCCGCCATCGAACCGCTGCTCGCCGGGTCCGGCGGGAGCGGGCTCGACGAGGCGGAACGGGCGGCCAAGACGCTCGGCGCGCTGGTGCGCACGCTGAAGGATCTGGCCGCGCTCGATCGCGACGAGACGCGCGCCGGCGGACGGGGGGACGAGAATGAAGCGCCCGTCGATCTCGACGCCCTCCGCGACGAGCTTGCGCGCCGACTGGCTCGCCTGCGGGCCGAAGACGAAGGACCGCTTTCTGGCGGCGTTGACGGCTGACGAGACGCGGGCGCTGACGGCCTTCTGGGGCCTGTGGGCGCGGCGCGATCAGTTGCCGCCGCCGGGCGGGTGGACGACCTGGCTGATGCTGGGCGGCCGGGGCGCGGGCAAGACCCGCGCCGGCGCCGAATGGGTCTGCGGGCTGGCGCTCGGCCGTCGCGGCTTCGCGGAGGCGCCGGTCGGCCGCATCGCGCTTGTCGGCGAGACCTACGCCGACCTGCGCGAGGTGATGATCGACGGCGTGTCGGGCATCCTCGCCGTCAGCCCCGGCGCCGAGCGGCCAGTCTATGAGCCGACGCGGCGCCGGCTGCTCTGGCCGAACGGCGCGATCGCGCAAGGGTTTTCCGCCGAGGATCCGGAGGCGCTGCGCGGGCCGCAGTTCGAGGCCGCGTGGTGCGACGAGGTCGCCAAATGGCGCCATCCGCAGGAGACATGGGACATGCTGCAGTTCGGACTTCGCCTCGGCGAGCGGCCGCGCCAGCTCGCGACCACGACGCCGCGCGCCGTGCCGCTGATCAAGCGGCTGCTCGCCGACCCCGCCACCGCGGTCTCGCGGGCGACCACGCGGATGAACGCCGCCAATCTCGCCCCGCGCTTTCTCGAGGCCGTGGTCGGCACCTACGCCGGCACAAGGCTCGGCCGGCAGGAGCTCGACGGCGAGCTGCTCGAGGACGACGAGGACGCGCTCTGGAGCCGCGAGGCGATCGAGCGCTCCCGGGTGCGGGAGGCGCCGGAGCTGAAGCGGATCGTCGTCGCCGTCGATCCGCCCGCGGGCGGCGGAAAACGCTCCGACGCCTGCGGGCTGGTGGCCGTGGGGCTGGGCGCTGACGACCGGGCCTATGTGCTGGCGGACGAGACCGCCCACGCCGCCCGGCCGGAGCTTTGGGCCGCCCGCGCCGTCGCCCTGCACCGCCGGCTCGAGGCGGACGCGCTGGTGGCGGAGGTCAACCAGGGCGGCGAGATGGTGCGTTCGGTGATTGCGCAGGTCGACCCCGGCGTCCCCGTCGTCGCCGTCCGGGCCACCCGCGGAAAGTGGCTGAGGGCGGAGCCGGTCGCCGCGCTCTACGCGCAAGGAAGAGTGGCCCATGTCGGCGCCCATCCCGCGCTGGAGGACGAGATGGCCGCCTTCGGCCTCGACGGTCTCGCCAACGGCCGCTCGCCCGACCGCGTTGACGCCCTGGTCTGGGCGGTGACGCATCTGATGCTCGGCGCGAAGGGGCGGGGCCCGCGCGTGCTGCGGCTCTAGCGCGCCGTCAGTTCCTCAACGCTCGCCGCGGGTCGCCTTGCTCGGGTCGCGGTAGATGCCCTGGTTCAGCGAGGGATCATCGGCCTTGTTCTCGCTCGACCCCACGGTCGAGCCGCCGCCCTGGCCGCTGCGCCCCGCGACGCCGCCCGAGCCGCGTTCGAGGCCGCCCTGCTTCGCCGTGGCCGCGTCATTTCCGGTCCCCACCGTGCCGCCGGTTCGCGGGGCCGTTACGCCGGGCGCCGCCGTTCCCGCAGCGCCCGAGCCGCTCATTGACGAGCCGCCGCCGGCCGACGATCGGCCGCCTGCGGACCCGCCGGACGAGGACCCGCCCGACGACCCGCCGGCCGACGATCCGCCGCTTTGCGCGACGGCCTCGAATGAAAAGGTCAAGAGCGCCGCTGTGGCGAGCGCCAGCGCGATGCGCCGTTTCATGGAACCTGCTCCTTCCGTCGCAGCCGACCTGGCCGCGAGCGGACCGGCCGGCGTTGGGGCGAAACGCCCCGCCGGGAGCGATCGTTCCCGGCGGGGCGCCTGCGAGGTCAGGACTCGATGACGTAGACCACGTCGTAGGTGGAGGGATCGACGATCACGATCGTGCCGTCGTCGAGCACGAAGTAGCTGTAGTCGGCGTACTCCGGCACGATCTCCACGATCCGCGGCGGCAACCTTTCGATCGTCACGGTGCGGGGCACCGACACGCCGACCCGCAGGTCGACGCCGACCGTCGAGCGCGAGACCTTCCGCACGCTCGGCGAGGACACGATCGTCTCGCGGATCGTGCTGCGCTTCTCGGTGGAGATGTTCACCGAGGTCCGGCTGGAGCTTCGGTCGGAGCCGCGCTCGTTCGAGCGTTCGGTCGTCGTGGACCGCTCCGAGCTTGGACGGTCGCGCGAGCTGTCGCCGCCCATCCTCTCCTTGTCGGGGCGGTCCGCCGCATCGCGCGCGCCGCCGGATCGCTCGGACCGCTCGCGGAGCTTCTCGTCGCGTTCCATGGATCTGGTGTCGGAGGACGGTTTCGTATCGGACGACGCGGCTCCGCCGGAGCGCTCGGTCTTGTCGCGGGACGAGGGCGCGTCGCTCGCGGACGGACGCCCGGACGGCGTGTCCCTGGACGGGTCGGCCGCCGACGGCTTGTCGCCCATGCGCTCGCTGGACGGTCGGTCGCCGCGCATCTCCGCGCCGGACGACGAGCCCCGTTCGCGACTGCCGTCCGACCCGCCGCCGCTCTCCATGCGGCCGCCGCCTGAACCGGACTCCGCACGGCCGGAACCGCCGGACTCCATGGATCGCGGGCTTTCGGATTGGGCGCCGCGGTCGTTCGACTGAGCGACAGCGGACACGGGCGAAGCGACGATCGCAAGTGCAGCGACGCCGCCGAGAAGCAGGTTTTTCATGATTTTGCCTTCTTCGACCGTCCGATCCGGATGGTCGATTGGGCCCCTCGGCACAAAAACGCCGGCTTCGAGACTTCGTTCCACTTAAACGTTCTGACGCACATGCTGCAACGCGTGCGTTTCGACTTCGCAATGCAGCGCTGAGCGCGGCGTCGCGCCGTCGTTGCTGACGTCCAAAACCAGATGGAGAGCGCCATGGCGTTTCCCTTCGCGCGCCTTCTCGGCCGCGCGCCCGAGGCGAAGGCCTCGCGCGCCGGCGGCTTGCTCGCGCTGCACGGCGGCGGCCGGGCGATGTGGAGCCCGCGCGATCAGACGAGCCTCGCCCGCGAGGGCTACCAGCGGAACCCGATCGTCCACCGCGCGGTGCGCCTCGTGGCGGAAGCGGCCGGCGGCACGCCGCTCACGCTGATGGAGGCCGGGCGCGAGCTCGAGGGCCATCCGCTCGCGGCGCTGCTGGAGCGCCCGAACCCGCGGCAGGGCAGGGCGGGCCTCGTCGAGACGCTGGTGTCGCAGCTGCTGATCGCCGGAAACGCCTATGTCGAGGCGGTGACACTCGGCGACGAGGTCCGCGAGCTTCATGCGCTGCGGCCGGACCGCATGCGCGTGGTCCCCGGCGCCGAGGGCTGGCCCGAGGCCTACGAGTACCGCGTCGGCGCCGAGGTCGTCCGCTTCGACCAGCGCGCCGAGCCGGTCCCGCCGATCCTGCACCTGACGCTGTTCCATCCGCTCGACGACCACTACGGCCTGAGCCCGCTGGAGCCGGCGGCGACCGCCCTCGACCTGCACAACGCCGCCTCCGCCTGGAACAAGGCCTTGCTCGACAACGCCGCCCGGCCCTCCGGCGCGCTGGTCTACAGGGGCGCCGAGGGGGCGAGCCTCTCCGACGATCAGGTCGAGCGGCTGAAGGAGGATCTGGAGGCGCAGTTCTCCGGCGCCGCCAACGCCGGACGGCCGCTGCTGCTCGACGGCGGGCTGGACTGGAAGCCGTTGTCGCTCTCCCCGCAGGAGATGGACTTCCTCGCCGCCAAGAACGGCGCGGCGCGCGAGATTGCGCTCGCCTTCGGCGTGCCGCCGATGCTGCTCGGCATCCCGGGCGACGCGACCTACGCCAACTACCGCGAGGCCAACCGCGCGCTGTGGCGCCAGACGGTGCTGCCGCTGCTCGGCCGCGTGGCCGAAAGCCTCGCAGGCTGGCTGTCCCCGGCCTACAGCGCGGCGCTGACGCTGACCCCGGACCTCGACGCGATCGAGGCGCTGGCCGAGGAGCGCGAGTCGCTCTGGCGACGCGTCGGCGCGGCGGACTTCCTCAGCCCCGACGAAAAGCGCGCGGCGGTGGGGTACGGGGCGGAGGAGGGGTGAGGGGGGCGGACATTTTCGCGCTTCCGCGCGTCTGTCCGTCTTGCAACTCTTGCGCGTTCCGGCTCTCGTTAACCCGTTCGTTACGACTTGGCCTAATAGGATGTGCGAGTGTTGACATTTGTTAGCGAGGCGATAGGTTTCGGATCCGTTGGCTGTGAGTAGGTCTCGCCATCCTGACAAGCACGTCGAGGATGCGGTCGCCTACGCGGAGTTGAAGGGCTGGCGATTGCGGAGCATGGGGCACTGGGGGCGTCTGTTTTGCGCTCATGCGGCTCAGGACGGTTGTCAGGTAGGCGTTTTCAGCACTCCGCGCTCGGCGGAGAACCACGCCAAGCAGATCAAGCGCGCCGTGGACCGCTGTCCTCACGGCAGGGACGACATCGATGACCACTCATGAATTCGTTATCGTTGCGACAGGGGTCGATCCCACGTCTGACGATTTCGAAACGCGTTTCTTCGAGGCGGGTTGCGACGACGCAACCGTCTCATTCCAGCGCGGCCTCATCCTCCTGGATTTCGCCCGCGACGCAGACCGGTTCGACGAGGCTCTGGCCTCGGCGATCGAAGCCGTTCGTGCGGCGGGCGCGGAGGTCGTTCGGATCGAGCCCGATCCGCTCGTCAGCCTGGCCGACATCGCCGCGCGCACCGGCATGAGCCGAGCTGCGATGACGCAGTACGCCAAGGGCCAGCGGGGACGAAACTTTCCGCCGCCAGCCGCCAAGGTCGCTTCGGAGAGCCCTCTCTGGCAGTGGGCCAGCGTGAGCGAGTGGCTGTTCGAGAACCACAAGCTGCCCGCGGACGCGGTCGTCGAGGCCGTCGTGCTCAAACGGGCCAACGAGCTTCTGGACGCAAGCGCAGGCGCGCTCCGCGCAGACCTGAAGGCGAGCGCGGCGTCCCATGCGGCGACTTTGGAGCCGCCCGCGCCTGCGCCCCGCCGCGCCGCTGGATGACGCCGCGCCTCCAGCGCGCCTGAGATCGTTCGAAGCCCCGCTCTGGCGGGGCTTTTTTTATGGCCGAGCGCCGTCCTCCAGACATGGCGAAGCAAATGCCTGAAACGCCACTCCGGCGGGTCGCCGACCCGTCCCGCCAAGCGCCCGAACTGAAGCGCCTGCCCGTCGCGCCGGCGGTGTCGGCGGACGGGACGATCGAGGGCTACGCCAGCCTGTTCGACGTGGTCGATCTGGGCCGCGACCGCGTGGCGCGCGGGGCCTTCGCGGCAAGCCTCGCCCGGCGGGGCGCGCGCGGGGTGCGCTTCCTGTTCCAGCACGACCCGGCCGAGCCGATCGGCGCCTGGGAGAGCCTCGCCGAGGACCGGCGCGGCCTGCGCGTCCGCGGCCGGCTCAACATGGGCGTGGCCCGCGCCCGCGAGGTGCACGCCCTGCTGCGCCAGGGCGGGCTCGACGGCCTGTCCATCGGGTTTCGCCCCGTCCGCCACGCCCGCGAGCCGGGCGGCGTGCGCCGTCTCGTCGAGGTCGACCTCTGGGAGATCTCGGTCGTCACCTTCCCGATGCTGCCCGACGCCCGCGTCGGCGCGGTGAAGGGCTCCGCTCCACCCGTCCAGAACGAGGTTCGTCCATGACCTTCGCAGACAAGGCCTTCGCAGACATGACCTTCGCCGATCCCCGCTCGCCCGAAACCAAGGCGGCGGGCGCTGCGCCCTCCAGCCTCGAGGTGGTCCACGCCTTCGACGACTTCATGCGCGCCTTCGAGAGCTTCAAGGAGGTCAACGACGAGCGCCTGGCCGAGATCGAGCAGCGGCTGTCGCCGGACCCGGTGACGAACGAGAAGCTCGCCCGGCTGGACGACGCGCTGGACCGGCAGCAGAAGCTGCTGGACGATCTGGCGCTCAAAGGCCGCCGGCCGGCGCTGGAGCCGGCGGGTTCGTCCGCGAGGCTTGTGATCCGCGAGCACAAGGCGGCGTTCGACGCCTATGTCCGCCGCGGCGAGGTCTCCTCGCTGAAGGGGCTGGAGTCCAAGGCGCTGGTCGCCGGGACCGACGCCCAGGGCGGCTATCTCGTGCCGGAGGAAACCGAGCGCGAGATCGGCCGCAAGCTCGCCGAGGTCTCGCCGATCCGCGCCATCGCCAGCGTGCAGCAGGTGACGTCCTCGGTGTTCCGCAAGCCCTTCGCGACCGAAGGCTTCGCCTCCGGCTGGGCGGCGGAGACCGCGGCCCGCGCCCAGTCCGCGACGCCGGCGCTGGACGAGCTGGCGTTTCCCGCCATGGAGCTGTTCGCCATGCCGGCTGCGACGCAGACGCTGCTGGACGACGCCGCGGTCGATCTCGACCAGTGGATCGCGCAGGAGGTGGAGACCGCATTCGCGGAGCAGGAAAGCGTGGCCTTCGTCACCGGCGACGGCGTGACCCGGCCGCAGGGTTTTCTCACGCCGACCAAGGTGGCGAACGCCAGCTGGAGCTGGGGCTCGATCGGCTATGTCGCGAGCGGCGCCGCCGGCGCCTTCGCAGCCTCGAACCCCTCCGACAGGCTGCTGGACCTCGTCTACGCGCTCCGCTCCGGCTATCGGCGCAACGCCCATTTCGTGATGAACCGGCGCACGCAGGCGACCGTCCGGAAGCTCAAGGACGCCGACGGGCGCTACCTGTGGGAGCCGCCGGCCGCCCCCGGCGCCGAGGCCACGCTGATGGGCTTCCCGCTCGTCGAGGCCGAGGCCATGCCGGACATCGCGGCCGACGCCCACGCCATCGCCTTCGGCGACTTCCGCCGCGGCTACCTGGTGGTCGACCGGATCGGCGTGCGCACCCTGCGCGACCCCTTCACCTCCAAGCCCTACGTGCTGTTCTACACCACCAAGCGCGTGGGCGGCGGCGTGCAGGACTTCGACGCCATCAAGACGCTGCGGTTCAGCGCGAGCTGAGGCTGGCCGCTCTCTCGTCCGACGCCTCCGAGAGACGCGCGGAACCACGACGCGTCATTCCGGGCGAAGTCCCGGAATCCATCAGCCTGCCGGCTCAGGCCGATCTCGAACGGCGGGATGATGGGCCCCGGCACTTCGGCCGGGGCGATGGCGAGCGGGCGGCCCGATCGCCTTCATCCTCCTCACGCGGAGCGTGGGGAGGGTGGCCCTCGGCGGAGCCGAGGGTCGGGTGGGGTCTTCGGCGTAGCACGCGACGTTCGCGTGGCCGCCTCGTTCCGCCGCCGACCCCACCCGGCCGGGCTTCGCCCGTCCACCCTCCCCTGTCCCAGGGGAGGGACGCCCGCGCCTTCCTTTCACGCTGTTCCGCGAGGCCCCCATGCCCGCCGTTCTTCTCACCGCGCCCGCGGCCGAGCCTCTCGGTCTGGCGGACGCGAAGGCCTACCTGCGTCTGGAGCACGACGCCGAGGACGACCTCGTGCTTGCGCTCGCAGCCTCCGCCCGCGACGCGGTCGAGCGCCTCACGCGCCGGGTGCTGGTCGCTCAGCGCTGGCGGCTCGACGCAGCCGCGCCCGCGGACGGCGTCATCGCGCTCAAACCCCGGCCGGTGCGCGACGTCGAGGAGGTGCGCGTGCGCCGCCCCGACGGCGGGCTCGACGCGCTCGACCCCGCCGACTGGCGCTTCGACTGGGGGGCGGAGCGCCTGACGCTGCTAAAGCGCCCGCCGGTCGGCCGGATCGTCGAGATCGACATGGCCTGCGGCTACGGCGAACCGGACGAGGTGCCGGAGTCGCTCCGGCTTGCGCTGCGCCGGTTGGTGGCGGACGGCTTCGAGCGCCGGAGCGCCGCGGACGGGCCGCCGGCCGACGTCGCCAACCTGCTCGCGCCCTACCGGGAGCTCCGGCTGTGAGCGGCGTGGTCGCGCTTCCGCTCGGCGCGCTCCGGCGGCGGGTCGAGATCCTCGCCCCGGTGGAGACGCCGGACGGCGCCGGCGGCGTCGCGCGCAGTTTCGCCAGCGCCGGCGAGGCCTTCGCGAGCGTCGAGCCGTTGAACGCCGCGGAGACGCAACGCGGCTTCGCGCTCGGTCTCGCCCGTCTCTACCGCGTGACGCTGCGCGCCCGCGGCGACGTCACCGGCGGTCATCGCGTGCTCTGGCGCGAGCGGACGTTCGAGGTGCTCTCGGTGCGGCTCGCCGACGCCGACGGCCGGTTCGAGGAGCTGCTCTGCGAGGAGACGACGCCGTGAGCGAGGTCTCCGCAACCCTGTCGCTTCGGGCAGCCGTGTATCAGCACCTCATCCTTGACACGGCGCTCGCCGCGCTGCTGGGCGGCGCCCACGTCTACGACGAGCCGCCCCGCGCGGCCGCCGCGCCCTACGTCGCGCTCGGCGGCGTCGAGACCCGCGACCTCTCGGGAGACGCCGCGCCGGTCGAGGAGCACCTGTTCGCGCTGGAGGTGGTCTCGCGCGAGGGCGGGCTGGCGGAGGCGCTCAAGATCGCCGACCGGCTGGTGCGCCGGCTCGACGGCGCCGCGCTCTCGCCCGAAGGCCACAGCCTCGCGAGCCTCGCCTGGCGCTTCACCGACTCCGGCCGCGCCGCCGACAACGGCCGTCGCCGCGCGACCGTCTCGTTCCGCGCGGTCACCGAACCGCTCTGACGTCATTCCTCGAGGGACATCATGGCCATCCAGAAGGGCAAGGACCTGCTGCTCAAGATCGCCGACGGCGCGGGCGGCTTCACGACGGTGGCGGGCTTGCGCGCGCGCTCGCTGTCGTTCAACGCGGAGCCGGTCGACGTCACCCATTCCGAAAGCGCCGGCCGGTGGCGCGAGCTGCTGGCCGGCGCCGGCGTGAAGAGGGCCAGCGTCGCCGGCGCCGGCGTTTTCCGCGACGACGCCTCCGACGCGCTGGTGCGCGGGCTCGTCTTCGACGGCGCGGCGGCCGTGTTCCAGATCGTCATCCCCGACTTCGGCCGGGTGGAGGGACCCTTCCAGGTGACGGGCCTCGACTACCGGGGCGACCACGCCGGGGAGGTCGTCTACGACCTCGCGCTCGAGAGCGCCGGCGCGCTCGCCTTCACGGCGGTCTGAGGCCATGCCCGCAAACCGCCGCCGCGGCGAGACGGAGGCCGTGTTCGACGGCCGGCCGCGCCGCCTGGTCCTCACCCTCGGCGCGCTGGCCGAGCTCGAGGCGGCCTTCGGCGTCGCCGACCTCACGGCGCTGGCCGAGCGCTTCGAGAGCGGACGGCTCTCCGCCCGCGACGCCACCCTCATCCTAGGAGCGGGCCTCCGCGGCGCGGGCGAGGAGATCGCCGACGTTGAGGTCGCGCGGCTCGCCCATGCGGAGGGCGCCGCCGGATACGTCCGCGCGGTGGCGGATCTGTTGCAGGCGACCTTCGGCGGCGCGGGGGAGGGCGCGCCGGGCGAGGCGAACGGCCCTTTCCCTGGGACGAGCTGATGGGCTTCGGCCTCGGCGTGCTGCGGCTCAGCCCCGACGCCTTCTGGCGCGCGACCCCGCGGGAGATCGCCGCCGCCGCCGACGGCGTGACGCGCCGTCATGCCGGCCCGAAGCCGCTCGCCAAGGCCGAACTCGCCGCCCTGATCGCCCGCTTTCCCGACGAGGAGATCTCCCATGGCCGGATCTGAACCCGTGTCCCTCGACGTCCGGGTCGACCTGACCGGCTTTCGCCGCGAGATGACCGACGCCCAGCGCCTCGCGCGCGGCTTCGGCTCCGCGATCGGCGACGCGCTGGAGGGCGGCGTCGTCAAGGGGCGCTCGCTCTCCGACGTGCTGAAGGGGCTCGGCTCACGCCTCTCGGAGCTCGCGCTCTCGGCCGCGCTCCGGCCGGCCGAGAAGGCGGTCGGCGGCATGTTCTCGAACCTCATGTCGAGCCTCCTCGGCGGCGTCACGCCCATGGCGAAGGGCGGCGTGCTCTCGGCGCCGACCGTGCTTTCCGCTGGCGGCGCGGCGCTGGCGCTCGCCGGCGAGGCGGGGCCGGAAGCCGTGCTCCCGCTGACGCGCGGCGCGGACGGACGTCTCGGCGTCGCCTCGGGCGGCGGCGGGGGCGGCGGGTCCGTCACCGTCAACATCACGACGCCCGACGTCGAAGGCTTCCGCCGCTCCGAAGGCCAGGTCGCGGCCGCGCTCGCGCGGGCCGTAGCGCGCGGGAGGCGGGGGCTGTGACCGCGTTCCACGACGTGCGCTTCCCCACCGACATCGCCCGCGGCGCGCGCGGCGGGCCGGAGCGAAAGACTGAGATCGCGACGCTGGGTTCCGGCTTCGAGGAGCGCAACGCCGTCTGGGCGCACTCGCGGCGGCGGTGGGACGCGGGGCTCGGCGTGCGCACGCTCGTCCAGCTCGCGGCCGTCGTCGCCTTCTTCGAGGAGCGGCGCGGCAGGCTGCACGGCTTCCGCTTCAGGGACCCGCTGGACCATTGCTCCTCCGCGCCGGGCGCTGCGGTCTCGGCGACCGACCAGCGGATCGGGACCGGCGACGGGAGCACCCGCCGGTTCCCCCTCACCAAGACCTACGGCGGCGCCTTCGACCCCTATGTCAGGCCGATCGCGAAGCCCGTGGCGGACTCGGTCGTGGTCGCCGTCGGGGGCGTCGCGACGACCGCCTTCGCGCTCGACATGACCAACGGCGCGGTCGTGCTCGATGTGCCGCCCTCGGCCGGCGCCGCCGTCTCCGCCGGCTTCCGGTTCGACGTGCCCGTGCGGTTCGACATGGACCGGCTGGAGATCGACCTCGCGGCCTTCGAGGCGGGGGCGATCCCGTCGATCCCGGTGGTGGAGATCCGGCTGCGATAGCCGCCTGGTCGCCGAATGAAACGCCGTCATGCCCGCCCTTCGGCGGGCATCCACGACTTCGCACGACGTCGCTCTTTCCGCGCCCAAGTCGTGGATGCCCGGCTGCGCCGGGCATGACGGCTCGGGTGGAGAGGCGACGCGGTCCCGCTTCGAGGCGTCCCCATGCGCGACATTCCCGAACCCATGGCGGCGGCGCTCGCCTCCGGGGCCACCACCTTCGCCCGGCTGTGGCGGCTCGCGCGGCGGGACGGCGTGGTGCTGGGCTTCACCGACCACGACCGCGACCTGGTCGTCGCGGGCGAGACCTACCGCGCGGAAAGCGGCATGACGGCGTCCGCCGCCGAAGCCGCGCTCGGCCTCGCCGCGGGCGGGCTCGACGTGGTGGGCGCGCTGGACGACGCTGGCTTGAGCGAGATCGACCTCGCGCGCGGGCTCTACGACGGCGCCTCCGTCACGCTCTCGCTGGTCGACTGGCGGGCGGCGGGCGCGCCGCTGCTGCTGTTCGCGGGCGTCCTCGGCGAGGTGGCGCGCGAGCGCAGCCTGTTCACGGCGGAGCTGCGCGGCCTCGCCTCCGCGCTGCAGCAGCCGCAGGGGCGGCTCTACCAGCGCGCCTGCGACGCGGAGCTCGGCGACGCCCGCTGCGGTGTGGACCTGACCGCGCCCGCCCACCGCGCGGAAGGCGTGGTCACCGAGATCCGCAGCGCCCGCGCCTTCCGCGCCGAGGCGTTGTCCGGCCGCGGAACGGTCTTCACGCGCGGGCGGCTCCTCTGGGTCGAAGGCGCGAACGTGGGCTCCATTTCGGAACTCCGGCGCCACGACGGGGCCGAGGCGGACTGCGCCGAGACGCCCCCCATGGCGCTCGCCGTGGGCGACGCGTTCACGGTCACCGCCGGTTGCGACAAGAGCTTCACAACCTGCCGTAAACGCTTCATTAACCATAAAAATTTCCGCGGCTTCCCGCACATGCCGGGCAACGACTGGCTCACCGGCTCCGCCCGCTCCGACGGCGACAACGACGGAGGCCGGCTTGTCTGAGATTTGGCATGAGGAACGGCCGGTAACGCTCGACGCTGAAAAGGTCGTGGCGGCGGCGCGAGGATGGATCGGCACGCCCTACCGCCACCAGGCGAGCCTCGTCGGCGCGGGCGCCGATTGCCTCGGCGTCGTCCGCGGCGTCTGGCGGGAGCTGATCGGCCCGGAGCCCGAGCCGCTCGCGCCCTACGCCCGCAGCTGGGCGGAGGACGGCGGCGCCGAGATGCTGCTCGCCGCCGCCCGCCGCCGCCTCGTCGAGCTGCCGCCGGACGAGGTCACGCCCGGCGACGTGCTGCTGTTCCGCGTCCGCCGCGACGGCCCGGCGCGCCACGCCGGCGTCGCGACGGGACCCGCGGCCATGGTCCACGCCTACGACGGCCACGCGGTGGCGGAGACCGCGATCCCGGACGTCTGGCGGCGGCGGCTGGTCGCGCGGTTTCGGTTTCCGGCGGGGCTCTGAGCCGGGACGTGCGTGCTTCGAGACGCCGACCTCTGGTCGGCTCCTCAGCATGAGGGGACCTGAGGCTCGAAACTCCCGAACCTCCTCATGCTGAGGAGCCTCGCGTTTGCGAGGCGTCTCAAAGCACGCACGCGGCCTGAGCGAATTCGTCGACTCCCAACTCACCTTCAGGACACCCCCCATGGCCGTGCTTGCGCTCACCGCGATCGGGGCCGCGATCGGCGGCTCGCTGCTGCCGACCGGGATCACGCTGCTCGGCGCCACGCTGTCGGGGGCCGCCATCGGCTCGGCGATCGGCGGGCTGGCGGGCTCCGCGCTCGACCAGGCGCTGTTCGGGACGACGCAGCGGAGCAAGGGCCCGCGGCTCGATGATCTGCGCGTCACCGCCTCCACCGAGGGCGCGGCCGTGACGCGGCTCTACGGGCGCATGCGGCTCGGCGGGCAGATCATCTGGGCCGCGCGCTTCCGGGAGGACGCGAACACCGAAAGCTCCGGCGGCAAGGGCGGCGGCCCGAAGGCCGAGGTCACGACCTACGCCTATTACGCCAGCTTCGCGCTCGGCCTCTGCGAAGGGCCGATCGACGGGATCGGCCGCATCTGGGCGGACGGGCGGGAGATCGCGAAGGACGATGTGGAGATCCGGCTCTACCGGGGCACGGAGGATCAGGAGCCCGACCCCAAGATCGTCGCGGTCGAGGGCGCGGACTTCGCGCCGGCCTACCGCGGGCTCGCCTATCTCGTGTTCGAGGAGCTGCCGCTCGAGGACTTCGGCAACCGCGTGCCGCAGATCACGGTGGAGGTGCTCCGCCGCCCGCCGTCCGGGGAGCCGGCGCTGGAGGACCTCGTCACCGGCGTGACGCTGATCCCCGGCGCGGCCGAGTTCGCCTACGCGACCGAGCCGGTTGAGCGCCGCGTCGCCTTCGGCGCCTGGGCCTCGGAGAACGTCCACACGGGCGCCGAAAAGGCCGACCTGCTGGTCGCGCTCGACGATCTCGAGACCGCGGCGCCGGGGGCGTCCTGCGTCTCGCTGATCGTGGCCTGGCATGGGGCGGACCTGCGGGTCGGCCACTGTGAGATCTGCCCCAAGGTCGAGACCGGGACCAAGCCCACGCGGCCGTGGAGCTGGCGCGTCTCGGGCCGCACGCGGGACGAGGTCGAGGTCGTGTCGCAGTTCGACGGCGCCCCGGCGCTCGGCGGCGCGCCGGCGGACCGGGCGATCCGGCAGGCGATCCGCGAGATGAACGACCGCGGCCTCAAGGTGATGCTCACCCCCTTCGTGCTGATGGACGTTCCCGCCGGCAACGGACTGCCGGACCCCTACGGGGCCGGCGAACAGCCGGCCTATCCCTGGCGCGGGCGCGTCACCTGCCATCCGGCGCCGGGCCGGCCGGGGTCCCCGGACGGGACCGCCGCGGTCGCCGCCGACGTGGCGGCGTTCTTCGGCGCGGCCGAGGCCGGCGACTTCCACTGGGACGACGACGACCGCACCGTCGACTACGACGGGCCGGACGAGTGGTCCTACCGCCGCTTCGTGCTGCACATGGCGCGGATCGCGAAGGCGGCCGGCGGCGTCGACGCCTTCCTGATCGGCTCCGAGATGGTGGGGCTGACCACGCTGCGCGACGGGCCGTCGAGCTACCCCGCTGTCGCCGCGCTGCGGGCGCTCGCCGCCGAGGTCCGCACGCTGCTGCCCGACGCCCGCATCGGCTACGGCGCGGACTGGACGGAATATTCAAACCACCGGCCGGACGACGGCTCGGGCGACGTGCACTTTCACCTCGACCCCCTGTGGGCGGACCCGAACATCGACTTCGTCGGCGTCGACAACTACGTGCCGCTGGCCGACTGGCGCGAGGGCGCGGGCCACCTCGACGCGATCGGCGGAGCCAAAAGCCCCTACGACCTCGCCTACCTCGACGGAAACGTGGAAGGCGGCGAGGGCTACGACTGGTTCTACGCAAGCTCCGCCGACTGCGCGGCGCAGGTCCGCACGCCGATCGTCGACACGGCCCACGGCGAGCACTGGGTGTTCCGGGTCAAGGACTTCCGCAACTGGTGGGAGAACCCGCACCACGACCGCCCGGGCGGCGTCCGGCAGGCGACGCCGACGGCCTGGGTTCCGCAGTCGAAGCCGATCGTGTTTTGCGAGATCGGCTGCGCGGGCGTGGACAAGGGCGCCAACCAGCCGAACGTGTTCGTGGACGGCAAGTCCTCGGAGAGCGCGACGCCGTGGTTCTCCAACGGCCGCCGCGACGACCTCGCCCAGCGCGCCTACCTCACCGCGCAGCTCACGCACTGGGGTCGCTGGAGCGGAAACAACCCGCTGTCGGAGGTCACCGGCGAACGGATGATCGACCCGGTCCGGCTGTTCGTCTGGACCTGGGACGCCCGGCCGTTTCCAGCGTTTCCCGTGCGCAGCGACGTCTGGGCGGACGCCGACAACTGGCGGCGCGGGCATTGGCTGTCGGGGCGGCTGGGGCAGATCCCCTTGCGCGACGTCGTCGCCGATCTCGGGCGGCCGGTGGAGGCGCCGCTCGCGCTCGACAGCCTCGACGGGCTCGTGCGCGGCTACGCGCTCGACCAGGTGATGAGCGCCCGCGACGCGATCGAGCCGCTGCTCGAGGCCTATGGCGCCCGGGCGCGGGCCAGGGGGGCCGCGATCGAGATCGCCAACCGCGCCGACGCGCCTCTGGCCGCGTTGACGCCGGACGACCTGGTCGATCCGGGCGACCAAAAGGCGGCGTTCCGGCTCACTCGCGCGCAGGCCTCCGAGGTGCCGGCGGTGCTGAAGCTGCGCTACGTCGAGCCCGCGCTCGACTACCGCTCCAGCGCGGTCGAGGCCCGGCGGCTCGGCGGCGAGGGGCGCGCGGTGGCGGAGCGCTCGCTGCCGATCGCCTTCTCGCCCGTCGAGGCGCAGGCGATCGCGGACGGCATGCTGATCGAGGCCTCCGTGCAGCGCGAGCGGGCGGAGTGGACCCTGCCGCCGGGCCGTCTGGCGCTGGAGCCGGGCGACCTCGTCACCTTCACGGCGCATGGCCGCACGACGCTGATGCGGCTCGACGAGGTGGGCGACGAGTATGTGCGGCCGGCGAAAGCCACCCGCGCCGACCCCGACGCCCGCAACGTGGAGCCGGTCGCGGGCGAAACCCGGCCGCCGCCGTCGGGCGCGCTGCCCGTGGCCCCGGTGTTCGAGGCGCTGGACCTCCCGCTGATCGCGGGCGACGAGGCGCCCCACGCGCCACGGCTCGCAGCCTACGCGAGGCCCTGGACGCCGGTCGCGGTCTACCGCTCGCGCGACGGCGCGGGCTTTGCGCTGGATCAGGTGCTGAGGATTCCGTCGACCATCGGCCGGCTCGACGAGCCGCTCGGGTTCCACGCCTCCGGCCGGTTCGACCGGACCAACGCGCTGGTGGTGGAGCTCGGGCCGGACCGGGCGCTGGAGAGCGTGACGGAGGCGGCGCTGTTCGCGGGCGCCAATGTGGCCGCGGTGAAGGGGCCGTCCGGCGCCTGGGAGGTGCTGCAGTTCCGCGCGGCGGAGCTTGCGGGGCCGAACCTCTGGCGGCTGACGGAGCTTCTGCGCGGCCAGTGCGGCACGGAGGACGCCATCGGCGCGCCGACGCCCGAAAACGCCGCCTTCGTGCTCGTCACGGCCGCGACCCCGGTCTCGAACCTGCCGGAGGGCGACCGCGGACTCGACGTGACTTGGCGGGTCGGGCCTTCCACCAAGCCGCGGGACGACGCGACCTACGCGACCTACGTCGTCGGCGCCGGCGCGCGGGGCCTGACCCCGCTTGCCCCGGTGGGGCTGGCCGCGCGCCGCTCGACCGGCGGCGACGTGGCGCTCCGCTGGATCCGCCGCACCCGCATCGGCGGCGACGACTTCGACGCCCGCGAGGTGCGGCTGGCCGAAGAGACCGAGGCCTACGAGGTCGCGATCCTCGACGGCCCTGGCGCCGTGCTCCGCACGCTGGCGGCCACGACGCCGTCCGCGACCTACGCCGCGAGCGACCAGATCGCGGACTTCGGGGCCTTGCCCGCGGCCTTCGACTTCGAGGTCCGCCAGCTTTCCGCCGTCGTCGGCCTCGGGCTTCCGGCCACGGGCCGCTTCGAAGCCTGACGTCAGGAGGGCGATCACTTTCCTCCGACCGAGCGCAGGCCTTCACCTCTCCCCAGCGGGGAGAGGTCGGCCCGCAGGGCCGGGTGAGGGGGCTTGAGCTCTTTCCGAAGACCGCCCGCCCCCTCACCCGCTCGGCTTCGCCTCGCGACCTCTCCCCGCTGGCGAGAGCTGAAGGCCTGCGCCTCTCTCCACGTTTTTCACGGTTGGGGATTTCCGCGACCGCGGACGACGTGAATCGCCTCGTGGTCGCCTCCGCCGCGGCGCTGTTCACCCACGCCGGCGCAGGCGTGCAGCTCAAGCTCAACAAGGCGACCGCCGCCGACACCGCCAGCCTGCTGCTGCAGACGGCCTACGGCGGGCGGGCGGAGTTCGGCCTGATCGGCTCGGACGCGCTGGCGCTCAAGGTCTCGGCGAACGGGAGCGCCTGGACGACGGCGCTGGAGATCGCCAGCGCCACCGGCGTCGCGAGCTTCGCCCGGTCGCCCCAACGTGCGCAGGTCGAGGTGCTGACGGCGAACGCCAACTGGGCGAAGCCCGCCTGGGCCGGCCGCGTCCTTGTGCTGCTCACCGGGGGAGGCGGAGGCGGCGGCGGCGGGGCCTGCGGGGACACGGCGGCCGCGCGCGGGGGCGGAGGCGGCGGCGGCGCGGGCGCCTTCGGGGCCATGGAATTTTTCGGCGACGAGATCACCGCCGACTGCGGCGTCGTGGTCGGCGCGGGCGGGACCGCCGGCGCGGGCGTCGCGGCCGGCGGGTCGGGGGCGGGCGCGGCCGGCGGCGACGGCGGCGTCAGCGCCTTCCGGCTGAACGGCTCGTCCGCGTCGTTTCAGGTCCTGCGCGTGTCGGGCGGCTCCGGCGGCGTCGGGGGCTCGTCCAGCGCGGCGGCCGGCGGCGCGGGCGGGTCCGGCGCGGGGGGCGCCTCCAACGCGGGCGGCGCCGGCTCGATCTCGGGCGCCGGCGCGGGCGCGTCCAACGCCGTCGCGCCCTCGGGGCCGGGCGGCGGCGGCGGGGGCGGCGGCCTGCCGACGAGCGCGACGGCCTCCGGCTTCGCCGGCGGCGCGGGCGCCGCGGGCTTTGTCGTCGGCTCGACGCTTCGCCAGTCCACGGGCGGGACGTCCGGCGCCGCAGGCCTCTCAGGCGGCCCCGGAACGGGCCGGAGCTGGGCGCGCGGCGCGGGCGGCGGCGGAGGCGGCGGCGGGTCGCATCCGACCGCAGCGGCGGGCATGGGTGGTGAAGGCGGCGCGACTGGCGGCGGCGGAGGCGGGGGCGGCGCGGGCCGCCCGGCGGCGGGCTCCGGCGCGGGCGGCGCCGGCGCGGCGGGCGCCTGCGTGATCATCTCCTACGCGATGTGAGGGAACGCCGATGACGGTTCTCGACCTCCAGAGCGCGCTGAAGCAGCGCGGCTTCGCGCCCGGCCCGCTCGACGGGATTTTCGGACGGCTCACGCGGGCGGCCGTGCTCGCCTTCCAGACCAGGGAGGGCCTCGCCGCCACCGGCCTCGCCGACGCCGCGACCCTGGCGCGCCTGTCCGCGACGCCTGCCACTGCCGCCGAGCCGGTCTGGCTCGCCGAAGCGCGGCGGTGGATGGGGCTCTCGGAGATCGCCGGCGGGCGGTCGAACGCGACGATCCTGCGTTGGGGCCAGGCGATCGCCGAGTGGTACCGCGACGACGACACGCCGTGGTGCGGCGCCTTCGTCCACGCGCAGATCGCCGCGACGCTCCCCGACGAGCCGCTGCCGGCGAACGCGCTCTGGGCCCGCGGCTGGACACAGTTCGGCGTCGGCCTCGTCACGCCTGCGCCGGGCGCGATCCTCGTGTTTTCTCGCGGAACCGGCGGCCATGTTGGCTTCTACGTCGGCGAGGACGCGACGCGGCTGCGGGTGCTCGGGGGCAACCAGTCCAACGCCGTCACCGAGGCCTGGATCGCGAAGGGCCGCCTGCTCGCCGTGCGCTGGCCGAAGACCGCGCCGGTGCCCACGCGCGGCCGCGTCGCCTCGGCGGCGGCGGGCGGCCTGTCCCTCAACGAAGCTTGACGGAGAAGCTCAGATGACGCGGAAAACCAGGACGGCCATCACCAGAAGCAAGCTTGCGGACGTCGTCGCGGAGGCCGCCGCTTCGGCGCTCGCGAAGGGCGCGGAGCCAGGCCAAGCGCAGGCGCAGGCCCGGCGCGTCGCCGAGGACGTCGTCGGCGATCCGCGGCTCGCGCCCGCGCTGACGCCGGTTCCGCGGCTCGAGAGCCAGACGCTTCGCGGCATCGTGATCGCGGCCGGGGCGCCGCTGCTGATCGCGCTCGGGCGGCTGTCCGGCGTCGAGATCGCGGAAGGCGACGCCGCGACGGTCGTCGCGACCCTGCTCTCGCTCGCCGGTGCGGCCTACGCTTGGTTCGGCCGCGAGACGACCACCCGCCCGCTGGCGTGAGGAGCGCGCCATGACCGCCCCGCAGCAGGCGCGCCGGGCGCTTCCCGACGACGCGAGCTTCGCCGCGCTCGAGCAGCGGGTCTACGGGCTCGAGCGCGTGGTGCAGGACCTCAACCAGCTGTTCAGCGGCCGGATCGGCGAGGTCTCCGCTCAGCTCTCAGGGCTCGGCGCCAAGCTCGACGAACGGTCGCGCACGCCCTGGGCCACGATCGTCTCGGCGATGGGCGTGGTGCTGGCGCTCGCCGTCGCGGGCGGGCAGCTCGCGAAAAGCCCGATCGACGACGCGCTCGCGCGGCTGGAGCGGGACGTGCTGCGGCTCGATCTCGCGACGACGCCGCTGTCGACCTTCGCCGAGTTCAAGGCGGCCTACGCCGACGACCGGCGGGCGGCGCGGGACGACCTCATCGCCCGCCGCGAGGCGGAGGGGCGGGCGCTCGACCGGCTTAACGACCGGATCGACCGCCTGGAGCGCGGCGGCGAGCGCTGAGCGGGCGCTTGCCGGGCCCGAAGCCCCGCCCAGTTTACGCGGGAGGGAGACGTCGAAGGCCTCGCATTCATCGCGGGTTCAGGGCGTCCGGGGCATATAAGCGGTCATGACGTCGTTTCGCGTAGCCCAAGCCGTGCTTCTGGCGCTGGCGGTCTGCCTCGGCGCGGCTCCGGCCGCGGCCGACGACCAGCCGCGCGCGGGCTCCGTGCCGGGCGCCATTCTTGTTCCAGCGCCGCAGGCCGAGGAACAGCTCAAAGTCGTGCCGCCCCGGCCGCCCGGCCAGGAGAACGACGGTCCGCCGCCTGGGCTCTACAAGCGTGTCACGCCCCTGCGCGAGGGCGAAACCCCTCCCCAGACCGAATATCTGCAGATCGCACCCGCCCGCCGTCCCGCTCCCCCGCCGGATGACCGCCCGCGCCGCGAGCGCGACGACGACGCCCGCAAGACCGCGCGCGGCGAATGCCTCTCGGCCCGCGAGGCCCGCGGCGCCATCGGCTCGAAGCGCGCGGTGACGCTCGCCCAGGCGGCGCGCGCCGCGCGCGAGGCCTGGGACGGAGAGGTGATCGACTACAAGCTCTGCGACGTCGGCGGGCTGTTGACCTATGATCTCACCCTGCTCAACGCCGACGGCAAGGTCGCCCGCGCCCGCGTCGACGCCGGCACGGGCAAACTCGTGAACGTGCGCTAGAACGCGTCGGGTGAAGGCTTTCGAGGAAACGTCATGCGCCTGCTCGTCGTCGAAGACGATCCCGACCTGAACCGCCAGATCGTCGCCGCGCTCGAAGAGGCGGGCTACGCCGTCGACCGCGCCTTCGACGGCGAGGAAGGCCACTTCCTCGGCGACACCGAGCCCTACGACGCCATCGTGCTCGACATCGGCCTTCCGAAGATGGACGGCATCAGCGTGCTGGAGCAGTGGCGCCGCGACGGCCGCACGACGCCGGTGCTGATCCTCACCGCGCGCGACCGCTGGTCGGACAAGGTGCAGGGCTTCGACGCCGGCGCCGACGACTACGTGGCGAAGCCGTTCCACATGGAGGAGGTGCTGGCGCGCCTGCGCGCGCTGCTGCGCCGCGCGACGGGCCACGCCTCGAGCGAGCTGCTGTGCGGGCCGATCCGGCTCGACACCCGCGCCGGCCGGGTCACCATCGACGGCCACGCCATCAAGCTGACGAGCCATGAGTACCGGCTGCTCGCCTATCTCATGCACCACCAGGGTCGGGTGGTGTCGCGGACGGAACTGGTCGAGCACCTCTACGATCAGGACTTCGATCGCGACTCCAACACCATCGAGGTGTTCGTCGGCCGGCTGCGCAAGAAGCTCGGCTCCGACGCGATCCAGACGGTGCGCGGGCTCGGCTACCTGCTGCTCGCGCCCGAAAACGCATGATCGCGCGCGCCGAGGACGGCGCGACGTCCGACGCCGCGGGCGGCGCCTCGGCGCCTGCGAGCGGAGCGGCTCCAGAGCGACGGCCGCGCAAGACCGCTTCGATCGCGGCCCGCCTGTTCGGCTCCGCGGCGCTGTGGACGCTGGCGATGCTGCTGATCGGCGGCGTGACGCTGTCGTCCTACTACACCCGCTCGGTCGAGCGCGGCTTCGACCAGCGCCTCCACGTCTACCTCAAGACGCTCGTCGGCGCGGTGGCCGCCGGCGCCTTCGACCGCGAGGACCCCGGCTCCTTCGGCGAGCCGCGGTTCGAGCTGCCGCTGTCCGGCTGGTACTGGCAGATCACACGCATCGACCGCGATCCGCCCGAGGCGACGACGTCGAAGTCGCTGTTCGAGGAGCAACTCCCTCGTCTGGCGGATCTCGGGATCGAGGAGACGCTGGTCGGCACCCGCGAGGGCTATGCGCAGGGCCCGGAGCGGCAGCGGCTCCGCGTGGTCGAGCGGACGATCGACCTCGGGCAGGACGGGCGTTACCTCATCGCGATCGCCGGCGACGCCACCGAGATCGACGACGACATCGCCGACTTCAACGTCGCTCTGCTGGTGAGCTTCCTGCTGCTGGGTCTCGGCCTCGTGGTGACGACCGGCTTCCAGGTCCGCTTCGGCCTGCGCCCGCTCGCCCGCATCCGCCAGCAGCTCGCGGAGATCCGCGGCGGCGAGCGGTCCCGGCTCGACGGCGCCTTTCCCGAGGAGATCGCGCCGCTCGCGGTCGAGCTCAACGGTCTGCTGGAGTCGAACCGCGAGATCGTCGAGCGGGCGCGCACGCATGTGGGCAATCTCGCGCACGGCCTGAAGACCCCGCTGTCGGTCATCAAGAACGAGGCCGCCGTCGGCGACGGTCCGTTCGCCGACAAGGTGGGCGAGCAGGCGGCGATCATGCAGCGCCAGATCGACCACCATCTGGAACGGGCGCGGCTCGCCGCCGGCGTCGCCTTCGCGGGCGAGACGACGCCCGTGAAGCCGGTGGTGGAGGCGCTCGCCCGGACCATGGCGAAGGTGCACCGCGAGCGCGACCTCGCGATCGCCGTCGAGGTCGCCGAGGGGCTGCGCTTCCGCGGCGAGAAGCAGGATCTCGAGGAAATGGTCGGCAACCTCGTCGACAACGCCTGCAAATGGGCCGGCTCGCGGGTCGCGATCACCGTCGCGGAAGGCGAGCGGCCGCCCGGCGGCCGCGCCACGCTCCGCGTCGTCGTGGACGACGACGGGGCGGGCCTCGCCGACGAGCAGAGCGCCGCGGTGCTGGAGCGCGGCCGGCGGCTGGACGAGACCAAGCCGGGCTCGGGACTTGGGCTCGCCATCGTCGTCGATCTCGCCCGGCTTTACGGCGGCCGCTTCACGCTCGGCCGCGCGCCGCTGGGCGGCCTGCGCTGCGACCTCCTGCTGCCGGGCGTCTGAGCGCGCCGTCCCCGGTTTCGCCCAAATCCACCGTTTCACTGTTGGTCCCGCCGGACCGCTCGAGGGGGCTGATTCGGCGGCGAACGGGGAGGTTTCATGTTGTTTTCGAAGGCGGCGGCCCTTGCGGCCGCAGGCGTTCTCGCGCTCTCGCTGGCGGCCTGCGGCCCCGGCCGCGAGGGCGAGGGGTTCGGCACGGTGGCGGGCGCGGTCGGCGGCGGGCTCATCGGCTCCACCATCGGCAGCGGCGGCGGCCGCGTGGCGGCGACCGTGATCGGGGCGGGCCTCGGCGGCCTGCTCGGCAACCGCATCGGGGCTGCGATCGACGACGACGCCCGGGCGCGCGCCGAAGAGGCCGAATACGACGCGCTGGAGCGCGGCGACGAGGGGCGGCCCTACGAGTGGCGCTCCCAGAGCTACAGCGGCACGGTGGTGGTCGGCCCGACCTACGCCCGCGCCCGCTACGATCGCTGCCGCACCTACGAGCGCCGGATCTATCTCCGCAACCGGACGGTGGTCGAGCGCGGCGAGTCCTGCCGCGGCCCCGGCGGCCGCTGGGTCCCGCTGGACTGACGAGCGCCGATGGGCGGCTGATGTGAAAGCGCCTGCGGGGACCTCCCCGCAGGCGCTTTTTGTTCAGTAGGGGTCGACGCTCGCGGCGGCGGCCAGCGCCGCCAGCGTCCAGCGCGGCCCCTGGACTTCGCCGGCGGGCGAGGGCGCCTCGCCGTGAATCCGGCCGAAGGCGGCCTGCGGGAGGCCGGCCGCGGCGGCGCCGCCGTCGGGCCCGCGGCCGAGTCCGAGCCAGCGCGCCATGACCTGCGGCCCGTCGACGCCCATCGCCGCGGCCTCCGCCACGTCGGCCACGGTGACGTCGGCGCCAAAATCGACGAAGGCCGTCCGGGCCGCCTGCGCGTCGAGCCCCGCCATGTAGAGATCGAGCCCGCCGTCGGGCTCGTCGGCGGGGATCTCGGCGACGGGCGGGGCCGCGGCCAGCCCGACTTCGAGCCGTTGCGCGGCTTCGGCGCCCGCCGCGGCGCCGCCGGCCAGCGCGTCGCGCGCGTTGAAGCCCGAGCCGACCACGATCACGCGATCGCCGGCCTCGCCGAGCTCCGATCGGGCCGCGAGCCCCCCCGACACGACGAGCGCGTCCGCAAACAGCGTCCGCGCCCCCAAGCCGCCGTCCAAGCCGGCGCCCTCGCGGTTCGCCGCGCGCACCGCCTTCAGCCGCTCGCCGCTCTTGTCGGTCTCGACCCCGGTCACGACGCTCGCGAAGCTCATGGACACCCCGGCCGCCTTGGCGACGTCGACCGCCGGCCCCTGCGGGTCGTCGCGGGCGTCCAGGATCATCTCGACCTCGACGCCCGCGTCCTTCAGGTCGACGGCGGTCCGGTAGCCCTCGTCGCCTGTGGTCGCGACCACCACCCGGACGCCCGGCGCGACCGCATGGCGGCGCAGGAGGGCGCGCGCAGTCGTGGCCAGCATGACGCCGGGGCGGTCGTTGTCCGCGAACGGCAGCGGCCGCTCGCGCCAGCCGCTCGCGACCACCACGAGCTGGGCCGCGACGCGCAGCAGCCCGAGCTGGCCGCGCACGCGCTCCAGCAGATGGACCGAGCCGGAGCGATCGACCTGTACGGCGCGCGTTCCCAGCCAGAGAGCGCCCCCGTCCACCAGGTCGCCGGCCGTTTGCGCGACCCAGGCGGCGGGGGGCAGGCCGTCGATCGTTCCGTCGTAAAGGTCGGCGAGTCCGCCCGCCCGGAGGCTCGCCTCGGCGACGCGCACATGGAGCCCCGCGGATCTTGCGGCTTTCGCCGCGGCGAGGCCCGCGAGACCAGCGCCGATCACAAGCACGTCGCAGCTCTCGAACCGGGCGGCCATCCGGGGAGGAAGCTCCCGCGTCGCCGCGATCGGCAGCGCCGCCTGCCGGCTCACGCGCTCGAACAGCCGTCGCCCGAGGCTCGGCAGCCGGCTTTCGGGGCCGAGCGCCGCGCGGGCGCCGAGCCCCAGCGGCGATCCGGCGCTCAGCCCCGCAGACGTCCGGAACGTCGCTCCCTCGCTGAGAAGCAGTTCGTCTGCGGGCCGCAGGTCGCGTTCTCCCTCCGCCGCGGCCCAGGCGACGGCGTCGTCGAAGCCGAGCGCCGTCAGGCCGCGCGGGCGGCCGAGCAGGGCGCTGCGGCCGAAGACCGTCCGCCCGCTCGCAAGCAGCGCGCTCGCGAGCGTGTCGCCGTAGAGGCCGGCGCGCGGCCGCCCGTCCAGCCGGAAGCCGATCGGTTCGGTGCGGTCGACCGCGGCGCCGAAGCGGGCCGACGCCATCTCGGGAAGGCGGTGAGGGCCGCTCATCGGACGAACTCCAGATTGCGCGCGGAGGCGCGACGGGTCGGCGCGAAGGCGTCGAACGCCGCGTCGCGCGCTCGGCCTGCGAGCTCGGCCGCGAGATGGTCGGCGACCGCCAGCGCCGGCGACAGCGCGTCGCGGCCGAAGCCGAGCGCCAGCCACAGGCCGTCGATCTCCGCCGGCCCCACCTGAGCGCGTCCGTCGACCCCGCGCCACACCGTGACGGGTTCGGCGCTCGCGATCTCGAGGCGGCCGAGCGACGGGGCGAGCCGCATCGCCTGCTCGGCGAGCGTTTCGGCGCCGAGCGGGCCGGACAGCGTGATCGCGCCGGTGAGATCGCGCGTGATCGCGAGATCGTCGGCGACCAGCGCGGCGCCGATCGGCGCCGCGCCCGGCTGCGTCACCAAGGTCGTCCGTTCGTCCCGCGTCAGCGACAGCCGTCCGCGCCCCTCGCGCACGAGGCGGATCGCCGAGGCGTCGTCGGCCAGCACGACCGCGCCGGCGCGGATGAAGCGGCCGTCGATCTCGACCCCGACCGCGGCCGCGCCGTCGCGCGCCAGCGCCATGGCGGGCGCGTTCGCGCGCAGCGTCGCTCCTGCGGCGCGGGCGTCCCGGCCGAGCGCGGCGGCGAGGGCGTCGGGCCACAGCACCGTCGCGCCGGGCTCGAACAGCGCGGGCGCGGCGTTGTCGTGGAGCATGGGCGACAAGGCCTGCGCCTCCTGGGCCGGCACCATCCACGACCGGGCGCCCAGCGGCTTGGCGGCGGCGGAGGCGCGCCGCAGCGCCTCGAGCGTGAGGCCGTCGGGCGCAAGAGTGAGGCAGCCGACGACGTCGGGCCAGGGCGACGGCGACAACCGCCGCGCCAGCTTGGCGAGATGCGCCGGGGCGTCGGCCTGGATCTCGGCGCGCGCGCGATCGTGATGGACGCCCCTCACCAGCGGAAACGCCCGTTCGGCGGCGGAGGCGGCGATCTCGCCGGGGGCCAGCAGAGCGACGCCGGCGCCCTGGCGCGCGCAGGCGCGGGCGATGGCGAGCGCCAGCACGCCGCCGCCGATGACGACGACGTCGTAGCCGTCGGCCAAGGCCGGAGCGGGCTCTAGCGCAAGAGACGGTGGAGGAGGGCGAAACCGGGCGATCAGCGAGTGAAGGGTCAATGCTCTGTCGTCAACGGCGTGGGGCCACGGAACCATGCGGCGCGGGGAGAGCCGGGCCGGCATCCTAACCTGAGCTTTCGTCGCCTTCAGCCCCGTTCGGAGTCATTTTAAAAGGGAGCGGAAAACCTCGGCGGCTCCGCGGCCGGGAGGCCCGTGGCGCGACCCCATGTCGCTTCTCGCGGCGGGCTTGCGTCGTTATGTCGTGGCCCATAGGGAGAAACGGACCCGAAGATGGCCCTCTGGATCGTACTGGCGCTCATGACGGGCGCCGCCGCGCTCGTGGCGATCGCGCCGCTCGCGCGCCGCCGCGCCGCCGTGGACGCCGGCGCGGGCGACGTGGCGGTCTACCGCGACCAGCTCGACGAGCTCGTGCGCGACCACGCCCGTGGACTGATCGGGGACCGGGAATCGGAGGCCGCACGGGCCGAGGTCGCCCGGCGACTGCTCGCGGCTTCGGCCGCGCAAGAATCGAACGCCGCCCAGGATTCCGCCGCCGCCGTGCGTCGCCGCCGGATCGCCGCGGCGGCTGCGCTCGTGGTGCTGCCGGCCGTGTCGCTGGGCGTCTATGGCGCGCTCGGCCGGCCCGATGTGCCGGACCGGCCGCTTGCGGCGCGGCTGCAGGCGCCGGTCGACAGGAACAACGTCGCCGAGATGGTCGCGCGCGTCGAAGCGGCGCTGGAGAAGGACCCGAACGACGGCCGCGGCTGGTCGGTCGTCGGCCCGATCTACATGAGGCTCGGGCGCTATGACGACGCGGCGGAGGCCTTCGCGCAGGCGATCCGCCTGCTCGGCTCCTCCGGCGACCGCGAGGCCAATCTCGGCGAGGCGCTGGTCGCCAAGGCCGATGGGGTCGTGACCGACGACGCCCGCGCCGCGCTCGAGCGCGCGGCCGCGAGCGCGCCGCCCTCGATCAAGGCGGCGGTCTACCTCGCCCGCGCCGCGGCGCAGGACGGGGACCGCGCCGGGGCGCTGAACCGGCTGAAGCCGCTCTACGTGCAGGCGCCGGCGGACTCGCCCTACCTCGAGGGTCTCAGGGACGAGTTCCAGCGGCTCGCCGCGCCGCCGGCCCTGCCGATGCCGTCGCAGGAAGAGGCGCAGGTCGCCCGCACCGCCGAAGAGCGCATGGCGCTGGTGCGCGGCATGGTGGATCGTCTGGGCGAACGGCTCGCGGCCGACGGCGGCGACGTCGGCGAATGGCTCAAACTGGTGCGGTCGCGCACGGCGCTGGGCGACGAGGCCAAGGCGCGCGAGGCGCTGGCGTCGGCGCGGGCGAAGTTCGCCGCCGATCCGCAGGCCCAGACCCGGCTGGAGGCGCTGGCCCTTGGGCTTGGTCTCGAAGGCCGAGGCGCGTAAAGGGTACCGAGATGACGATCGACGCCGCGCCCTCCGCTTTTCCTTCGCCCCGCCGCCGCGGCTCGTCCCGCAAGCGCCGCCGCATGGCGCTGTTCGCGCTGGTCGGCCTCGTGCTGTCGGCGGCGACAGCGCTCGTGCTCTATGCGCTCGACGACACCATCGTGTTCTTCCGCACCCCGAGCGAGATCGCCAAGATGGACGTGGCGCCCGGCCAGCGCTTCCGGCTCGGCGGCCTCGTGAAGCACGGTTCGATCGTCCACGAGGGCTCCACGGTCCGCTTCGTCGTGACCGACAACGCCAGCGACATGACCGTGACCTACTCAGGCCTGCTGCCGGACCTCTTCCGCGAGGGGCAGGGCGTGGTGACCGAGGGCTTCGTGCAGCCCGAAGGCGGCTTCAAGGCCGACAACGTGCTCGCCAAGCACGACGAGAACTACATGCCGAAGGACGTCGCCGACCGGCTGAAGGCGCAGGGCCTCTGGAACGAGGGCCAGGCGCCGGGCCCGACGCCTGCGGCCGCGCAGGGAGCCTCGAAGTGATCGCGGAGATCGGCCATTACGCGCTGGTGCTGGCGCTCGCGCTCGCCCTGCTGCAGTCGGTGCTGCCGGTGTGGGGGGCCCGCGCCCGCGACGCCGCGCTTATGGGGCTCGCGAGCCCCCTCGCGCTCGGCCAGTTCGCGCTCGTCGCCGTCTCCTTCGCGGCGCTGACCCACGCCTATGTGACCTCGGACTTCTCGCTCCTGAACGTGATCGAGAACTCCCATTCGGCGAAGCCGCTGATCTACAAGATCTCCGGCGTGTGGGGGAACCACGAGGGCTCGCTGCTGCTCTGGGTGCTGATCCTCACGCTGTTCGGCGCGCTGGTGGCCGCCTTCGGACGCAACCTGCCGGACCGCCTCAAGGCCGACGTGCTCGGCGTGCAGGGCATGATCGGCGTAGCCTTCCTGCTGTTCGTGCTGCTGACGTCGAACCCGTTCACGCGGATTGATCCGTCGCCGCTCGAGGGCCAGGACCTCAACCCGCTGCTGCAGGATCCCGGCCTCGCGATCCATCCTCCGCTGCTCTACATCGGCTATGTCGGCTTCTCGATGGCGTTCTCCTTCGCCGTCGCCGCGCTGATCGAAGGCAAGGTCGACGCCGCCTGGGCGCGCTGGGTGCGGCCGTGGACGCTGATGGCCTGGCTGTTCCTGACGCTCGGCATCGCGATGGGCTCCTACTGGGCCTATTACGAGCTCGGCTGGGGCGGCTTCTGGTTCTGGGACCCGGTCGAGAACGCCTCGCTGATGCCCTGGCTCTCCGGCACCGCGCTGCTGCATTCAGCCGTCGTGATGGAGAAACGCGACGCGCTGAAGGTCTGGACGATCCTGCTCGCGCTGCTGACCTTCGCGCTGTCGCTGCTCGGCACCTTCCTCGTCCGCTCGGGCGTGCTGACCTCGGTCCACGCCTTCGCGGTCGATCCCGCACGCGGCGTCGCGATCCTGATCATCCTGGCGGTCTTCGTCGGCGGCAGCCTGGCGCTCTACGCCATCCGGGCGCCGGCGCTGAAGCAGGGCGGGATCTTCGCGCCGGTGTCGCGCGAGGGCGCGCTGGTTCTTAATAACCTGTTCCTGACCGCCGCCACCGCCGCCGTCTTCGTGGGCACGCTCTACCCGCTCGCGCTCGAGGCGGTGACCGGCGAGAAGATCTCGGTCGGCCCGCCGTTCTTCAACAACACCTTCGGGCCGCTGATGCTGCCGATCATGCTGGTGATGCCGTTCGCGCCGTTGCTCGCCTGGAAGCGCGGCGACGCGACGCGGGCGGCGCGCGGCATGGTCGGCGCCGTCGGCGTCGCGGTGCTCGCCACCGTACTGGTCGCGGGCTTCGTGCAGGGCGGTCCGACGCTCGCGGCGCTCGGCGTCGGCCTCGCGCTGTTCGCGATCGTGGGCGGCTTCTCCGAGGTCATGGAGCGGACCAAGCTGTTCCGCGCGCCGGCGGCGGAAAGCGTCCGTCGCGCCAAGGGCCTGCCGTCGTCCAGTTGGGGCGGGGCCTTCGCCCACGCCGGCATGGGCGTCACGCTGCTCGGCGTCGTGGCCGCCACCGCATGGTCGAGCGAGGTCGTGCTGGCGATGCGGCCGGGCGAGCAGATCGACTTCGCGGGCCGGCAGATCGCGTTCCAAGGCGTCGAGCAGCGGCCGGGACCGAACTACCGCACGACCGCGGCCGAACTCGTGGTCCGCGAGGGCGGAGTCGAGGTCGCCCGGCTGGAGCCGGCGCGCCGGCTCTACACCGCGCGCAAGATGGACCTGACGGAATCGAGCATCGCCACCTTCGGCGTTTCGCAGCTCTACGCGGCGATGGGCGAGGAGCGCGGCGACGGCAAGACGGCGCTGCGCATCACCTACAAGCCGCTCGTGACGTTGATTTGGCTCGGTTCGATCGTGATGGCCTTCGGCGGCCTTCTGTCCCTGGCTGACCGCCGCCTCAGGGTCGGCGCGCCGCGCAAGGCAGCACGGCCTTCGCCCGCGCTGCAGCCGGCGGAATGACGCGGTCCCGGCCGAGCGCGCGCTCCGAGACGCCCGCTCCGCGGGCTCCTCAGCATGAGAAGGGCGGGGCCAGGATCGACCAGCGCAGGTCTCCTCATGCTGAGGAGCGCCGCAGGCGCGTCTCGAAGCATGCACGCGGGATAACGCTCGCGGTCGTCCTCACGGCGGTGACGACGCTTCCCGCCTTTGCAGTCCAGCCCGGCGAGGAGCTCCCCGACCCGGCGCTCGAGTCCCGCGCGCGCGCGCTGAGCTACGAACTGCGCTGCATGGTCTGCCAGAACCAGTCGATCGACGACAGCGACGCGCTCCTCGCCAAGGACCTGCGGCTCCTGGTGCGGGAGCGGATCAAGGCCGGCGACAGCGACGCCCAAGTCCTCGATTTCCTCGTGGATCGTTACGGCGAGTTCGTGTTGCTGAAGCCGCGCTTCCGCACGGACACCGCGCTGCTCTGGCTGTTCGCGCCGGGCGTGCTGGTCGTTGGGCTCGCGGGCTATCTCGTCTGGGCTCTCCGCTCGCGCCGGCGCGACGGGACCGCCGGCGCCCTGACCGCGGAGGAGCGCGCGCGGCTCGAGGCGTTGCTCGCCGAAGACCGCGACGCCTCCCGGACCGTCTGAATCAAGGCGATTTCGCGGCTTACGCACAATTCATCCGCCCGACAGGCTCGCGTAAGGCGCACGGGCTGAATGTCTCGCTCCGAAGGCCCATATGGCCCTGCAGGATCACCTCTGCGGAGAGACGCTCACGATGTCGACTGAACCGGACTTCAACTTCAAAACGCCGCGTAGCGCCCTGTTGCGCGGACGCAAGACCCTTCTCGTCTCCGCGCTGGCGTTGGGCGTCGCCGGCGCGCTGGGCGGCCAGGCGCTGACGACCGCCGTCGCGCCGGCCTTCGCGCAATCGACCGAGATCAACCCGGCTCCCGCGCCGGCGCTTCCGAGCTTCTCGGGCATCATCGAGCGGGTGAAGCCCGCGGTGGTGAGCGTGCGGGTGAAGGGCGTCGACCCGACCAAGGTCGCCGGCGGCGACGACAGCGGCCCGCAGCAGGGCCCGCAGTCCGGTCCCGGTTCGATCCCCGGCCTCGACCAGCTTCCCGACGACCACCCGCTGAAGCGCTTCTTCAAGCAGTTTGGCCAGCAGGGCGAAGGCCAGGGCGGTCCGAAGCGGTCGCCGCGCAAATTCGGCATGTCGCAGGGCTCGGGCTTCTTCATCTCGGCCGACGGCTATGTCGTGACGAACAACCACGTCGTGCAGGGCGGTCAGGACGTCGAAGTGCTGACCGACGGCGGCGACACGCTGAAGGCCAAGGTGGTCGGCACCGACAGCCGCACCGATCTCGCGCTGCTCAAGATCGACGGCGCGAAGAAGGACTTCCCCTTCGTGAAGTTCGACAGCGCCAAGGACACCAAGGTCGGCGACTGGGTGCTCGCGGTCGGCAACCCGTTCGGCCTCGGCGGAACCGTGACGGCCGGCATCGTCTCGGCCCGCGGCCGCGACATCGGCGCCGGACCCTATGACGACTTCCTGCAGATCGACGCCGCCGTGAACCACGGCAACTCCGGCGGCCCGACCTTCAACCTGAAGGGCGAAGTCGTCGGCGTGAACACCGCGATCTACTCGCCGTCCGGCGGCAACGTCGGTATCGCCTTCTCGATCCCGTCCGAGGTGGCCTCCGACATCGTCCAGAAGCTGAAGTCCGAGGGCAAGGTCGCACGCGGCTACATCGGCGTGCAGATCCAGCCGGTCACCGAGGACATCGCCGACAGCCTCGGCCTCAAGAAGGCGGAAGGCGCGCTGGTCGCGGAGGCTCAGAAAGGCACCCCGGGCGAGCAGGCCGGCCTGAAGTCCGGCGACACGATCCTCAAGGTCAACGGCGAGACCGTCGAGGCCGCGCGCGACCTGTCGCGCAAGATCGGCGGCATGGCGCCGGGCACTAAGGTGCAACTCACCTACTGGCGCGACGGCCGCGAGCAGACCACCGAGCTTACGCTCGGCAAGCTGCCCGAGACCCAGGAGGCTTCGCTCAAGACCCCGGACGACGAGGACAGCGGCGAGCCGTCCGCCAACGTCAAGCTCGGCATCCAGGTGACGCCGGCGTCGAAGGTCGCGGGTTCGGGCGACAAGGGCCTTGTGGTCACCGGCGTCGACGACGACGGCTCGGCCGCCGGCAAGCTCGAGTCCGGCGACCTCATCCTGCAGGTCGGCGACCGCGAGGTGTCCAGCGCCCGTGACGTGACCGCTTCGCTCGACGCCGCCCAGAAGGGCGGCAAGAAGTCGGTCCTGCTCCGCGTCAAGCGCGGCGACGCCACGCGCTTCGTCGCCATCGAGATCGGCCGCGGATAAGTCCCGCGTCTGACGCGGGGACCTGAGGCGTCATCCCCCCGTCGACGACGCCCGGTCTTCCGCAGGCGACCGGCGGACGGTTGTGTCCCGTGACCGTCCGCTCTTCGTCGCCCGATAGGCCCTCCGGAGGTTCGACCCCTCTTCCTCCGGAGGGTCCTTTTTCCACCCTCGTTCAAGCTTCTGGGCCAGCGCTCGCGAACGCGCTTGCGGCGGCCTGAAAGGCGCGCCATGACCACGGCCATGAAGCTCCTGATCGTCGAAGACGACCGCGAAGCCGCGGCCTATGTCGTCAAGGCCCTGACCGAGGCCGGTCATGTCGCCGACCACGCGGCCGACGGCCTCGACGGCTACGCCCTCGCGTCCGCGTCGAACTACGACGTGCTCGTCGTCGACCGCATGCTGCCGAAGCTCGACGGCCTGTCGCTGATCGGGCGGTTGCGCGCCGAGGGCGCGACGACGCCGGTCCTGATCCTCTCCGCGCTCGGCCAGGTCGACGATCGCGTCGACGGGCTGCGCGCCGGCGGCGACGATTACCTCACCAAGCCCTACGCCTTCGCCGAACTGCTGGCCCGAGTCGAGGCGCTCGCGCGGCGCGGCGCGGCGGGCGCCGGCGACACGGTCTACAGGGTCGGCGATCTCGAGATCGACCGGCTGTCCCACACCGTCGCGCGCGCCGGCCAGGAGATCGTGCTCCAGCCCCGCGAGTTCCGGCTGCTGGAGTACCTCATGCGCAACGCCGGGCAGGTCGTAACGCGCACCATGTTGCTCGAGAACGTCTGGGACTATCATTTCGACCCGCAGACCAACGTCATCGACGTGCACGTCTCGCGGCTGCGCTCGAAGATCGACAAGGGCTTCGACAAGCCGCTGCTGCACACCGTGCGCGGAGCGGGGTACGTGATACGTGACGGCGCTCGGTAAGCTTCTCCGCACCACGGCCTTCCGGCTGGCGCTCGCCTATCTCGTCGTGTTCGCGACGCTCTCCGTCGTGGTTCTGGCCTATGTGTCGTGGCACGCGAACGCGCTGATCGCCGCCCAGCTCAACGCCACCGTCAACGCCGAGATCACCGGCCTCGCCGAGCAGTATCGCCAGGGCGGCATCCGCAAGTTGGTGGCGACGGTGGAGGAGCGCTCCAACCGCGGCGCCGGCACGCTCTACCTGCTCACCACCTTCGCCGGCGACGTGCTGGCCGGCAACGTCGTGGGCCTGCCGGACGCGGCGCTGGCGGAGCAGGGCGAGCGGGAGCTGCCCTACCAGCGCGCGGGCGAGAGCGCGGTCGCGCCCTATCCCGCGGTCGTGCGCGTGTTCGTCCTGCCCGGCGGCTACCGCCTGCTCGTCGGCCGCGACACCGAGGAGCGCGAGCGTCTCTCCGGCGTCATCGCCAACGCGGTGCAGTGGTCGCTGGCGCTCGTCATCGTGCTCGGCCTCGCCGGCGGCGTCTTCGTCGCGCGGCGGGTGCTGAACCGCATTGACGCCATGACCGACACGGTGCGCGGCATCATGGCCGGCGACCTCTCCGGCCGGCTCGCCGTCACCGGCTCCGACGACGAGTTCGACCGCCTCGCCCAGGCCACCAACGCCATGCTCGACCGCATCAACGAGCTGATGGCGGGGCTGAAGGAGGTCTCCGACAACATCGCCCACGACCTCAAGACGCCTCTGAACCGGCTCCGCAACCGCGCGGAATCCGCGCTGCGCGACGCCCGGAGCGAGGACGACTGGGCCGGCGCGATGGAGCGCGTGATCGCCGACACCGACGCGATGCTCGGCATCTTCAACGCGCTGCTGCTGATCGCCCGCGCCGAATCCGGCGGCGCCCGCGACCAGCTCGCGACCGTCGATCTGGCCGACATCGCGGGCAGCGTCGCGGAGCTTTACGAGCCCTCCGCCGAGGAGCGCGGCGTCCGGCTCGAGGTCGCGACGCCCCAGCCGATCTGGGCGCTCGGCAACCGCGAGCTGATCGGCCAGGCCGTCGCGAACCTGATCGAGAACGCGCTCAACTACGGCGGCGCGAACGGCGAAGTGCGGGTGACCGCGAGCGTCGAGGGCGACCGCGCGGTCATCGTCGTGGCGGACCGGGGTCCGGGCATCGCCGACGCCGACAAGGCCCGCGCGGTCGAGCGCTTCGTGCGGCTGGACACCTCGCGCTCGAAGCCCGGGTCCGGACTGGGGCTCGCTCTGGTCTCTGCGGTCGCCCGGCTTCACGGCGGCGCGTTCACGCTGGCCGACAACGAACCGGGTCTGCGCGCGGTCTTGACCCTGCCGATCCAGTCCCAGGCGCTGCCGCCGCCGGCGGCTGCGGTCTTGCCCGCGCCCGCGGCGAGCGCCGGCGCACAGGCGGCGGAGTAGCGGGCGCCCGCGATCACGCCTTTGGCTATGTCTCCCTTGGACGCCCTGCTGCTAAGGTCGCGCAAAAGGGAGGACAGGCGATGACCGCACGCAAGACGGCCGCGCCCGCCACGTCGCATGACGACCGCGCGTTGATGGCGAGGCTGGCGCCCGCGACGGGGCCGGCGGATCGGAAGGCCGCCCGCGCCGCCGTGGCCGCGATCCTCCGCGAGGCGCCCGAGCTGGAGGACGCCGCCGCCACGCCGGAGGCCCGAGCACTGCTCGAGGCAGTGGCCGACGGCTCGCCGTTCCTCTGGGGGTTGATCCAGCGCGACCCCGCGCAGGCTGCCGCGCTGTTCACGGCGGAGCCCGAGGCGCGCGTCGCCGCCATCGTCGACGACCTGGGCCAGGCCTCGGCGGGCGACGACCGCGTCGCGCTCGCGCGTGCGCTCCGCCGTGGCCGCGCGGAGGCCGCGCTGCTCATCGCGCTGGCCGACCTTGGCGGCGTATGGGGGGCCGACGCGGTCACGCGCGCCCTGTCCGATGTCGCGGACGCGGCGATCCGGGCGGCGCTGCGTTTCGCGCTGCGGGAGGCGGCGGCCTCGGGCAAGCTGAGCCTTCCGGACATCGCGAACCCTGAGACCGGCTCCGGGCTGTTCGTGCTCGGGATGGGCAAGCTCGGCGCCCGCGAGCTGAACTACTCCTCCGACGTCGACCTCGTCGTGTTCTTCGACCCGCTGGTCGCGCCGGTCGCCGAGGGCGAGGAAGCCGTCACGCTGTTCGTGCGGGTCATCCAGAGCATGGCCAAGCTGCTGCAGGAGCGCACGGCGGACGGCTACGTCGCGCGCGTCGACCTGCGCCTACGGCCGGACCCCGGCGCGACGCCGGTCGCGCTCTCCCGCGACGCGGCCATGTCCTACTACGAGACGGTCGGCCAGAATTGGGAGCGGGCCGCCATGATCAAGGCGCGCGTGGTCGCGGGCGACCACGTGGCCGGCGAGTCGTTCCTGAAGGAGCTGCGGCCCTTCATCTGGCGCCGCTCGCTCGATCACGCCGCGATCTCCGACATCCACGCCATGAAGCGCCAGATCCACGCCCACAAGGGCCACGGCGCGATCGCGGTGGAGGGGCACAACCTCAAGCTCGGCCGCGGCGGAATCCGGGAGATCGAGTTCTTCGTGCAGACCCAGCAGCTCGTCGCGGGCGGACGCGACCCCGAGCTGCAAACGCGCGGGACGATCGAGGGCCTCGCGAAGCTTAACGACGCCGGGTGGATCACCGATGCGGCGCGGGACGAGATGGGCGAGGCCTACGGCTTCCTGCGGACGATCGAGCACCGGCTGCAGATGGTCGACGACGCGCAGACCCACTCCCTGCCGGAGGACCCGGAGCTGCTTGCGGCCTTCGCCCGCTTCGCGGGCTTCGCTTCCCGCGACGCCTTCGCGAAGGCGCTGACGAAGCGGCTTAAGACGGTTCAGAAGCACTACGCCAAGCTGTTCGAGGACGCCCCGCCGCTAGCCGCCGACGTCGGCAACCTGGTGTTCACCGGCGAGGCGGATGACCCCGGTACGCTCGCGACGCTGAAAGGTCTGGGCTATGCGGAGCCGTCGTCGGTCTCCGCGATCGTGCGGGGCTGGCACCACGGCCGCTACGAGGCCATGCGCTCCGCCCGCGCCCGGGAGCTCCTGACCGAGCTCGTGCCCGCCATGCTGGTCGCCTTTTCGCGGTCCGGCCGCCCCGACGCCGCGCTGTTCGCCTTCGACAAGGCGCTGGAGCGCACGCGCTCGGGCGTCGCGCTGCTCGCGCTCATCCGCGCCAATCCGAACATCCTCGAGCTGCTCGCCGATGTGCTCGGCGCCGCGCCGAAGCTCGGCGAGACGCTCGCGCGCCGGCCGCGGGTGCTCGACGCGCTGACCGATCCGGCGTTTTTCGGCCATCTGCCGGACCGGGCGGAGCTCGACGCCCGGATCGCGGACGCGCTGTCCGAGGCGCGCTCCTACGAGGACCTGCTCGACCGCGCGCGGATCGCGGGGCAGGAGCTCAAGACGCTGGTGGCCCTGCGGCTGGCGGCGGGCGTCGTGCCGGTGGAGCAGGCCCCGGCCGCCTTCTCGCGCATCGCGGACGCGCTGACGACGGCGCTGTTCGCGGCGGTGGAGACGGAGCTTCGGAAGGCGCACGGCCGCGTCCCCGGCGGCGCGGCCGCGGTGGTCGCGCTCGGCAAGCTCGGCGGCGAGGAGATGACGGCGGCCTCCGATCTCGACCTGATCCTGCTCTACGACCACCCCGACGAGGCGACGGAGAGCGACGGGCCGCGGCCGCTCGCCGCGAGCCAGTACTTCGCGCGGCTGACCCAGCGGCTCGTCTCGGCGCTGTCGGCGCCCACGAGCGAGGGCGTGCTCTACGAGGTCGACGTGCGGCTGCGCCCTTCCGGCCGCGCCGGGCCGTTGGCGACGCGGCTGAAGGCGTTCGAGACCTATCAGGCCGAAGACGCCGAGACCTGGGAGCACATGGCTCTGTCGCGGGCGCGCGTGGTCGCGGGGCCCAAGGCGTTCCGCCGCAAGGTGGAGGCCGCAATCGCGGCGGCGCTCTGCGCGCCCCATGACCGGACGAAGGCGCTCGCGGACGTCCGCGAGATGCGATCGCTTCTCGACAAGGAGAAGGGCGGCGGCGGCCCCTGGAACCTGAAGCACGCGCCGGGCGGGCTCGTCGACGTCGAGTTCGCGGCGCAGGCGCTGCAACTCGTTCACGCGCAGGAGCGCCCCGAGATCCTGCGGGCCTCGACCTTGGGGGCGCTTGCGGAGGCGCGTCGGCTCGGCGTTCTCGACGACGAGGACTACGAGGCGCTGGCCGCGGGCGGCCGCCTGCAGCAGGACCTGACGCAGATCGTCAAGCTCGCGATCGACGGCGCCTTCGACCCCGCGAACGCCCCGGCCGGCCTCAAGCTGCGGCTCGCCCGCGCGGCCAACGCGCCGGACTTCCGGACCTTGCAGGCGACGTTGAAGGAGGCGCAGGCGGCGGTGCGGGCCGCGACGAAACGGGTTCTAGCGGGGAGCTGAACGCCCTCAGGCGATCTTCTCTTCGGGCTCGATCGCCCGGTCGGCGCGGACCGGCAGTCGGACGAGGACGACGGTGCCGACCTGAAGGGTCGAGCGGATGCGCATGGTGCCGCCGTGGAGTTCGGTGAGCGAGCGGGAGATGGCGAGGCCGAGGCCGGAGCCCTTGTGGCTCTTGGAGAACTGGCTCTCGACCTGCTCGAACGGCCGCCCGAGCTTCGGCAGCGCGTCCTTCGGGATGCCGATGCCGGTGTCTTCGATGTAGAGGTTGAGCGCGCCGCCCACCGCGCGGGTGCGCACCGTCACCCGGCCGCCGGCGGGCGTGAACTTCACCGCGTTCGACAGCAGGTTCAGCAGGATCTGCTTCAGCGCCCGGCGGTCGACCTCGACCGTCACGCCGGTCGCGGCCTCGGCCCGGAGCGCGATCGACTTCTCCTCGGCGCGGGGCGTGATGACGCGCATGGCCTCCAGCACGACCTTGTCGATGTCGATGGTCTCGTGCGTCAGGCGGAAACGGCCGGCCTCGATCTTCGACATGTCGAGCACGTCGTTGATGACGTCCAGCAGGTGCTGGCCGCTCTCGCGGATGTCGCGGCAGTACTCATGGTACTTGTCGGAGCCCAGCGGCCCGAACATGCCGCTCTCCATGATCTCGGAGAAGCCGATGATGGCGTTCAGCGGCGTCCGGAGCTCGTGCGAGATGTTGGCCAGGAAGTCGGATTTGGCTTTCGAGGCGCTTTCGGCCTGGCTCTTCTGCTCGGCGTATTTCTCGGCGAGGTCGGCGAGCTGCTGGGCCTGGACCTCAAGCGTCTGGCGCGACTTGCGCATGTCGGCGACGTTCGCCATCAGCGCCCGCTCGCTCTCCATCAGCCGCTCTTCCTGGCGCTTCAGCGAGGTGATGTCGGTGCCGACCGAGACGAAGCCGCCGTCCTTGGTGCGACGCTCGTTGATGTGCAGCCAGCGGCCGTCCTCGATCTGCGCGTCGTAGGTGCGCGCGCCTTCCTCGATGCGGCCGTCCGGCTTCACGTGGTTGAGGATCACCGGCTGCCGTCCCGCGGCGATGATCGCCTCGCGGTGGGCGCCCGGCAGGATGGCCTCCTCGCGCAGCTCATAGAGCTGCTGGAACTTCGAGTTGCACATCACGAGGCGGTTTTCGCTGTCCCACAGCACGAAGGCTTCGGAGATTGTCTCGATTGCGTCGCGCAGGCGCATGTCGGCGGTGGCCGTGCGCTCCTGCAGCGCGCGCTGTTCGGTGACGTCGACGCAGATGCCGATCAGCCGCGGGCCGTCGTCGCCGCGGTTGCGCACCAGCTCGGCGCGGGCGCGGAGCCAGATCCACTGGCCGCGGGCGTCGCGCACCCGGAACATGCGGTCGATGTTGGTCGTGACGCCGCGGGCGACCTCGTCGGCGAGGGCGTAGAAGTCGCCGTCGTCGGGATGGATCAGGGCGTTGAACTCGCCGAACGACACCAGCTCGTCGCGGGGGGGATAACCAAGCAGCTCGAACAGCGAGCGCGACCAGAAGATGCGGCCGCGGGCGATGTCCCAGTCGAACAGGCCGCAGCGGCCGCGCGACAGCGCCGTGTCGATCCGCTGGCGGACGTGATCGTAGATCTGGTCGGCTTGCCGAGCGCGGGCGGACTGCCAGTGGAAGGCGACGCCGAGCAGCGCCAGCACGAAGCTGGTGGAGGCGTAGAGGGTGACCGAGCTCGCGGTCGCGGAGCGCCAGGGCTCCAGCGCCGCCTCGACGTTCTGGACCATGGCGACCTGGCCGAGCCGTCCCTGGCCGAGATTGCGCACCGTCGCGAGGGCCGGCGCGCCATCGGGCAGCGTCAGCGTCATCACGCCGGCGCGCTCGCCGAAGGTGGTCAGCGGTTGCGCCGCGCCGAGCAGGGTGACGAGGTCGGCCGGCAGCGATCCCTCGGGCGCGCCATAGGCGGCGACGATGCGGCCGCTTTCATCGGAGATGTAGTAGCGCCGACCCCGCTCGCCGGCGTTGCCGGGAAGCACGGCGCCGAGACGTCGCCCGACGTCGCCGCCGCGCTCCATGACCGGCGGCGCCTCATAGGCCGCGACGGCCGCCAGCATCGACATCTCGTCCGCCGCGGCGCGCAGGGCGCGGGCGCGGGCGTCGATGGTCTGCATCACCGCGCCCACGCCGACGATCAGCAGGAAGGCGATGATCAGCCCAGGAACGAGCTTGCGAAGGAGGGGTTCGGCGGAGAGCAGGCGACGGTAGGCGGGGCGACCAAGAGACCGCGCCACGCCTTTTACGCTGAAGCTGCGCGCAGGCATGCCTGCCACGTTGGCGCGCGCCATCGCGTGTGTCCTTCCGATCGACGAGTGATGACGTCGACCGGAGATAATCCCGACAGCCCGATTCGACTTGGCTATTAGAATCAATACCTGCCGGGGCTGTCTAGTGCGAATTAACCCACGGTTAATTACTTTTGAGAGGGCAGACGAAAAATGTGAGTCGGATGAATCACTTGACCGAATGGGCGATTCATCCGAGCGCGCGGCGGACGATGTCGCCGACGTCCGGCGACAGGTCGGGCGCGGCGGCGACGTCGCGAAGCGCGGCCTCGGCCTTGCCGCGCCGGACCGGCTCCAGCGCCCGCCAGGTCTTGAACGCGCCGAGGAGGCGCGCCGCGACCTGCGGCTTCGTCCCGTTCAGCTCCCGCGCCACCTCCGCCACGAAGGCGTATCCCAGCCCGTCCACGCGGTTGAACTGCGTCGGGTTGCCGGAGCCGAAGGCTCCGACGAGCGAGCGCACGCGGTTGGGGTTCCGGATGTCGAAGGCGGGCGTCGTCATCAGCGCGCGCACCCGGTCCAGCGTGTCCGGCAGCGGCGCTGAGGCCTGGATCAGGAACCATTTGTCGATCAGCAGGGGATCGCTCTTGTAGCGGTCGTGGAAGTCGGCGAGCGCGGCGTCGCGCGCGTCCGAGGCCGAGAGCGACAGCACCTGCAGCGCCATGATGCGATCGGTCATGTTGGTCGCGCCGTCGTAGAGCGCCTTGGCGCGGGCGACGCCCTCGGGCGCGCCGCCGGCGGCGAGATAGTCGAGCGCCGAGATCTTCAGCGCGCGTCGGCTGGCGGAGGCCGCGTCCGGCGAATAGGGGCCTTCGTCGACCAGCCGCTCGAAGGCGGCCGCGAGCGGGCCCGCGAGCCGGCGGGCGAGGTCGAGCTTCAGCGCCGCGCGGGCGGCGTGGATCGCATCGGGGTCGACGTCCTCGCCGATCTCGCGGGCGACGTCGCCCTCGCTCGGGAGCGCCGCCACCTGAGCCGCGAAGGCGTGGTCGGTCTCGGCCGGATCAAAGGCGCGGGCGACCGCTTCCGCCAGCCGCGGCTCCTCCGGCGCGGGCGCGCCGGCGCGCAGCGCGCCGACACGGGCGACGAGGTTGCGCAGCGCGACCGTCTGGCCGGACTGCCACCGATTGAAGGGGTCGGAATCGGCCTTCGCGAGGAACAGCAGCTCGTCGTCCGAGAGATCGGTCGAGAGCTTCACCGGCGCCGAGAAGTTGCGGAACAGCGAAGCCGCGGGGCGCGCGGGAACCTGCTCGAACACGAGCGTCGTTTCGGCCTCGGTGAGAGCGAACACAGGGCCAGCGGGGGCCCCGCCGATCACCAGCGGCAGGTCGGCGCCGTCCGGAGCCACGAGGCCCGTGACCATCGGAATGACGGCGGGCTGCTTGTTCGGCTGACCCGGGGTGGCCGGTACGCGCTGCGCGGCCGTCACCGTGAAGGTCTTGGCCTCCGCGTCGTAGGCCGTGCGGACCGTCACCTCGGGCGTTCCGGCCTGATGGTACCAGAGCATGAACTGGCCGAGGTCGCGCCCGAAGACCTCCGCGAAGCAGGCGATGAACTGCTCGATGGTGCAGGCCTGGCCGTCGTGGCGGTCGAAGTAGAGGTTCATGCCGGCCTTGAACGCTTCCGGCCCGATCAGGACCTTCAGCATGCGGATGACCTCGGCGCCCTTCTCGTAGACCGTCGGCGTGTAGAAGTTGTTGATCTCGGCGTAGGCCTGGGGCCGCACGGGGTGGGCGAGGGGGCCGGAGTCCTCGGCGAACTGCGCCGCGCGCAGGTTGCGGACGTCCTGGATGCGCTTCACCGGCCGCGACCGCGTGTCGGAGGTGAACTCCTGGTCGCGGAACACGGTGAGGCCTTCCTTCAGGCACAGCTGGAACCAGTCGCGGCAGGTGATGCGGTTGCCCGTCCAGTTGTGGAAGTATTCGTGGGCGATGATCGCTTCGATGTTGGCGTAGTCGCCGTCGGTCGCGGTCTCCGGACTCGCCAGCACGTACTTGTCATTGAAGACGTTGAGGCCCTTGTTCTCCATCGCGCCCATGTTGAAGTGCGAGACGGCGACGACCATGAAGACGTCGAGATCGTACTCCCGGCCGAATACCTCCTCGTCCCAGCGCATGGAGCGCCTGATGGCGTCGAGGGCGTAGGGCGCGCGATCCTCCTTGCCGTGCTCGACGAACACCTCCACCGCGACCGTGCGGCCGGACTGGGTGACGAAGGTGTCGGAGACCTTGGCGAGGTCGCCCGCAACCAGCGCGAACAGGTAGGACGGCTTCGGATGCGGATCATGCCAGACCGCGAACCGGCGGCCGGCGGGCGCGTCGCCGGTTTCGACCAAATTGCCGTTCGACAGCAGCAGCGGCGTCTCGTCGGCGGGCCCCTCGATGCGGGTGGTGTAGACCGCGAGCACGTCCGGCCGGTCGAGGAAGTAGGTGATGCGGCGGAAGCCCTCGGCCTCGCACTGCGTCGTGTAGGAGGCATTGGAGCGGTAGAGGCCCATCAGGCGCGTGTTCGCCGTGGGGTCGATCTCGGTGACGATCGTGAGCTCGAACGGTCCGCGCGGCGGGTTGGCGATGCTGAGCCGCTCCGGCGAAACGTCGATCGCGTCGGCCTCGAGTTCGGCGCCGTCGATCGCGACCGAGACCAGCTTGAGCTCGTCGCCGTCGAGCGAGAGCGTCGCGTTTTCGCGCCCCTCGGGGTTCGGCCGAACCCTGAGCCGCGCCGTCACCCGCGTCGCGTGCGGGTCGAGGTTCACGTCGAGATCGACCGTATCGATCAGGAAGTCCGACGGGCGATAGTCGGCGAGACGTACGAGTTGAGGATCCTCGGCGCGCATGGAAGCTCCGTCGGACAAGAGGGAATCAGGGCGTTCGGTTTAGGCCTGCGGCGCGGGCGGGCGCAAGGCGGACGCCGCCGCGCCGACGCTCAACTCCTCTCGGACCAGCGCGGCGGGCGCTTCTCCATGAAGGCGCGGACGCCTTCGGCGTGGTCGGCGGAGGCCGCGGCCTCCGTCTGCAACTCCCGCTCCAGCGCGAGCTGGGCGTCGAGGTCGTTGCCGGCGGACGCGTTCAGCAAGCGCTTGGTCAAAGCGGTCGCGCTCGCCGATTGGCCGGCCAGCCGTTCGGCGATGGCCACGGCTTCGTCCAGCAGCCGGTCGTCGTCGACCGCCTTCCAGATCAGCCCCCAGGCCTCCGCCGTCTCCGCCTTGATCGGCTCGGCGAGCAACGCGAGCGCCTTGGCGCGGGCCGCGCCCACCAGCCGCGGCAGCGTCCAGGAGCCGGCGACGTCCGGCACCAGGCCGATCTTCACGAAGGCCTCGACGAACTCGGCCGAGCGGCCCGCGACGACGATGTCCGCCAGCAGCGCGAAGTTCGCGCCCGCGCCGGCCGCGACGCCGTTCACAGCGGCCACCACGGGCAACGGCGAGGCGCGCATCTTGGCGACCACCGGCTCGTAGAAGTCGCGGAGGATGCGGCCGACGTCGCGCTCTTCCGGCGGCAGCGTCGCGATCAGCCCGATGTCCTGGCCTGAGCAGAAGCCCCTGCCGGCGCCGGTGATCACGATGGCGCGCACCCCGGCGTCGGTCTCCGCCGCGTCGAAGGCGGAGGCGAGCGCGGCTAGCAGCTCCGGCGTGAAGGCGTTGATGCGCGACGGCCGGTTGAGCGTGAACAGCGCGACGGCGCCGCGGCGCTCGACGAAGAGGCTCGGCTCGGAAGAGGTTTCGCCCATGGTCGCGCGGTCCTGCTGTGTCGATCGACGTCACGCTACGAGACGGCGTTCCGTCTCAGGGCGCAAGCCGAGGCTGGGGCGCAAGCCGGGGCTGGCGATCGAGCAGCGCGTCGATCTCCGCGCGCGTCGGCATCGAGCGCCCGGCGCCCGGTCGCGTGACCGAGAGGCCCGCGGCGGCGCAGCCGAAGTGTGCGGCGTCGAGCGGCGGGCGGCCCTCGGCGAGCGCTGCGGCGAACGCTCCGGCGAAGCAGTCTCCCGCGCCGGTGGTGTCGACGACAGGGCCGGCGTCGAGCGCCGGCGCGATCTCGGAGACGCCCGGCCCATGGACGAGCGCGCCGCGCGCCCCGAGCGTCACCACGGCGCAGCCCACGCCGCGGGCGATCAAGGCTTCGCCGGCCCGCCGCGCGTCGTCGAGGGTGGCGACGGCGACGCCGGTCAGCGCCTGCGCCTCGCTCTCGTTGGGCGTGAGGTAGTCGCAGAGCCCCAGCAGGGCGTCGTCGAGGGGCGCTGCGGGCGCGGGATTGAGCAGGGTCGCGACGCCGGCGCTGCGGGCGATCCGGAGGCCCGCGCGCGCGGCCCCGATTGGCTGTTCCAGCTGGGTCATGAACACGCGCGCGCCGGCGATGACGTCGCGCGCGGTTTCCGCGTCCTCCGCCGAAAGCGCCCCCGCGGCGCCGGGCTCGACGATGATGGCGTTCTCACCCCCCTGCGACTGAACGAAAATAAAGGCCGCGCCGGTCGGGCGGCCGCGGTCCGTGACGACCGAGCCGGCGTCGACCCCGGCCGCTGCCCATTCCGATCGGGCGACCGCAGCGAAGGGGTCGGCGCCGATGCGCGTGATCAGCGCCGCATCCGCGCCGGCCCTGGCCGCTGCGATCGCCTGGTTCGAGCCCTTGCCGCCGGCGCCGAGCGAGAAGCCGTCCGCGAGTAGCGTCTCGCCGAGTTTCGGAAGCCTGTCCGCGCGGAACACCAGATCCGCCGCGAAGATGCCGAGGACGGCGACGCGCGCTCGGCTCACGGGGCCGCGGGCCGTCGAAGGGCGGCGAGGACCGCGCCGATCGCGACGCCGAGCCAGCCGAGGATTATCAGCGTTCCGCCGGTCGGCGCGGCCATGGGCGAAGGGCTGGCGCCGTTCAGCGCGCGCAGCGTGAGGTCGCCGCAGAACAGCAGCGTGCCGAGCGCGATCGCCCAGGCGGGAACGGTGAGCCGGGCGCCGGCCGCGAAGACCTGGGCCGCCGCCGCCAGCGCGACGAGCGCGGCGGCGTTCAGCATCAGGAAGTTCGACGCGGTCCCGAGCAGGGGACTGTCGACGCGGTGCGCCGCGACCGCCGCGAGCGCGACGCCTGCGGCGCCGTAGAGCCCGGCGAAGATGACGAGGAGGAGCGCGGAACGGGAGGGGGCAAGCGACATGGCGCGCATTGTCCCCGCTTCGCCGCGCTTGGCAATGGCGGTTGCGCGCCCAGGCGGTCGACGCTTCCTCCAAACGAAAAAGGCCCGCCTCGGAAGGCGGGCCTCGGCAGGGTCAGCCGGCCGACGTCACTTCTCGACGTAGGAGCCGTCCTTGAACTCGTAGAACACGTAGCCCGCGACCGTCGGATCGCCCTTTTCGTCGAACTTCACGTCGCCGACGATGGTCTTGAAGTCGGCCTTGTTCATCTCCGCCAGCACCTTCTCGGTCTCGGAGGACTTCGCGGCCTTCAGCGCGTCCGCGTAGATCTGCACGGCGGCGTAGCTGTAGAGCGTGTAGCCCTGCGGGTCGAAGTTCTTGGCCTTGAACTTGGCGACGACTTCCGCCGCGGAGGGCAGCTTGCGCTGGTCCGGCGGGAAGGTGAACAGGGTGCCTTCGCCGGCCTTGCCGGTGATGGCCCAGAAGTCGCTGGTGGCGAGCGCGTCGCCGCCGATCAGCGGCGCGTTCACGCCCTGCTCGCGCAGCTGACGGACGAGGAGGCCGCCTTCGGTGTGGTAGCCGCCGAGATAGATGACCTCGACGCCGGCCTGCTTCAGCTTGGAGACCAGCGCGGAGTAGTCCTTTTCGCCCGCGGTGATCGCCTCGTAGAGGGTCTCCTTGCCGCCGGCCGCCTGCAGCGCCTTCAGCGTCTCGTCGGCGATGCCCTTGCCGTAGGCCGACTTGTCGTGAAGAATCGCGACCTTCTTGCCCTTGAAGTTCTCGGCGATGTACTTGCCGGCGACGGCGCCCTGCTGGTCATCGCGGCCGCAGATGCGGTAGATTGACGGTCCCGCGCGCTTGTCGGTGAACACCGGGTTGGTCGAAGCCGGCGAAATCTCGATGATGTCTTCCTCGGCGTAGACCGCGGAGGCCGGGATCGACGAGCCCGAGCAGTAGTGCCCGACCACGAACTTGACCTTCTCGCCGGCCATCTGGTTGGCGACGTTGACCGCCTGCTTCGGGTCGCAGGCGTCGTCGCCCACCTTCAGCACCAGCTTCTCGCCGTTGACGCCGCCCGCGGCGTTGATGTCCGCCACGGCCTGCTCGACGCCGTTGCGCATCTGGCCGCCGTAGACGGCGTTGGAGCCCGTCATCGGACCCACCACCGCGATCGTGACGTCCGCGTAGGCCGGCGTCGCGAGCGCCAGCGCAAGACCGGTCATCAGACCGGCTGTAAGACGCGTCTTCATGAGAATTCTCCCCTGATGCGAAAGGCTGTTCCGGACGTCCGCGGATCTCGCCGCCCGCGCGCCGTCCATTGATTGCGCGTCGCCGGCGGCCTGTCACGCGACGATCGCGCGAGGGCTGGCCGGAACCTCGTCATCGGCCGGCCTTGGCGCGCCAGGCGAAGGGGCCGGCGCTCTCGTAGAGCCAGTCGTACTGCCGCGTCATCTGCCTCACGAGCCGGACGCGATGCCCGGCGAGCGCCAGCACCACCAGCACCACAAGGTCGACGGCGTAATAGTGAAGCGTCAGCAAGCTGCCGCTGAACAGCGCGTAGTGGATGAAGCGCACCGCCGCCGCGAGCGGGATCATCCAGGCCGCCGCCTTCCAGGCCGGCTCCCACGAGCCGGCGACGGCGCGGCCCGCGAGCCACGCCGCGCCGCCGCCGAGAAACACGGTCACGAACAGGAACTCGGCGAGCGAGATCTCCCAGATCAGCCCCATGGCGAGCGCCCTTCCTTCTCCCTCCCCCTTGCGGGGAGGGTCGGGGTGGGGGTGGAGCCGGAGAAGGCGGCGAGGTCGGGCGTCGAGATGCGGCGCAGTCCGCGGCTCATCCTGAACGACCCCCACCCCCGGCCCCTCCCCGCAGGGGGGAGGGGGGCCTGCGCCATGTCCGTCGAAGCCATCAGCGCCCGCCCTCCAGATAGGCCGCGCGGACCTCTTCGCGCTCCAGAAGCTCGCGGCCGGCGCCCGACAGGGTGATGCGTCCGTTGACCATCACGTAGCCGCGGTGGGCGAGCTTGAGCGCGTGGTAGGCGTTCTGCTCCACGAGGAAGACCGTCAGCCCCTCGGTGCGGTTGAGCTCGGCGATCACCGCGAAGATCTGCTTCGCGATCAACGGGGCGAGGCCGAGCGAGGGTTCGTCCAGCATCAGCAGCCGCGGCCGGCTCATCAGCGCGCGGGCGATGGCGAGCATCTGCTGCTCGCCGCCCGAGAGCGTGCCGCCGCGCTGGTTCGCGCGCTCCTTCAGCCGCGGGAAGATGTCGAACATGCGCTGCAGGTCGGCCTCGTAATGGGCGTAGCCGGTGACGGCGGCGCCCATCTTGAGGTTCTCGACCACGCTCATGCGGGGGAAGATGCGCCGGCCCTCGGGCGACTGGGCGATCTTGAGCTGCGCGATCTTATGCGTCGGGGTCCGGGTGATGTCCTGCCCGTCGTAGACGATCGATCCGTCGCGGGCCTGCGGAGCGCCGAAGATCGTCATCATCAGCGTCGACTTGCCGGCGCCGTTCGCGCCGATCAGCGTGACGATCTCGCCTTCGCCGACGTCGACATCGACGCCCTTCAGGGCGGCGATCGCGCCGTAGTAGGCGGTCACGCCGCGGATCGAGAGCAGGGGCTCCGTCACGACGTGGCCTCCACCGCGATCTCGCTCTCCACCTTTTCGACCTCCTCGTCCTCGACGCCGAGATAGGCGGCGATGACCTTCGGGTCGTTGCGGACGTGGAGCGGCGCGCCGTCGGAGATCTTCTTGCCGTAGTCGAGCACGACCACGTGGTCGGAGATCTCCATCACCACGCTCATGTCGTGCTCGATCAGCAGCACGGCGGTGTCGTCCTGATCGCGGATCGAGCGCAGCAGGGCGTTGAGCTCGAGCGACTCCCGCGGGTTGAGGCCGGCGGCGGGTTCGTCCAGGCAGAGCAGCACCGGCTCGGTGCACATCGCGCGCGCGATCTCCAGCCGGCGCTGGTCGCCGTAGGGCAGGTCGGCGGCCGGATCGTCGGCGCGGTCGATCAGGCCGATGCGCTCGAGCCAGACCTTGGCCTTCTCGATCGCGGCGCGCTCCGCCTTGTTGAAGCCGCCGATCCCGAGCACGCCGAGCACGGTGAGGCCAGAGGCCTTCATCAGCGGCGCGTGCTGGGCGACCAGCAGGTTTTCGAGCGCGGTCATGCCGCCGAACAGGCGGATGTTCTGGAAGGTGCGCGCGACGTTGGCCTTGCGCGAGATCTGGTGGTCGCGCAGCCGCTCCAGCAGCAGCGGGCCCTCCTTGGACGCGAGCGTCAGGCGGCCGACGGTCGGCTTGTAGAAGCCGGTGATGCAGTTGAAGACCGTGGTCTTGCCCGCCCCGTTTGGGCCGATGAGCGCGGTGATCTCGCCGCGGCGCACGTCGAACGAGACGTCGTTGACGGCGATCAGGCCGCCGAAGCGCATGGTCAGTCGCTCGACCCGCAGCAGCAGCTCCGGCGGCAGGGCGGGCGTGTCGTCGATCATCCATGGCCCTCCTGCACGAGGGAGCCGGAGATCGCCTTCTTTTCCTTCAGGAACACCGAGGGCGAGCGCGTCGAGACGAGGCCGCGCGGGCGCCAAATCATGATGAGCACCATGACCAGCCCGAAGGTGATCATGCGGTAGTCGCTGAACTCGCGGAACAGCTCAAAGCCGCCGATCATCACCACCGCCGCCACCGCCACGCCGAACTGCGAGCCCATGCCGCCGAGCACGACGATCGCGAGGATCAACGCGCTCTCCATGAACACGAAGCTCTCCGGGCTGATGAAGCCCTGGCGGGTCGCGAAGAACGAGCCGGCGAAGCCCGCGAACATGGCGCCCAGCGCGAAGGCCGTGAGCTTGGTGTTGACGGTGTTGATGCCGAGCGAGCGGCAGGCGATCTCGTCCTCCCGCAGCGCCTCCCAGGCGCGGCCGATGGGAAGGCGGCGGAGGCGGATCGTCACGAAGTTCGTGAGCAGCGCGAGCGCCAGGATCAGATAGTACAGGAACACGATCCGGTGCAGCGGCGAGTAGTCGAGCCCGAAGGTCGCCGCGAAGCCGTCGTCGCCGCGATCGAAATCGAGCCCGAAGAAGCTCGGCCGCGGGATGCCGGAGATGCCGTTGGGGCCGCCCGTGAACCAGTACCAGTTCAGCAGCACGATGCGGATGATCTCGCCGAAGGCGAGCGTCACGATCGCGAGGTAGTCGCCGCGCAGCCGCAGCACGGGGAAGCCCAGGATTACGCCCCAGAACGCGGCGAGAATGCCGGCGAGCGGCAGGCAGACCCAGAACGACAGCCCGAAGTACTGCGCCAGCAGGGCGTAGGAGTAGGCTCCGACGGCGTAGAACGCGACGTAGCCGAGGTCGAGGAGGCCCGCGAGGCCCACCACGATGTTCAGGCCCCAGCCCAGCATCACGTAGGTCAGCACGAGGATGCCGAGGTCGATCGCGTAGCGCTCGGTGAAGGGCAGCATCGGCATCACCACCGCGCCGAGGATGGCGAGCGGCGCGAGGTACTTGGCGAATCGCGCGAGCCGGGCCTCCACCTTCGGCGGCACGTAGCCCAGAGACTTCTTCCGGCCGGGCCGCCACAGCGTGAGGTTCAGCAGCAGGCGTCCGGCGAAGACGATCGCGACCGCGATCGCGACCTTGCCCCAGTGCTGCTCGAGCTCGATGCCGCTCTGGGTCTGCACGGTGACGAGGCCCAGCATGGGCGCTGCGAGGCCGAGCGCGACCAGCGCCGCGAAGGCTGCGTCCTTGAACGCGACGGCGAAGACGGAGGGCGCGGCGGCGCCGGCGGGGGCGTCCGCCATCAGACCTTCTCGACCTCGGGCCGTCCGAGCAGACCGGAGGGCAGGAAGATCAGCACGATCGCCAGGATCGAGAACGCCGCGACGTCCTTGTACTCGACGGTGAAGTAGGCCGACCAGAAGGTCTCGATCAGCCCGATCAGCAGGCCGCCGAGCATCGCGCCGGGCAGCGAGCCGATGCCCCCGAGCACGGCAGCCGTGAAGGCTTTCACGCCCGCCACGAAGCCGATGTAGAAGTCGATGACGCCGTAATAGAGCAGGTACATCAGCCCTGCGACCGAGGCGAGCGCCGCGCCCATGACGAAGGTCAGCGAGATTGTGCGGTCCACGTCGACGCCGAGCAGCGCGGCCATCTTGCGGTCCTGCTCGCAGGCGCGCTGGGCGCGGCCGAGCGGCGTCTTGGAGACGATCAGCGAGAAGGCCACCATCAGCGCGATGGTCGTGACGACGATGATGATCTGCACGTTCGACACGTTGACGACGAAGCCTTCCACCGCGCCGAACTGGTAGCCGCCGGTGATCACGGGCGGCAGCGGCTTCACCCGCGCGCCCTGCGCCACCTGCACCATGTTCTGCAGGAAGATCGACATGCCGATGGCCGAGATCAGCGGCGCGAGGCGGAACGAGCCGCGCAGCGGCCGGTAGGCGATGCGCTCCACCGTCCAGCCGTAGAGCGAGGTGAGCGCCATGGCGAGGATCAGCACGATCAGCAGCGCGAGCGGCATGAAGGTGACGCCGAGCGCGAGCAGCGCCAGGAACACGATCAGCGCCATGAACGAGCCGACCATGAACACGTCGCCATGGGCGAAGTTGATCATGCCGATGATGCCGTAGACCATCGTGTAGCCGATGGCGATGAGCCCGTAGATCGAGCCGAGCGTGACGCCGTTGATGAGCTGCTGGAGGAAATATTCCATGCGCTTCGCGTCGTTCCCTTGTGGTCACGGACGGCCGGCGCCCTTCGGATAGGCGAGCGCGCGTCTTAGGCAGTTCTAGCGCGGGTCGTTCGCGCCGACAACGCGTGCGGCGCGTCATGGCCGTCGAAATGTCGGAATGCACGTGGACAACCTTCGGGCCGTTAAGCCGATTCCCCAAGGCGTCGTATGCAGGCGTGGGTCGATCGCGCCCCGTCTTGCGCCGAAACGCTCTGGGCGGGGCCGAAACGGAGCGTTATCGTCGCCGCTCGATCACGTGGGGCGCGTGACCGTGCGATGGGGGTGGCGCGTTGGGCGCCACGACACGATGACGGGCGCCGGGCTGCGCTCGTTCGGCAGGGGGCGACTTACTGAGCATGGCGTATCGCTCGACGTTGATCATCGCCTTCGCCCTCGCGAGCGCCCCGCTCGCGGGGCGGGCGCAGGAGGCGCCGCAGGGGCCTGCGTCCGATTTCGCCGCCGCCTACGCGCGGGCCTTCGCCGGCGTCGACGCCTGCGTCACGCTGCGCGACGTGGCTCCCGGGGCCGAGCCTCGCACCTCCGACGCAAAGGCCTGCGCCGATCGGCTTCCGCCCTGCGCGACCTTCGACGTGCCCGTCACGGTGATCGCGCTCGACCGCGGCCTCGCGCCGGACGCCAACACGCCGATCCGGCGCGAGGACATGCCGCCCGAGCAGGGCGTGACGCTGAAAGATGCGTTCCGGACGCCGACGCCCTGGGTCTACGAGGAGATCGCGCGGCGGATCGGCCCGGACGCCTTCGGCAAGTCGCTTTCCGCTCTGCGTTACGGCGCGCCGGACGTCGCGGCCCCGGTCGAACGGATGGCGCTGGGGGAAAGTCCCGGCGGGCCGCGCATCAGCGCCGTCGAGCAGGTGGACTTCCTCGCCCGCCTCAAGCGGGGCGAACTGCCGACCTCCGCGGAGTCCCAGGCGCGGACGGTCGAGGTGATCCCTTTCGATTCGATCCCGGACGGCCTGGTCGCCTGGAAAACGGGCGCGTGCGGGCCGGCGGACGGCGCGAAGACGGCCTGGGCGGTGGGCTGGGTCGACCGCGGCCGCCGCACGACTGTCTTTGCCGCCGTCGAGCGGGGCGGGGACGACGCCACGGGCGCCGACGCCAAACGCCGGATGCGGGCCTTGCTCGAGGATCTCGCTTTGACGCCTCGGACCCAGTGACGCCGGAGCCTCGCAAGCCGGCGCGGATCGCGCTATCTGAGTGGCTCTGACGCACTGAAAGGCTTCCCCATGACCCCTGGCCCCGATCTGCTGTCGACCGCGGAGGAGTGGGCGCGCGCAGGCCGCGGCGTCGCCCTCGCGACCGTCGTCGAAACCTGGGGCTCCGCGCCGCGCCCCGTCGGGAGCCATCTCGTCATCGACGGCGACGGCCGCTTCGAGGGCTCCGTCTCCGGCGGCTGCGTGGAAGGGGCCGTGGTCGCGGAGGCGGCCGAGGTCATCGCCGACGGCGCTCCGCGGGTGCTGGAGTTCGGGGTCGCGGACGAGACCGCGTGGCGAGTCGGCCTATCCTGCGGCGGCCGCATCCGGGTCTTCGTGGAGCGCGTGGCGTGAGGCGGCGTCGCGGATGAAACTCGACCTTCTCGCCGAGCTCAACGCGGCGCGCGCCTCCCGCCGCGCGGCCGTGGTCGTCACCGAGCTTCCCGGCGGCGCCCAGCGGCTGGTGCGGGACCCCGCGGGCGATCCTCTCGAGGCGGGGATCCGCGCGGCGCTCCGCTCCGGCCGGAGCGGCGTCGTCGAAGCGAACGGCGCGCGCTGGTTTCTCACCGCCCATGTTCCCGCCCCGCGCATGGTCGTCACCGGCGCAGTCCACATCTCGCAGGCGCTGGCGCCGATGGCGGCCGCCATCGGCTTCGCGGTGACGATCGTCGATCCGCGCACCGCCTTCGCGACCCCCGAGCGCTTTCCCGGCGTGGACCTGCGGGCGGAGTGGCCGGACGTCGTGCTGCCCGACCTGGCCCTCGACCCGTTCACCGCCTTCGCCGCGCTCACCCACGATCCCAAGATCGACGATCCGGCGTTGAAAGCCGCGCTCGACGCCGGCTGCTTCTACGTGGGCGCGCTGGGCTCCCGGAAGACCCACGCGGCGCGGCGCGAACGGCTCGCCGCAGCGGGAGCATCCGAGGAAGCGCTGGACCGGGTGCGGGCGCCGATCGGCCTGCCCATCGGCGCGGCCAGCCCTGCGGAGATCGCGGTGTCGATCCTGGCCGAAGTGCTCGCGGCCTTGCGCCGCCCCGGGGAGCGCTTGGCGTGAAGTTCGGCTCCGTCGCCATCGAACAGGCCGTGGGCTCGGTCGCCGCGCACGCCATCCGCACCGACGGCTTCGTGCTGAAGAAGGGCGCCGTGGTGACCCTCGCCGATGTGGCGGAGCTCAGCCGCGCGGGCGTCCGCGAGATCGTGGTGGCGGCGCTCGGGGCCGACGACGTCCCCGAGAACGAGGCGGCCCATCGGATCGCGCGGGCGCTGGTGGGCGAGGGGGTGCGCGTCGACGCGCCGTTCACGGGCCGCGCCAACCTGTTCGCCGAGCGGGCGGGCGTGCTTGTGGTGGACCGCGCCGGCGTCGACGCGCTCAACCGGATCGACGAGGACGTCACCTTCGCGACGCTGGCCGAGCACGCCGCGGTCGCGGCCGAAGCGATGGTCGCGACCGTCAAGATCATCCCGTTCGCGCTCGACGAGGCGGTGGTCGCCCGTGCGGAGGCGGCCGCCCGGGCGCAGGGTCCGCTCGTCCGGCTGGCGCCCTTCGCAATCACCCGCGTGGGCGTGGTCTCCACGCTGCTCCCCGGCCTCGCGCCCAAGGTCGTCGACAAGACGATCGCTACGCTGGAGCGCCGGCTTGCGCCTGCGGGCGCGCGGGTCGTCGCCGAACTTCGCGCGCCCCACGACGAAGCGAGCCTCGCCCGCGCGCTGGTGGAGCTGTCGCGCTTTCAGCCCGAGCTCGTCATCGTGTTCGGAGCCTCCGCCATCACCGACCGCCGCGACGTGGTGCCGGTGGCGATCGAGATGATCGGCGGGTCGGTCGACCGGCTCGGCATGCCGGTCGATCCCGGCAACCTGCTGCTGCTCGGCCGGATCGGCGAGGCGCGGGTGATCGGCGCGCCGGGCTGCGCGCGTTCGCCCAAGGAGAACGGCTTCGACTGGGTGCTGAACCGCCTGCTCGCGGGCCTCGCCGTCAGTGGCGACGACCTGACGGGGATGGGGGTCGGCGGCCTGCTGATGGAGATCGTCTCCCGCCCGCAACCCCGCGCCATCCGCGAGGAGGGCCGGGCGAAGATCGCAGGCCTCGTGCTGGCGGCGGGGCGCTCCAGCCGCATGGGCGGCCCGAACAAGCTGCTCGAGGTGGTCGAAGGCCGGGCGCTCGTGCGCCACGCGGTCGAGGCGGCGGTGGGCGCGCAGCTGTCGGAGGTGGTCGTGGTGGTCGGCCACCAGCGCGCCGAGGTCGAGAGCGCGCTGTCGGGCCTTCCCGTGCGCTTCGTCGAAAACCCGGCCTACGCCGACGGCCTCTCGACGTCGCTGAAGGCCGGACTGAGGGCGCTGGCGCCGGGCGTCGACGGCGCGCTCGTCATGCTGGGCGACATGCCGCGGGTGTCGTCGCCGCTCGTCGCGCAGCTCGCCAAGGCGTTCGATCCCGCAACGGGCGCCCACATCGTGCTGCCCGTTCGCGCGGGCAAGCGCGGCAACCCGGTGCTGTGGGGCCGGCGCTTCTTCGGCGAGCTTCAGGGGGTCGAAGGCGACGTCGGCGGTCGGCATCTGCTCGGAACGAACGTCGAGGCGGTGCGCGAGGTCGAGGTGGCGGACGCCGGCGTTCTGCTCGACGTCGACACGCCCGAGGCGCTGAGCGCGCTGCGGGCGGGCGGCTGACGACGTGCGCGCTTCGAGACGCCGTCCGATGGACGGCTCCTCAGCATGAGGAGGTTTATGGAGCTCCAACCGTCGTCATGCTGAGGAGCCTCGGCGCAGGCCGAGGCGTCTTGAAGCACGCAGATCAGCCGGGCGCCTTCACTTCGTCCGGCTGACGGTGTTCGGCGTCGACGGCGGCCGCTCGACGCTTCGCACAAAGGGCTGAGGCGTCAGTCGTCCTCGCCGAAGACGATGCCCTTTTCGCGGGTCTTCAGCGCGATCGGCAGGATCACGGCGAGCGCCGCGATCGTCAGCAGCATCGCGGAGATCGGCGAGGTGATCAGTACGCTCCAGTCGTTCTGGCTGATGGCGAGCGCGCGGCGGAGCTGCACCTCGGCCATCGGCCCGAGGATGAGGCCGATCACCACCGGCGCGATGGGATAGCCGAACACGCGAAGGCCGAAGCCGAGCAGGCCGAGCGCCAGCAGCGAGCCGAGCTCGAACAGCGAGGGGTTCGCCCCCAGCGTGCCGAGCGTCGCGAACACCAGAATGCCGCCATAGAGCCACGGCCGCGGGATCGAGAGCAGCCGCACCCACAGCCCGATCAGCGGCAGGTTGAGGACGAGAAGCAGCGCGTTCGCCACGAACAGGCTGGCGATCAGGCCCCAGACGAGGTCGGGCTTTGCCGCGAACAGCAGCGGGCCGGGGTTCAGGCCGTACTGCTGGAAGCCCGCGAGCATGATGGCGGCGGTGGCGGAGGTTGGGAGACCGAGCGTCAGCAGCGGCACCAGCGTGCCGGCGGCGGAGGCGTTGTTCGCGGCCTCCGGCCCGGCGACGCCCTCGATCGCGCCCTTGCCGAACTCTTCCGGATGCTTGGTCAGCCGCCGCTCGGTGGCGTAGCTGAGGAAGGTCGGGATCTCCGCGCCCCCGGCCGGCATGGCGCCGATGGGGAAGCCGAAGGCGGTGCCGCGCAGCCACGGCTTCCACGAGCGCTTCCAGTCCTCCTTCGTCATCCAGAGCGAGCCCTTGATTGGCTCGATGGTCTCGTCGGCCGCGCCTTTGCGGGAGACCACGAACAGCGTCTCGCCGATGGCGAACAGCGCGACGGCGGCGGTCGTCACCTCGACGCCGTCGAGCAGGTCTGGCACGCCGAAGTCGAGCCGCGCTTGGCCGGACATCAGGTCGATGCCGACGAGGCCGAGCGCGAGGCCCAGGAACAGGCTGGTGAGGCCGCGCAGCGCCGAGTCGCCGAAGGCGGCGGACACCGTCGCGAAGGCGAGGATCATCAGCGAGAAATAGTCCGCCGGCCAGAACGCCAGCGCCACGCTGACGACGTAAGGCGCGAGCAGCGCGAGGCCGAGCGTCGCGATCGCCCCCGCGACGAAGGAGCCGATGGCGGCGGTCGCGAGCGCAGGTCCCCCGCGGCCCGAGCGGGCCATCAGGTTGCCCTCGAGCGCGGTGACGATCGACGAACTTTCCCCCGGCGTGTTGAGCAGGATCGACGAGGTCGAGCCGCCGTACATGCCGCCGTAGTAGATGCCGGCGAACATGATGAGCGAGCCCGCCGGGTCGAGCTTGAAGGTGACCGGCAGGAGCAGCGCGACGGTGAGCGCCGGCCCGATGCCCGGCAGCACGCCGACGGCGGTGCCGAGCGTCACGCCGATCAGGCAGAACAACAGGTTCGAGGGCTGCAGCGCGACCGCGAGGCCGCCGGCGAGCGAGACGAAGGCGTCCATCGGTCGCTCCTCAGACCAGCTTTTCGAGCGGGCCCGCCGGCAACGTCAGCGCCAGGGCCTTGGTGAAGATGATGTAGAGCACGAAGGACAAAGCGGCGCCGATCGGGATCGTCAGCCAAAGCGGGCCGCGCCCGAAGCCGCGGGCCGTCATGCCGAACAGCACGCCGGTGGCGATGGAGAAGCCCGCGAACGAGAGCAGCACGATCTGCCCCACGAGCCCGCCGATCACCCAGAGCGCCGGCCCCATCTCCACCGGCGCCGCCTCGACGGCCTTGCCCCTGAGCGCGACCACGAGGTTCGCGAGCCCAAGCAGCGCGAGGCCGATGGCGATCGCCCACGGAAACGCCCGCGGGCCGATGCCGGGGCCGAAGGTGCGCACCGAGCCCAGACGGATCGCGTCCGCGGCCACGATCCCCGCCACCGCGATCAGCGCGACCGCGACGACGATCGCCCCGAGCCTGCGCCCGGAGCCCTCCTGCGGGGCGCTCACTCCGCCAGCCCGATGTCGCGCAGCACGATGCGCGCCTTGGCGATGTCCTCCTTGAGCTCGGCCGTGAAGGCGTCGCCCGCGAGATAGGTGTCGGTCCAGCCCTTGGTCTTCAACGTGTCCCGCCAGGTCTTGGTCTTCGCCATGTCGTCGATGGTCTTGAGGATCTCGGCCTTGCCTTCAGGCGTCAGTCCCGGTGGGCCGGCGACCATGCGCCAGTTCTGCACCTCCACGTCGACGCCGCTCTCCTTCATGGTCGGCGCGTCAATGCCCGGGACCCGTTCGGGCGCGGTGATGGCGAGCACGCGGAGCTTGCCGGACTTCACCTGCGCGTCGAACTCGCCGTAGCTTGAGACGCCGACCGTGGTCTGGCCGCCGAGCACGGCCGCGAGCGACTCGCCGCCGCCGGAAAACGGGATGTAGTTGACCTTGGTGGGATCGACCCCGACGGCCTTGGCGATGAGCCCGGCCGCGATGTGGTCGGTGCCGCCGGCCGAGCCGCCGCCCCACGACACCGATCCCGGATCGGCCTTCAGCTTCGCGATCACCTCGTTGATCGTCTTGATGGGCGAGTTGGTCGCCACCACGATCGCCTCGTACTCGCCGGTGAGACGGGCGAGCGGGGTGACCGCGTCGAGCGTCACCGGCGCGTCGTTCATGATGATCGCGCCCACCATCACGTAGCCGCCGACGATGAGCTGGTGCGGATCGCCCTTGGCGCGGTTCGCGAACTGCGCGAGGCCGATGGTGCCGCCGGCGCCCGGCACGTTCTCCACCTGCACGGAGCCCGCGATCTTCTCGCCCTGCATCGCCTGCTGCATGGCGCGGGCGGTCTGGTCCCATCCGCCGCCGGGCGATGCGGGGGCGATGATCTTGAGGTTCGCGGCGAGGGCGGGTCCGCCGGTCGCGGCCACGGCGAGGACCGCGGCGGCGGCGAGCAGGCGGCGCATGAGGGGTGGCATCTGCGTCTCCGGGCGAGGCGTCTTGGTTCGGCCGGGGGTGCGTTGTCCGCGACCGTTCGTCGCGAAGGTTGCAATCGCGGAGCTGTGATGTCGAGCCCGAAGTTGTCGCCCGTCCGCCCGCTTCCCATCTTGCCCGGTCCCGAGCATCCGCCTATTGCGGCGGGGCGGCGACGCGCGGGCAGGGAGCACTCCGATGGCGGACTATGACGTCGATCTCTTCGTGATCGGAGCCGGCTCGGGCGGCGTCCGGGCCGCGCGGATCGCGGCCGGCTACGGCGCGAGGGTCGCGATCGCCGAGGAGTACCGCATCGGCGGCACCTGCGTGGTCCGCGGCTGCGTGCCGAAGAAGCTCTATGTCTACGCCAGCCGCTTCGCCGACGAGTTCGAGGACGCCGCAGGCTTCGGCTGGACCGTGCCCGAGGCGAGCTTCTCCTGGGAACGGCTCGTCGCGGCAAAGGAGGCGGAGGTCACCCGGCTGTCGGAAATCTATGAGACGAATCTCCGCAAGGCGGGCGTCGCGATCCACAGGCAGCGCGCCGTGATCACGGGCGACAATGCGGTCCGGCTCGCGGATGGAACCGAGGTGACGGCGGGCGTCATCCTGATCGCCGCCGGCGGCGGGGCGACCCGCGGCGATTTCCCCGGCGCGGAATTAACAATTTCATCCAGCGAAGCCTTCGATCTTCCTGAGTTCCCTACGAGAATCGTGGTTAACGGCGGCGGCTACATCGCGATCGAGTTCGCTGGGATCTTCGCGGGTCTCGGCGCGGACGTGACGCTTATTCACCGCGGCGACAAGCTGTTGCGCGGGTTTGATGAGGATGTGCGTGACGAAGTCGCCGAGGGCCTGAAGAAGCGCGGCGTGACGCTGCTGCTCGGGGACGAGATCGTCGAGGTCGCCGCCTTCGAGGGCGCGCGGCGCGTCACCACAAAGGCCGGCGTGACGCTCGACGTCGACCAGGTCATGCTCGCGATCGGCCGCGCGCCGTTGACCGCGGACCTCGGCCTCGACGCCCCCAGCGTGATGCGCGACCACCGCGGCGCGATCATGGTCGACGCGGCGTCCCGCACCAACGTGCCGTCGATCTACGCCGTGGGCGACGTCACCGATCGTCTCAACCTGACCCCCGTCGCGATCCGGGAGGGCCACGCCTTCGCGGACACGGTGTTTGGGAACAAGCCGACGGCGGTCGACTATACGAACGTGGCGACTGCGGTGTTCGCGACGCCGGAGGTCGGGGTGGTGGGCCTGACCGAAGCGCAGGCGCGTGAGAAGGGCGCTGAGATCGATATCTATAAGACGCGCTTCCGCGCCATGAAGGCGACGCTCTCGGGCCGCGACGAGAAGGTGCTGATGAAGATCGTCGTGGACGCGGCCACCGACCGCGTGCTCGGCGTCCATGTCGTGGGCGAGGCGGCGGCTGAGATGATCCAGCTTGCGGCGGTCGCCGTGAAGATGGGCGCGACAAAGGCCGACTTCGACGACACCGTCGCGCTGCATCCGAGCGCCGCCGAGGAGCTCGTCACGCTCCGCACCAAGTGGACGCCGTCGTGAGCGGTTCGGCCTCTCGGTCGGTATCCGGCTGCGCCTGATGGACGGCCCGCACGCCGCCGCCGAAGCCCCCATCGACGACCGTCGCCGCCGCCAGATCATCGTCGGCGTGCTGACGGCGATGCTGCTCGCAGCCCTCGACCAGACCATCGTCGCGCCGGCCATGACGACCATTGGCGAGACGCTCGGCCACGCCGAGTACCTGCCCTGGATCGTGTCGGCCTATCTGGTCACGGCGACCGCCGTCACCCCGCTCTACGGCAAGCTCGCCGACGTCTACGGCCGCCACCCCGTCATCATCGCCGCCGTCTCCATCTTCATGGCGGCGTCCGTCGTCTGCGCGCTGGCGCCCAATCTCCCCGTCTTGATCGTCGGCCGCGCCCTGCAGGGCCTGGGCGGCGGCGGGCTGATGGCGCTCGCGCAGACGGTGATCGGCGACATCGTGCCGCCGAAGCAGCGCGGCAATTACGCGGCCTACATCTCCGGCATGTGGGCGGTGTCCGGCGTCGCGGGGCCGATCGTCGGCGGGGCGTTCGCCGAGCATCTGCACTGGTCGCTGATCTTCTGGGTCAACATCCCGCTCGGCCTCGCGGCGCTGTTCGTCATGAACGCGCCGCTGCGCGACCTGCCGTTCCGGCCGAAGTCGCACCGGCTCGACGTGGCGGGCGCCGGTCTTGTGGTGGCCGCCACCTCGCTCGCCATGCTCGCGCTCTCGATCGGGCGCACCGGCGGCGACTGGACCTCGCCCGCCGTGCTCGGCCTCGCCGCAGCCGCCGCCGTCGGCGCCGTGCTGTTCGCGATCCGGCTCTGGACCTTCGCCGAGCCGCTGATCCCCCTCGGGGTGCTGAAGGACCCAGTGGTCGCCTTCGGCGTGGCGACTGTGTTCTTCGGCGTCCTCGGCCATCTCGGCCTGTCTACGCTGGTCCCGATCTATTTCGAGACGATCGCCGGCTTCCGCCCGGACGTGGCCGCGCTGGGCCTCGTGGGGCTCGCGATCGGCACCGTGCTCGGCGCCATGACGGCGGCGCGCTTTCTCGTGAAGGCGCGGCGCTACAAGGCCCCGGCGCTGGCCGGCCTGTCGCTCGCGATCGTCATGCTGGCCGCGCTCGCCGCCACCCTCGACCTGCGCTCGTTCTGGCTGGCGGAGGCGCTGCTCTGCGTCTACGGCTTCGGAATCGGCACCATGTTCCCGACCACGACCGTCAGCGTCCAGAACGCGGTCGGCCGCCACGACTTGGGCGCCGCGACGGCGCTGCTCGCCTTCATGCGGTCGCTGGGCTCGGCGGCGGGCGTCGCGATCCTCGGCGCCGCGGTGCTGGGTGCGGGGCTCGGGCCGGAAGAGGGTGGGGCCGCCGCGCGCGGCGTCGCGATCGACCCAACGAACTTCCGCGTCGCCTTCCTGATCGCGATCGGCACCACCGCGGTGGCGCTGGCCTGCCTCGTCGCCATGCCCCGGCGGCCGCTGCGCGACACGTTGGACCCGGTCTCCGTCGAAAGCTGAAGGCCGACCTGCGCGTCCCGCAGGTGGTCTAAACGCCGGGGGGGTGCTAGAAGCCCGCCGCACGAGCGGCCATATGACGCGCGGACGACCGAAGGCGGTCGCCGGCCGGGCCGTTTCCGGCACCTGGAGTGAAGACAATGTCCGAGCGTTGGACCCCCTCGACCTGGCGCGACATGCCCATCGTCCAGGCCCCGACCTATCCCGACGCCGCCGCTCTGACGGCGGTGGAGAGCCAGCTCGCGACCTTTCCTCCGCTCGTGTTCGCCGGTGAGGCGCGCAAGCTGAAGCGGCAGCTCGCCAAGGTGGCGAAAGGCGAAGCCTTCCTGCTGCAGGGCGGCGACTGCGCCGAGAGCTTCGCCGAGCATTCGGCTGACAACATCCGCGACTTCTTCCGCGTGCTCCTGCAGATGGCGGTGGTGCTGACCTACGCCGCGGCCTCGCCGGTGGTGAAGGTGGGCCGCATCGCGGGCCAGTTCGCGAAGCCCCGCTCGTCGCCGACCGAGGTCGTCGACGGCGTCGAGCTGCCGATCTACCGCGGCGACATCATCAACGGCACCGACGCGACGCCGGAGTCTCGTATTCCGGACCCGCGCCGTCAGCTCGAGGCCTACCGCCAGTCGGCGGCGACGCTGAACCTGCTGCGGGCGTTCGCGAACGGCGGCTACGCCAATCTCGACTTCGTGCACCAGTGGATGCTGGGCTTCGTGAAGGAGAGCCCGCAGTCCAGCCGTTACCGTGAGGTGGCGGACCGGATCGCGGAGTCGCTCGACTTCATGCGCGCCTGCGGCATCGACCCGGAGTCGCATCCGGAGCTGCGCACCACCGACTTCTTCACGAGCCACGAGGCGCTGCTGCTCGGCTACGAGCAGGCGCTGACCCGCGTCGATTCGACGACCGGCGACTGGTACGCGACCTCCGGCCACATGATCTGGATCGGCGACCGCACCCGCCAGCTCGACCACGCGCATGTCGAGTACTTCCGCGGCATCAAGAACCCGATCGGCCTGAAGTGCGGCCCTTCGCTGAAGCCGGACGAGCTGATGCGGCTGATCGAGGCGCTGGACCCGGACAACGAGCCCGGCCGCCTGACGCTGATCGCGCGCTTCGGCCACGACAAGGTCTTCGACCACCTGCCGGGCTTGGTGCGCGCCACCAAGACGGAAGGCCGCAACGTCGTGTGGTCGTGCGATCCCATGCACGGCAACACCATCAAGGCGGCGTCCGGCTACAAGACCCGGCCGTTCGACCGCATCCTGGCGGAGGTCAAGGCGTTCTTCGACGTGCACCGCGCCGAGGGCTCCTACGCGGGCGGCATCCACATCGAGATGACGGGCAAGAACGTGACGGAGTGCACGGGCGGCGCCCGCGCGATCTCCGACGCGGACCTGCACTCGCGCTACCACACCCACTGCGACCCGCGGCTCAACGCCGAGCAGGCGATCGAGCTGGCCTTCCTGGTGGCGGAGCAGCTCAAGACCGAGCGCATCGCCCGCGGGCCACGGCAGGTCGTCGCGGCGGAATGAGACCAAAGGGCCCGGCCGACGCCGGGCCCTTTTTCGTTCGGCTCAGCCCGAGCGCGAAGGCTTCGAAAACCGCGCCGACCTTTTCCCCAGCCCCGACGCAAAACCGTTCCGGGGCTGCTTGACAGCCTCGGCGGGGTCCCGTACCAACCGCCTCACTTGATCGGGGCGCGCCCCGATTTGGGGGTGTAGCTCAGTCGGTTAGAGCGCCGGCCTGTCACGCCGGAGGCCGCGGGTTCGAGTCCCGTCACTCCCGCCAAGTATCTCTCGACACACCGCGTGACAGGCGGCCGAGAGTTTCAACGTCCCACATCCCCGAGTTTTATCTCTCCCGGTTTGGTGTTCCGATGGAAGGCGCTCACGGCCAAGACCGCGGGCGGCGTCGACTGTCTCCGGTCGCGGGTCGACGGCAGGATGGACCGCTCGCAGGTCGGGCGCGAGGCCCTTTCAGGGCCTCGGCCGATGCGGGTTTACCGAAGGGCGAGGCTGCGCGAAGGCCGACGAGCAGGTCCGAGAGATCTGACGGGACTTGCCCCGCGTCGCCGGAACATAGCGCCGCAGGAGCCGTTCTCCTTCAAAGGAGAGCGCCATGTCAGATCCAAACTACGAACTTTTCGAGGTCGAGGGAGGCCGTTGGTCCTACCGGTTCGGCGACGTGCCGTCCGGCGAAGTCTACGCGTCGCGGGAGGCGGCGGGGATCGCGGCCGAGCAGACCGGGCACAAGATCGCCGCGGGGCCGACGCCGAACGATGACGGCGTCGCGTCCCCGGACATCGAGACGCTGGACCGTGAACGCTCGGAGGGGTGAGGCCGGGGGCCCGGGCCCAGTCCGACGTCTGCGAGCGCAATCAGGCCGTTGATGCGGATCGCCAGCGCGGTCCTCGCAAATCGGCGGAGCACGGCTTCGAGCTCGTCGAAGGCCGGGTCCTTTCCGCCACGTGTCAGCCCAGCGTGCGGACGGCGATCGCAGCGGCGCCGGCGCGGTTCTCCACTCCGAGCTTCACGTAGATCTGCTCGAGGTGCTTGTTCACCGTGCGCGGGCTCATGCCGAGAATCTCGGCGATATCGCGGTTGGCCTTTCCGCGCGCGATCCAGAGCAGCACCTCGGCCTCGCGGGCGGTGAGGCCGAGCTTTTCGCGCAGCGTCGGCCACTCCCCCGACGGCGCCTCCTCGGTCACCCGCAGCAGCGTCTCGCCGCGTTCGGTGCGCCCAACGAAAGCGAGCGTAAGCTGAGCCGGGCCGTCCCCGGACAGCGGCGTCGAGGGCTGCTCTGTCCGACCCGTGACGCGCGCCGCCAGCCAGGCTCGCACCGGCTCCGGTAGATCGAACGAATCCTGGTCGAACCCCGAGAAGGCGCGGGCCAGCAGCCGCCCCGCCTGAGGCGTAGCCCAGCGCAGCCGGCCGTCTTCCCCTGCCGCCAGCAGATAGCGTCCCGTAGTGTCGAGCGCCGCCCGGGCGCTGCTGGAGAGCCGCGCGTTGCCGATGTGGACGCGGATGCGCGCCATCATCTCGTCCAGCGCCACGGGCTTGGCGACATAGTCGACTCCGCCCGCCTCTAGCCCCTGGACGATGTGGCCGGTCTCGCGCAGGCCGGTCATGAAGATCACCGGGACATGCGCCATGTCTGGCCGCCGCTTCAGGCGCCGGCAGGCCTCGAAGCCGTCCATCTCCGGCATCACCGCGTCCATCAACACCACGTCGGGGGTCACGCGGTCGACCACGCGCAGGGCCTCCGCGCCGCCGGGCGCGACCAGCACCGTCCACGAGGCGCGCTCGAGCGCCTCGGTGAGCATCCCGAGCGTCTCCGGACTGTCGTCGACGACCAGCACGACGACGGGCGCGCCCTCAGCCATCGGCGGTCTCCTCCGGCGCGCGGGTCCCGAGCAGGGCCATGTAGCCGTTCATGTCGAACGCCCGGAGCCGCTCCCGCGCCTCGGCGACGAAGGGCGCCGCCTCGGGTTCGGTCTGCTCGAGCTCCGTGAGCTTGGCCTCGATCCCGCGGACGTAGCCCATCTCGCCGAGCCTCCGCAGGTCGCCCACATGCCGGGAGCCGGGCAACTCGGGCTTCGCCCGGACCGGGGGCGCGGCCGGAAGCGGCGCGTCGTAGACGAAGACGAGGCCAAGCAGCGTCTCGATCTGGCGAAGCAGGGCGCCGAGGTCGCAAGGCTTCGGCAGGGCGCCGTCATGGTCCGGCGTTTCGACGGCCTTCGACGCGAAGTCCCCGATGTTCGCCGACATCATGAGGATCGGCGCCGCATGCCCGGTTTCCCGCAGCCTGCGGGCGACGTCCCAGCCCGACATGCCGGGCATCGAGACGTCGAGCAGGAACAGGTCCGGCCGGCATTCGTCGACCAACGTCAGGGCGGCCACGCCGTCCGGCGCCGCGATCACGTTGAAGCCGATCGGCTCCAGGGCCTCGCGCATCAGCTCGCGGTGGTCGGCGTCGTCGTCGATCACAAGCACCAGCTTGCGCGGCCCTTCGTAGCCGACCACGCGCGCCTGCGGGGCGGGGGAGGGGCGCGGCGCGGCGACCTGGGAGAGCATCAGCTTCACCCGGAAGGTGCTGCCCGCGCCCTCGACGCTTTCCAGCACGAGGTCGCCGCCCATGATCTCGACCAGCAGCTTCGTGATCGTGAGCCCTAGCCCCATCCCCGGCTGGAGCTTGGCGCGCGTCGCCTCGCCCCGCTCGAACGGCTCGAAGATCCGCTGGCGATCCGAGTCGCGGATGCCTGCGCCCGTGTCGGTGACGGCGAATTCCGCGATCTGGCTGCGGTAGGAGACGCGCAGCGCCACATGGCCCGCGTCGGTGAACTTCACGGCGTTCGACAGCAGGTTGATCAGGATCTGCCGGACGCGCTTCTCGTCGCAGCGCACCACCGCGGGCAGGCGCTCGGCGCCGTCGAACCGGAACTCGAGGCCCTTGGCGTTGGCTTGGAGGCGGAACATGTCGGCGAGCTGGTCGAGGAAGTCGCGGGTTCGCACCTCGTTGCGGGCGAGCTCCAGCCGGCCGGCTTCGACCTTCGAGATGTCAAGCAGGCCGTCGATCAGGCCGGACAGGTGCTCGGCTGAGCGCCGGATGACCCGCACCCCCTTCTGGCCGCGGGGGGGCAGCGTCTCGTCGTTGTCGAGCAGCTGGGCGTAGCCCATGACGGCGTTGAGCGGCGTCCGCAGTTCGTGGCTGATGCCCACCACATAGCGGCTCTTGGCGACGTTTGCGGCCTCCGCCACCTCCTTCGCCCGCTGGAGCGCGGCGTCGGTGCGCTTGTGGGCCTCGATCTCCTTCATCAGGAGCGCCGTCTGGCGGCCCGACTCGTCCTGCGCGATCTCCCGGCTTTCATGCGCCAGCACGAACAGCCAGGCGGCGATGCCGGCGATCATCATGAGGATCAGGAAGACGGCGGAGAGCGCGCCGGCGATCACGGTGGTCTGCTCGGGCGCCTCGGCCGCCGCTTGGACGTAGACGATGAGCAGCACCAGCGTGAGCGCGCCGCCCAGCAGCGTCATCACGCCGACGTAGTGCCCGGCGCGCGAGTTCAGGCCCCCGACCGCCCAGGCGGGGAGCACCGCGGTCAAGGCGCCCACCACCTGGCTGGAGAGGCGGGCGTGCGGCTTGCAGCCGTCGCGGCAGCGCGCGTCCAGCGAGCAGCAAAGCGAGCAGATCGGGCCGGAATAGACCGGGCAATGCGCCATGTCCTCGGACTCGAAGCCGTGCTCGCAGATCGAGCAGCGCAGCGTCGGCTGGAGGCGCCAGTGCGCCCGCGGCTTGCGGGCGAGATAGAACTTGCCGCGGGTCGCGATCGCGATCGCGGGCGCCGTCACGAAGGCGACGCCGAGGGCGACAAAGGGCGCGAGCGCCTTTGCGGTAGGACCGCAGGCGCCGGAATAGGCCAGGAAGGCGGCGAGGGTCGCGAGCGCCATGGCGCCGACGCCGACCGGGTTGACGTCGTAGAGGTGCGCGCGCTTGAACTCGATTCGCGGCGGCGAGAGGCCAAGCGGCTTGTTCACGGCGAGATCGGCCACCAGCGCGCCGACCCAGGCGACGGCGACGATCGAGTAGAGCCCGAGCGTGTGCTCGAGCGTCTTGTAGATGCCCGCCTCCATCAGGATGAGGGCGATGGCGACGTTGAACACCAGCCAGACGATTCGTCCGGGATGGGCGTGCGTCAGCCGCGAGAAGAAGTTCGACCAGGCGATCGAGCCGGCGTAGGCGTTGGTCACGTTGATCTTGAGCTGAGACAGCACGACGAAGACGCCGGTGAGCGCCAGCGCGAATTGCGGCGACGAGGTCACGTAGCCGAAGGCGACGTCGTACATCTGCGTCGGTTCGCTCGCGCGCTCGGCCGGCACGCCGTGGTTGAGCGCGAGCACGGCGAGGAACGAGCCCAGCAGCAGCTTGAGCGCGCCGGGCACGATCCAGCCGGCGCCGGAGGCGAGCAGGGACGACCACCACGCCAGCCGGTTCTCGCGCGTCTTCGCAGGCATGAACCGCAGGATGTCGACCTGCTCGCCGATCTGCGCGATTAGCGCGAACACCACGGAGCTCGCCGCGCCGAAGGCGATGAGGTTCAGCGTCCCGCCGTTCGGGCTTGTCCCCTGGAACGCGGTCCAGTCGGCGAAGGCCGAGGTGTCCTGAAAGGCGATGAACACGATCGGCGTCAGGTGCAGCACGAGCCAGATCGGCTGGGTCCAGAGCTGGAAGCGGCTGATCCAGTTGATGCCGTGCGTGACGATCGGCAGCACCACGAGGGCGCTGATGACGTAGCCCAGCGCGAGCGGCACCCCGAGGCAGAGCTCGAGCGCGAGAGCCATGATCACGGCTTCGATCGCGAACAGCAGGAAGGTGAAGGAGGCGTAGATCAGCGACGTCACGGTCGAGCCGACGTAGCCGAAGCCGGCGCCGCGGGTGAGCAGGTCGATGTCGACTCCGTCGCGGGCGGCGTAATAGGCGATGGGAAGGCCGGTCAGCAGCAGCAGCGCGCTGACGACCAGCGTCGCGACGACCGCGTTGTCGAAGCCGTAGCTTAGCGTGATGGCGCCGCCGATCGCCTCGAGCGCGAGGAACGACACGGCGCCGAGCGCGGTGTTGCCGACGCGAACGGCGGACCAACGGCGCGCGCTCTTCGCGGTGAAGCGGAGCGCGTAATCCTCGAGCGTCTCGTCGGCGACCCACTGGTTGTATTGGCGCCGCGCAGGCACGATGCGCTGCCGCCCGGTCATGCCGTCCGCCTGGGGCCGATGGCCATGTCGCTTGTGCATCCCTTCGTCGCCGGGCCCAGGCCGACGTCCGAACGTGGCATGCAAGAAATTGGCCGTCCTGATCAAGTCCCAATGATGGGAGCGGCGGACAAGCGTCGGGCAGCCTAGGGCCGGCCGCGGCGCGACCGACATACGTCAACCGACGTATATGCTGCGCTGCGAAACAAACCGCAGTCTCTCCGGCATTCGGGGGCTCGCCGACGAGCCGGGTGACTGACGGAGACGCTGATGTCGCGCGACGACAAGACGGGATTTCATTCGCCGCTCCGCCGCAAGCTCTTGATGGGCATGGCGGCGGCGCCTTTCGCCGGGATGATGCCGAAGACGGCGTTCGCGCAGACGCCGGCGACGGCGGCGGTCAACACCACCGGCCTCGCGGTGACGGACACCGAGGTGACGGTCGGCATCCTGCATTCCGCCACCGGCACGATGGCGATCTCGGAGACCGGCTCGATCCAGGCTGAGAAGCTCGCGATCGCGCAGATCAACGAGATGGGCGGCGTGCTCGGCCGCAAGATCAAGTTCATCCAGGAAGACGGCGCGTCCGACTGGCCGACCTTCGCCGAGAAGGCCAAGAAGCTGCTCGTGCAGGACAAGGTCGCGGCCATCATGGGCTGCTGGACCTCGGCCTCGCGCAAGGCCGTGCTGCCGGTGATCGAGCAGTACAACGGCATGCTGTACTATCCGACCTTCTACGAGGGCCTCGAGCAGTCGAAGAACGTCATCTACACCGGCCAGGAAGCCACCCAGCAGATCCTCGAGTCGCTGAACTGGGTCGTCAAGGAGAAGGGCGCCAAGACCTTCTACTTCATCGGCTCGGACTACATCTGGCCGCGCACGTCGAACAAGATCGCGCGCAAGCACATCGAAAACTTCCTGAAGGGCACCAAGGTCGTCGGCGAAGAGTACTTCCCGCTCGGCCACACCCAGTTCAACTCCGTCATCAACAAGCTGAAGCTGACCAAGCCGGACGTGATCTTCACCGACGTGGTCGGCGGGTCGAACGTGGCGTTCTACAAGCAGCTGAAGGCCGCCGGCATCAACCTCGAGAAGCAGACCCTGATCACGATCTCGGTCACCGAGGACGAGATCGACGGCATCGGCGGCGACAACATCGCCGGCGCCTACTCCTGCATGAAGTACTTCCAGTCGCTCGACAACCCGAACAACAAGGAGTTCGTCGCGGCGTTCAAGAAGATGTGGGGCGAGAAGACCGTCATCGGCGACGTGACGCAGGCCGCCTATCTCGGCCCGTGGATCTGGAAGATGACCGTCGAGAAGGCGGGCTCCTTCGACGTCGACAAGATCGCCGTGGCCTCGGAGGGCATCGAGTTCACCAAGGCGCCGGAAGGCTACGTCAAGGTCCACGCGAACCACCACCTCTGGTCCAAGACCCGCGTCGGCCTCGCCCAGAAGGATGGCCAGTTCAAGGTGGTCTACGAGAGCCCCGAGCTCATCGAGCCGAACCCCTTCCCGAAGGGCTACCAGTGATCGGCTGAGGCCGATCGACGACACGCGTCATCCCGGCCGAAGCGCAGCGCAGAGCCGGGATCGTTCTCCGAACATGGCGCCCTTCGATGAAGGGCTTTCCGGACGACGATCCCGGCTCGGCCTCGGCCGTCCGGGATGACGCCTTTCTTCCCATCGGGACTGGAGACCATGGCATGTTCGGCGACTACTCTCTTGGCGATCTCGGCTCGATCTTCGCGATGCAGGGCTTCGCCGGCCTGATCCTGTTCTCCGTCTACGTCCTGATGGCGCTGGGTCTCGCGATCATCTTCGGGCAGATGGGCGTGATCAACATGGCTCACGGCGAGTTCATGATCCTCGGGGCCTACGTCACCTACTTCTGCTCGGAATTCTTCCAGGCTCAGCTGCCCTCGCTGTTCCCCGCCTACTTCTTTGTCGCCATGGCGCTCGCCTTCGTCGCGTCCGGGTCGCTCGGGATGCTGGTGGAGTGGACCCTGATCAAGCGGCTCTACAAGCGGCCGCTCGACACGCTGCTGGCGACGTGGGGCCTCAGCCTTATTCTTCAGCAGACCTACCGTTCCGTGTTCGGCCCGCGCGAGGTCGGCGTGGTGCTGCCGGACTGGCTGCTGGGCTCGCTGCCGCTCACCGACACCATCGAAGTGCCGATCAACGGCGTCTTCGTCATGTGCCTGACGACGCTGATCACCGTCACGGTCGCGCTGCTCATGTACAAGTCGCGCTGGGGCCAGCAGGTCCGCGCCGTGGTGCAGAACCGGGTTATGGCCGGCGCCGTCGGCATCGACACCGAGAAGGTCGACCGCCTGACCTTCGGGCTCGGCTGCGGCATCGCGGGCGTCGCCGGCTCCGCCTTCACGATGATCGGCTCGACCGGCCCGACCTCCGGCCAGCTCTACATCGTCGACACCTTCCTGATCGTGGTCTTCGGCGGCGCGACCAGCCTGCTCGGCACCATCGCCTCGGCCTTCTCGATCTCGCAGACGCAGTCGACGCTCGAATTCTTCCTGTCCGGCTCGATGGCCAAGGTCATCACGCTGCTGACCGTCGTCGCCATCCTGATGCTGCGGCCGCAGGGCCTCTTCACCCTCAAAGTTCGGCGCTGAGGAGCGACACCCAGATGAAGACCGCGCCCTCCTTCCTCAACCGCCGGGACATGCTCGCCCTGGCGGTCGTCGCAGCCCTCCTGCTCATCGTGTTCCCCGTCCTGCTCGACGGGTTCCGGCTGAACCTCGTCGGCAAGTACCTCACCTACGCCTTCGTGGCGGTCGGCCTGGTGCTGTGCTGGGGCTACGGCGGCATCCTGTCGCTCGGCCAGGGCGTGTTCTTCGCGCTCGGCGGCTACGGCATGGCGATGTACCTCAAGCTCGAGGCCTCGTCGGTCGAGAACACCAAGATCCAGTCCACGCCCGGCATCCCGGACTTCATGGATTGGAACCAGCTCACCGAGCTTCCGTACTTCTGGCAGCCGTTCCACTCGCTGCCGCTGACGATCCTGCTGATCATCCTGGCGCCGGCGTTCTTCGCCTTCGTGATCGGCTCGGCGATGTTCAAGCGTCGCGTGTCGGGCGTGTACTTCGCGATCATCACCCAGGCGATTGCGGCGATCGCGACCATCCTCATCATCGGCCAGCAGGGCTACACCGGCGGCGTCAACGGCATCACCGACCTGCGCACGCTGCACGGGTGGGACATCCGCACCGACAGCGCGAAGTTCATTCTCTACTTCGTGAACGTCGCTTTGCTGCTGAGCGTGGTCGGCCTCGCCCTGTTCGTCCGCGCCTCGAAGCTCGGCCGCATCCTGGTGGCGATGCGCGAGAAGGAGGACCGCGTGCGGTTCTCCGGCTACTCGGTCGCGAACTTCCAGATCTTCGTGTTCTGCCTCGCCGGCGTGTTCGCGGCGCTCGGCGGCGCGATGTTCACCCTGCAGGTCGGGTTCATGTCGCCCTCGCTGGTCGGCATCGTGCCCTCGATCGAGATGGTGATCTTCACCGCCGTCGGCGGGCGGATGTCGCTGTTCGGGGCGATCTACGGGACCCTCGCGGTCAACTTCGCCAAGACCAGCCTGTCCGAGAGCTTCCCGGAGCTCTGGCTGCTCGGCCTCGGCGGCCTGTTCATCGCGGTGGTGCTCGCCTTCCCGAACGGCCTCGCCGGCATCTGGAACGACTACGTCCAGCCCCACGTCGACCGCGCGCTTAAGCTTCGCCCCAGGCGCCCGGGCGACGACGTCGCCAAGCAGGCGGCCTCCACCGCCCCCGCCGAGTGAGGATGGCCCCGTGACCACCATCGGAACCCCCGCCAAGGACTACCTGCTTGCGGTCGAGGCTCTCACCGTCTCCTTCGACGGCTTCAAGGCGGTGAACGACCTGTCGTTCTACGTCGACGAGAACGAGATCCGCGTGATCATCGGCCCGAACGGGGCCGGCAAGACCACAGTGCTCGACCTCATCTGCGGGAAGACCAAGGCCACCACCGGCTCCATCCGCTTCCGCGGGGCGGAGCTCACCAAGATGAGCGAGAGCCAGATCGTGCTCTCGGGCGTCGGCCGGAAGTTCCAGACGCCGTCGATCTACGACGACCTGACGATCTTTGAGAATCTCGAGATCTCCTACCCGAAGGGCCGGTCAGTCTGGGGGGCGCTGACCTTCAAGCGCGACCAGGCGGTGAAGGACCGGGTGGAGGAGGTCTCCGAGATCATCTTCCTCAAGGACAAGCTGCACGAGCGCGCCGCGTTCCTGAGCCACGGCCAGAAGCAGTGGCTCGAGATCGGCATGCTGCTGATCCAGGACCCGGAGCTGCTGATGCTGGACGAGCCGGTCGCGGGCATGAGCGTGAGCGAGCGCATCAAGACCGCCGAGCTGCTCAACACCATCATCAAGAACCGCTCGGTGCTCGTCATCGAGCACGACATGAAGTTCGTCGAAGACATCGCGCACAAGGTGACGGTGCTCCACCAGGGCAAGATCCTCTCGGAAGGGTCCATGCAGAAGGTGAAGACCGACCCGAAGGTCGTCGAAGTCTATCTCGGCCATTGAGGAGCGAAGCGATGCTGGACGTCGATTCCCTGCGCGTCGCCTACGGCCAGAGCGAAGTGCTGCATGGCATGAACTTCTCCGTCGCGCCGAACGAGATCGTCGCGATCATGGGCCGCAACGGCATGGGCAAGACCACGCTGATGAAGGCCATGATGGGGATCCTGCCGACCACGGCGGGCTCGATCAGGCTCGGCGGCGAGGACATCAACGGCCTCAAGAGCCACCAGCGGGTGAAGAAGGGCGTCGCCTACGTGCCGCAGGGCCGCATGGTGTTCTCCACCATGACGGTGAAGGAGAACATCGAGACCGGGCTGGTGGCCTCCGGCGACCGCAAGGTGCCCGACGACATCTACGAGCTGTTCCCCGTGCTGCTGGAGATGAAGGGGCGCCGCGCCGGCAACCTCTCCGGCGGCCAGCAGCAGCAGCTCGCCATCGCCCGCGCGCTCGCCACCAAGCCGAAGGTGCTGCTGCTGGACGAGCCGACCGAGGGCATCCAGCCGTCGATTATCCGCGAGATGGCCCGCACGCTCCGCCGCATCCGCGACGACCGCGGCCTGTCGATCGTGGTCTCCGAGCAGGTGCTGAGCTTCGCCCTCGACGTCGCCGATCGGGTGCTGGTCGTCGAGAACGGCGAGATCGTCCACGACGCCCAGCGCGCCGACGTCGATGAGGCTCAGGTGTCCAAATACCTGTCGGTGTAAGCCGCGCCAGACCGCGTCTTACGCACGTCACGCACAAACTGAAAAAGGGGAGCTGCCAGATGACCGAAACGCTGATCAAGGTCGACCTGACCCAGTCGGCCTACGACAACGACATGGTGCACAACCGCTGGCACCCGGACATCCCGATCGTAGCCTGGGTGAAGCCCGGCGACGACTTCATCATCGAGACCTACGACTGGACCGGCGGCTTCGTCAAAAACAACGACGACGCCTCGGACGTCCGCGACATCGACCTCTCGATCGTCCACTTCCTGTCGGGCCCGATCGGCGTCGAGGGCGCGGAGCCGGGCGACCTGCTGGTGGTCGACCTGCTCGACATCGGCGCCAAGGCCGAGAGCCAGTGGGGCTTCAACGGCTTCTTCTCGAAGAACAACGGCGGCGGCTTCCTGACCGACCACTACCCCTCGGCGCAGAAGTCGATCTGGGACTTCGAGGGCATGTTCACCAAGTCGCGCCACATCCCCGGCGTGCGCTTCCCCGGACTGATCCATCCCGGCCTGATCGGCTGCCTGCCGGACCCGAAGCTGCTCAAGACCTGGAACGACCGCGAGATCCCGTTCGTCGAGAAGCACAAGGACCGCGTGCCGGCCGTCGGAACCGTGCCGTTCGCCCCGACCGCGCACATGGGACGGCTGACCGGCGACGCGAAGGCCGCAGCCGCGGCCGAAGCCGTGCGCACCGTTCCGCCGCGCGAGCACGGCGGCAACTGCGACATCAAGGATCTGTCGCGCGGCTCCAAGATCTACTTCCCCGTCTACGTGCCGGGCGGCGGCCTCTCGATGGGCGACCTGCACTTCAGCCAGGGCGACGGCGAGATCACCTTCTGCGGCGCGATCGAGATGGCCGGCTGGCTGCATCTCAAGGTCGACGTCATCAAGGACGGCATGTCGAAGTACGGGATCAAGAACCCGATCTTCAAGCCGTCGGTGATCACCCCGAAGTACGACGACTACCTGATCTTCGAGGGCATCTCGGTCGACGAGTACGGCGAGCAGCACTACCTCGACGTCGGCGTCGCCTACCGGCAGGCCTGCCTCAACGCCATCGAGTACCTGAAGAAGTTCGGCTACTCCGGCGCCCAGGCCTACTCGATCCTCGGCACCGCCCCGGTGCAGGGCCATATCTCGGGCGTCGTCGACATCCCGAACGCCTGCGCCACGCTGTGGCTGCCGACGAAGATCTTCGAGTTCGACATCAACCCGACCGCGGCCGGCCCGGTGAAGTTCATCGACGGCTCGATCCAGATGCCGATCGCGCCGGATCTCTGAACGGCGGTTTCAGCGCTGCGGCCTAGGAGACAGCCGTCATCCCGGCCGCAGCGCAAGCTGCGAGCCGGGATCGTTTCCCGGAAAGGCGCTCTCTCGAAAAACGATCCCGGATCAGCGCGGCTCCGCCGCCTGTCCGGGATGACGCCCTGGGAGATTTCAAATGCCCGTCTACGAATACGCCTGCGACGACTGCGGACCTTTCACGGCGCTGCGCCCGATGGCGGCGTTCCAGGACCCGCACGCCTGCCCGCTCTGCGGCGACGAGGCCCCGCGGGTCATGCTGACCGCGCCGGCGCTCGCCGGCATGGACCCTTCCCGCCGCATCGCCATGGCCACCAACGAACGCTCGTCGCATGCGCCGAAGAGCTCGAAAAGCCACGCGCCCGGTTGCGGCTGCTGCTCCGGCCGCGGCCTGAAGACGCCGGCGAGCGCCGCCGCCCAGCCGCCCGCCGCCAAAAGCTTCCCGAACGCGCGGCCCTGGATGATTAGCCACTGAAAGCCGCGCGGGGTCTCGCCCGGCAGGGCGGTATCCCTGACTTTCTGGGCTTGCCGAGTTCTCGCGCCTGAGCTGACTCCCGCGCGGCCTTTGTCTCCCGCCCCCTTGCGGGGAGGAATTAGGGGTGGGGCGCGCAAACTAGAGCTGTCGGCCATGATGTGTCTCGGGCGGCGCGAGCGGCGTCGGCCTGAGAGGCTCATCCGGAACCCCCCCCACCCCTACCCCCTCCCCGCAAGGGGGAGGGGAAGAGGGCCCGTTCCTCGACAAGCTAACCGCGACCAAGGAGGCTGGGGCGAGAGGCTTCACGTCTCGACGATCAGACTTACGAAAACCCCGCCACCGCGTGCGGCGCGTAGGGCGCCTCCAACGCCTCGATCTCCTCGGAGGTGAGGTCGAGCGACAGCGCGGCCACGGCGTCCTCGAGATGGTGCGGCTTCGAGGCGCCGACGATCGGCGCGGTGACCTCCTCCTTGTCGAGCACCCAGGCCAGCGCGATCTGCGCCCGCGGCGCGCCGCGCGCCTTTGCGATCTCTCCCACGGCGTCGATCACCTTCGCGTCCGCCGCCTCCGTGGCTTCGAACAGCGACTTGCCCACGACGTCGGTGTCCTGCCGGCCGCTCGACGCGCCGGCCTCGCGGGTCAGCCGGCCGCGGGCGAGGGGGCTCCACGGCAGCACGCCGATCCCTTCGTCCGCGCAGAGCGGCAGCATCTCGCGCTCCTCCTCGCGGTAGAGCAGGTTCAGCTGGTTCTGCATGGACACGAACTCGGTCCAGCCGTTGAGGCGCGAGGTCGACAGCGCCTTGGCGAACTGCCACGCGTACATCGACGAGGCGCCGAGGTAGCGGACCTTGCCGGCCTTCACCACGTCGTGCAGCGCCTCCATCGTCTCTTCGATCGGCGTGCCGTAGTCCCAGCGGTGGATCTGGTAGAGGTCGACGAAATCGGTCCCGAGCCGCTTCAGGCTCGCGTCGATCGAGGCGAAGATCGCCTTGCGCGACAGCCCGCCGCCGTTCGGGCCCTTGCTCATGGGGAAGTAGACCTTGGTGGCGATCACAACCTCGTCGCGGGCGACGTAGTCCTTCAGGGCGCGGCCGAGGATCTCCTCGGAGGTGCCGTCGGAGTAGCTGTTCGCGGTGTCGAAGGTGGTGATCCCGAGATCGAGCGCCTTGGCGAGGAAGGGGCGGCTTTCGTCCTCGGGCAGGGTCCAGGCGTGGTTGCCGCGGTCCGGAACGCCGTAGGTCATGCAGCCGAGCACGATGCGCGAGACCTCAAGGCCGGTGCGGCCGAGCTTCACATAGTCCATGGCGGGTCTCCCGATCCTGCGCCCCGCCAAGTCGGCGCGGGCGGCGGCACGATAGGGCGTGGCCTACGCCGGGGAAACCGCCGCCGGCGCGGTCCAGCCATCCCGTTCGGAGGCGCGGTGGGCGCGCCTCGCGCAGTTATCGGTGGAAGGCCGCAGATTCCGGCGAGTCGTTAAGCCTTTGATGACTCCCCGCAGGCCTTTTAGAGACAGTCGAGGAGCGTTGCCGAGCGGTCACGGGGGCCCGAACGGCTTCGAAGCGTGTGAGTAAACGTATGCGTAGCGTTTTCGAACGACGGGCGAAGGTTTTCGCGCTCGTCCTGCTTCCCCTGTTTCTCGCGGGCTGCGGCTCCACGTCGAAGGTGCGACGCGTGAGCCTGAGCGACCGCGAGTGCATGGCCCGCGTCATGTACTTCGAGTCGAACCGGTCGAGCGACGACGGCATGCTCGCCGTCGGCACCGTGGTCATGAACCGCAAGGAGTCGGGGCGCTATCCCCGCACCGTCTGCGGCGTCGTCGGCCAGCCCAACCAGTTCGCTCCCGGCGTGCTCACCAAACCGATGACCGACAGCGGCCGCCCGCGCGCGTTCCGCATGGCGGAGGCGGTGCTGTCCGGCGCCCGGCACCCGCGCGTCGGTCGCAAGTCCATGTTCTTCCACACCGCAGGCTACCGGTTCCCCTACCGGAACATGCACTACGTGGCCGTGGCCGGCGGCAACTCGTTCTACGAGAAGCGCAAGCCCGAACTGGTCATGGCCTCTCAGGACGACGTGATGCGCCAGCAGATGGCGGCCGCCGGCAGCCTGACCGCGTCGACCGTCTGGTCGTCGTCCAACGCCGTGCGCGAACGGCCGATCGTGGTGGCCGACGCCCGTCCCAGCCGCGCCCCGGCCCGCGACGTCGAGGCCTTCGGCTATCAGCCGCCGGCGGCCCGCCGCGCCGCGCCGGAGCCGACCTGGCGCGAAGCCCGGCTGGAGCCGCGCCGCGAACCGGCGGTGCGCCCGCAGGCGATCTACGATCCGCGTGACGAGCCCGTCGTCGAGGCCCGCCGCGAGCCGGTCTACGAGGCGCGTCCAGAGCCGACCTACGAGGCGCCCCGCCGGACGGTGAGGCTCGACGAGGCGCCCGTCATGGCGTCGGTCGGCCCCGTCTCGATCGCTCCGGAGACGCGGCCCGCGCCCCGGCAGAAGGCCCGCTCGATCGAGGATCTGATCGCGGCTTCGGAAGGCGTACGCTGATCAATCGATAGAAAATATCTATCGCTGGGATGTTGAAAAGGCGCGCCGATCCGGCGCGTCTTTTTTTACGTAAGACCTACATCTAGCAGGAGGTTTTCCCCTGCGTGGAAGCCTCGCGCCGCTGCAAGTTTGGAATTGTTACGTTTCGGACCCGTGGACGTCTTGCGCCTAAAGTGGCACGGGTCTAAGGCTCCCGATGTGCGGAGCGACGCGCGCCGATTTGGCGCATGTTCGAGCTTGGATCGTGGGCCGCGGCGCTGTCTCGTCCGGTCTTCGACACAGATGGAAGGTTCAGGCGCGCGATGACGAACCTGCTGGCCGACTACCTGCCTCTCGTCATTTTTCTCGCTGTGGCGCTCGTCGTGGGCGTCGCGCTTCTGGCCTCGCCGTTCCTGATCGCCTACCAGAATCCGGATCCCGAGAAGCTCTCGGCCTACGAGTGCGGCTTCAACGCCTTCGACGACGCCCGCATGAAGTTCGACGTGCGGTTCTATCTCGTGGCGATCCTCTTCATCATCTTCGACCTCGAGGTCGCGTTCCTGTTCCCCTGGGCGGTCGCGTTCAAGGAGGTGGGCCTGTTCGGCTTCTGGTCGATGATGGCCTTCCTCGGCGTTCTGACGATCGGCTTCGTCTACGAGTGGCGCAAGGGCGCCCTCGAGTGGGATTGACCCGATGACCGCGAACCAGACCCTGGTCGCCGACGCCCCCAAGGGCCTCGTCGACGCCTCCGGCCGGCCGATCGGCCGCGACGACCGTTTCTTCCGCGAGGTGAACGCCGAGCTCTCCGACAAGGGCTTCCTCGTCACCTCGGCCGAGGACCTCATCACCTGGGCCCGCACAGGCTCGCTGATGTGGATGACCTTCGGCCTGGCGTGCTGCGCTGTGGAAATGATGCAGGTCTCGATGCCGCGCTACGACGTGGAGCGCTTCGGGTTTGCTCCCCGAGCCAGTCCGCGGCAGTCGGACGTGATGATCGTCGCCGGCACGCTGACCAACAAGATGGCTCCCGCGCTCCGCAAGGTCTACGACCAGATGCCGGAGCCGCGCTACGTGATCTCCATGGGCTCCTGCGCCAACGGCGGCGGCTACTACCACTACTCCTACGCCGTGGTGCGCGGCTGCGACCGCGTGGTGCCGGTGGACATCTATGTCCCTGGCTGCCCGCCGACCGCGGAGGCGCTGCTCTACGGCGTGCTGCTTCTGCAGAAGAAGATCCGCCGCATCGGCACGATCGAGCGGTGAGGGAAGGCGATGGCTGAGCCAAGCGATCTCATCATTCCGATGCTTCAGCAGATCCGAACCTCGATCGAGGCGCTCGACGGGAAAATCGATCATCGTTTCGACCGAGCCGAAGAGCGCTTGAAGGCGCTTGAGGCGCAGCACAGGTCGTCCGAGCACGCTCAGACTGCCGAAACGCTGTTCGGCAAACTTGTGACGGGTGATTTCGAGGAGCAGATCGAAGCGCTCGAGCGGAAGGTCCGCGAATTGGAAAGCTCGAAATGACCGAGCCCCATCACCTCCACGACCTCGGGGCGACGATCGCCCAGGGGCTCGGCTCCGCGATCGTCTCGACCTCGGTCGCCTTCGGCGAGCTGACGCTGAAAACGGATGGCGCGCGCATCGTCGAGGTCATGACCTTCCTGCGCGACGACCCGGCGTGCCGCTTCATCTGCTTCATCGACGTCTGCGGCGCGGACTACCCTTCGCGCGAGAAGCGCTTCGACGTGGTCTACCATCTGCTGTCGCCGGCGAAGAACCTGCGCGTACGCGTGAAGCTCGAAGCGGACGACGAGACGCCGGTGCCGTCCATCACGGGCGTCTTCCCCGGCGCGCTGTGGTTCGAGCGCGAGGCCTATGACCTCTACGGCGTGCTGTTTTCCGGACACCCGGATCTGCGCCGCCTGCTGACGGACTACGGTTTCGACGGCTATCCCCTGCGCAAGGACTTCCCGCTCACCGGTTTCGTCGAAGTCCGCTACGACGACGAGGCGAAGCGCGTGGTCTACGAGCCGGTGCGGCTGAACCAGGAGTTCCGCAACTTCGACTTCCTCTCGCCCTGGGAGGGCACGGACTACGTGCTGCCCGGGGACGAGAAGGCGAAGCAGCCGAACTGAGGGGCGGGGCGATGGCGGCGGGCGAACGCATCTCCGGCAAGTGCCTGTGCGAGGCCGTGACCTTCGAGGCCACGCTGACCGACGGCGCGATGCACGTTTGTCATTGCTCCATGTGCCGCCGGTGGACGGGCGGCATGCTGACCTATCTGGCCGTCGACGCGGGCTCGCTCGACGTTCGCGGCGGCGACGCGCTCTCGGTCTACCGCTCGTCGGAGTGGGGCGAGCGGGGCTTTTGCGCACGCTGCGGCTCGTCGCTGTTCTGGCGCACGGCCGACGGCTCGACCGCCGACGTCTCGGCCCAGGCGGTCGACGACTCGGGGCGGTTCCCGTTCGCGAGCGAGATCTTCGTCGACGAGAAGCCCGGCAACTACGCCTTCGCCAACGCGACCCGCAAGGTCACCGGCGAAGAGTTCATGGCCAAGGCCCAGGAGTCTTAACGCCGGTGGCTGAGCAGGACATCCGCAACTTCACGATCAACTTCGGCCCGCAGCATCCCGCGGCGCACGGCGTGCTGCGCCTGGTGCTGGAGCTCGACGGCGAGGTGGTCGAGCGCGTCGATCCGCACATCGGCCTGCTGCACCGCGGCACCGAGAAGCTGATCGAGGCCAAGACCTACCTGCAGGCGATGCCCTATTTCGACCGGCTCGACTACGTCGCCCCGATGAACCAGGAGCACGCGTTCTGCCTCGCGACCGAGCGCCTGCTCGGCGTCGAGATCCCGATGCGCGCGCAGCTCATCCGCGTGCTCTACAGCGAGATCGGCCGGATCCTTTCCCACCTCCTCAACGTCACCACGCAGGCGATGGACGTCGGCGCGCTGACGCCCCCGCTGTGGGGCTTCGAGGAGCGCGAGAAGCTGATGGTGTTCTACGAGCGGGCGTCGGGCTCGCGCATGCACGCGGCCTATTTCCGGCCGGGCGGCGTGCACCAGGACCTGCCTGACCAGCTCGTCGAGGACATCGACCGCTGGTGCGTCGGCTTCTACAAGGCGCTGGACGACATCGACCAGCTCCTCACCGAGAACCGCATCTTCAAGCAGCGCAACGTCGACATCGGCGTGGTGCCGCTGAGCGAGGCCTGGGAGTGGGGCTTCTCCGGCGTGATGGTGCGCGGCTCCGGCGCGGCGTGGGACCTGCGCAAGTCGCAGCCTTACGAGTGCTACGCCGACCTCGACTTCGACATTCCGATCGGCAAGAACGGCGACTGCTACGACCGCTATCTCATCCGCATGGAGGAGATGCGGCAGTCCGCTCACATCATGCAGCAGTGCTGCGCGCGCCTGAAGACCGAGCGCGGGCCGATCGCGACGCTCGACGGCAAGGTTGCGCCGCCGAAGCGGGCCGAGATGAAGCGCTCGATGGAGGCGCTCATCCACCACTTCAAGCTCTACACCGAGGGCTACCGCGTGCCCGAGGGGGAGGTTTACGCCGCGGTCGAGGCGCCCAAGGGCGAGTTCGGCGTCTACCTGGTCTCCGACGGCACGAACAAGCCGTACCGCTGCAAGATCCGGGCGCCCGGCTTCGCGCATCTCTCCGCCATGGACCACCTGTGCCGCGGCAACATGCTGGCCGACGTCTCCGCGATCCTCGGCTCGCTCGACATCGTGTTCGGCGAGGTGGACCGGTGAGGCTCCGTCACGCACGCGCCGTCATGCCCGCCCTTGCGGGCATCCACGACTTGGACACGCCGCGGCTTCGGGAAGTCGTGGATACCCGGACTGCGTCCGGGCATGACGTTGAGGGAATGGCCTGATGTCCGTCCGCCGTCTCGCCGAGGTCCAGCCCGCCGACTTCGCCTTCACGCAGGACAACCTGCAGTGGGCGGAAGGGCAGATCGCCAAATATCCGGAAGGCCGGCAGGCCTCGGCCGTGATCCCGCTGCTGTGGCGCGCGCAGGAGCAGCACGGCGGGTGGCTGCCCGAGCCCGCGATCCGGCGCATCGCCGAGATGCTCGGCATGCCGACGATCCGCGTGATGGAGGTCGCGACCTTCTACACGATGTTCAATCTGCGCCCGGTCGGCGAGCACTTCGTCCAGCTCTGCGGCACGACCCCGTGCGCGCTGCGCGGCGCGAACGCGCTCAAGGACGTCTGCAGGACGCACATCGGCGAGCAGAACCACGTCACGGCGGACGGCAAGCTGAGCTGGCTCGAGGTCGAGTGCCTCGGCGCCTGCTCCAACGCCCCGATGGTGCAGATCAATTTCGACTACTACGAGGACCTCACGCCGGAGAGCTTCGAGGCCCTGCTTGAGGACCTGCGCGCGGGCCGGCCGGTGAAGACCGGCTCGCAGACCGGCCGCTCCTGCTCCGCGCCGCTTGGAGGCGACACTTCGCTGACCGACGAGACCCTCTACGACGGTTCGGTGGTCGGCTCGTGGAAGAGCCGCTTCAGCGAGGAGCACGGCAAGGGCGACGCGACCGTGACGGAGACGGCCGGCCGTCCGGAGCAGAACAGCCGTCCCGAAGCGACGGTCGCGAAAAGCGGCAAGGACGCCGAGGGCCAGACCAGCGACAAGGCCAAGACGGCGCCCGCCGTGACCGAGGACACCTCGTCCGGCTCGACCACGGTCGGAACCTCGCCGAAGACGCCGGCGTCGCCTGGCGTCGCCCCGTCCGAGAAGGGAGCGTGACGCCATGCTGACGGATCGCGACCGCATCTTCACGAACCTCAACGGCCGCCGCGGCGCCGACCTCGAGAACGCGCTTAAGCGCGGCGCCTGGGACGAGACCAAGTTCCTGCTGGAAAAGGGCCGGGACTGGATCGTCGCCGAGATGAAGGCGTCGGGCCTCCGCGGCCGCGGCGGCGCGGGCTTCCCGACAGGCCTGAAGTGGTCCTTCATGCCGAAGCCGCAGGAGGGCCGCCCGCACTACCTCGTTGTCAACGCCGACGAGTCCGAGCCGGGCACCTGCAAGGACCGGGAGATCATGCGGAACGACCCGCATCTCCTGATCGAAGGCTGCCTGATCGCGTCCTTCGCGATGCACGCCAACGCCTGCTACATCTACATCCGCGGCGAGTACGTCCGCGAGAAAGAAGCGCTGCAGCGCGCGGTCGACGAGGCCTATGCGGCCAATCTCGTCGGACCGAACAACAAGCACGGCTACCCCTTCGACATCTACGTCCACCACGGCGCCGGCGCCTACATCTGCGGCGAGGAGACGGCCCTTCTGGAGAGCCTCGAGGGCAAGAAGGGCATGCCGCGGCTGAAGCCCCCGTTCCCGGCGAACATGGGCCTCTACGGCTGCCCGACGACGGTGAACAACGTCGAGTCGATCGCGGTGGCGGGCACCATCCTGCGGCGCGGCGGCGCCTGGTTCGCCGGCATGGGCAAGCCCAACAACACCGGCACCAAGCTGTTCTCGATCTCGGGCCACGTCGAGCGGCCGTGCAACGTTGAGGAGGAGATGGGAATCTCCTTCCGCGAACTGGTCGAGAAGCACTGCGGCGGGATCCGCGGCGGCTGGGACAACCTCTACGCGGTCATCCCCGGCGGCTCCTCCGTGCCGGTGCTCCCGGAGCACCAGTGCCAGGACCTGTCGATGGACTTCGACACCCTGCGCAACCTGCGCTCGGGCCTCGGCACCGCGGCGGTGATCGTCATGGACAAGTCCACCGACATTGTCCGCGCCATCGCCCGCATTTCGCACTTCTACAAGCACGAGAGCTGCGGCCAGTGCACGCCGTGCCGCGAGGGCACGGGCTGGATGTGGCGCGTGCTGGAGCGCATGGCGGTCGGCCGCGCGGAGAAGCGTGAGATCGACATGCTGCTGGAAGTCTCGACTCAGGTCGAAGGCCACACGATCTGCGCCCTCGGCGACGCCGCGGCCTGGCCGGTGCAGGGCCTGATCCGGCACTACCGCCACGAAATCGAAAAGCGCATCGACGACTACGCCGCGAACCCCGCCCCGCGGGACTTCGCCGTGGCGGCGGAGTGAGGGGCGATGGCTGACGAACCCGACAATCTGGTGCTCGCCATGCTTCGGCGCATTGACGAGACCACGCAGCGCACCCGCGACGACATCGTGGATTTGAAAGTTCGGATGACCGCCGTTGAGGAAGGTCTCGCGGGGGTGAATCGCAGGCTCGATCGCCTGGAAATTCGAGTCGATCGTATCGAACGACGGCTCGAGCTATCTGATGTTGCGCACTGAGGCTCTGAGACCATGACCAAGATCATCGTCGACGGCGCCGAAGTCGACGTCCCGGCCGAATACACGATCCTGCAGGCCTGTGAGGCGGCTGGAGCAGAGATTCCGCGCTTCTGCTTCCACGAGCGGCTGTCGATCGCCGGCAACTGCCGCATGTGCCTCGTCGAGGTGAAGGGCGGGCCGCCGAAGCCGGTGGCCTCCTGCGCCATGGGCGTGCGCGATCTGCGCCCCGGCCCGAACGGCGAGCCGCCGGTCGTCTCCACCCGCTCGCCGATGGTGAAGAAGGCGCGCGAGGGGGTGATGGAGTTCCTGCTCATCAACCACCCGCTGGATTGCCCGATCTGCGACCAGGGCGGCGAGTGCGACCTGCAGGACCAGGCCATGGCCTACGGCGTCTCGGGCTCGCGCTTCCACGAAAACAAACGCGCGGTCGAAGACAAGTACATCGGCCCGCTCGTGAAGACGACGATGACGCGCTGCATCCATTGCACCCGCTGCGTGCGCTTCGTGGCGGAGGTCGCCGGCTGCGCCGAGATCGGCGCCATCGGCCGCGGCGAGGACATGGAAATCACGACCTATCTTGAGTCCGCCATGTCGTCGGAGCTCCAGGGCAACGTCATCGATCTCTGCCCGGTCGGCGCGCTGACCTCGCGCCCTTACGCCTTCCAGGCGCGTCCGTGGGAGCTCTCGAAGACCGAGTCGATCGACGTGATGGACGCGCTCGGCAGCGCAATCCGCGTCGACGCCCGCGGACGCGAGGTCATGCGCATCCTGCCGCGCACGAACGAGGACGTGAACGAGGAGTGGATCTCCGACAAGACCCGTTTCATCTGGGACGGCCTGCGCACCCAGCGGCTCGACCGCCCCTACGTGCGTGAGAACGGCCGGCTGCGGCCGGCCTCCTGGCCCGAGGCGCTCGGCCATGTCGCGGCGAAGATCAAGGGCGCCGACAAGGAGCGCGTGGGCGCGATCGTCGGCGACCTCGCCGCGGTTGAGGAAATCTTCGCGCTCAAGGATCTGTTCGGACGGCTTGGCGTGACGAACCTCGACTGCCGCCAGGACGGCTCGGCGCTCGATCCTTCGCTCGGCCGCGCGAGCTACCTCTTCAACGCGACCATCGCCGGCGTCGAGCAGGCCGACGCGATCCTGCTCATCGGGACGAACCCGCGCCTGGAGGCGCCGGTTCTGAACGCCCGCATCCGCAAGCGCTGGCGCCTCGGCGAGGTCCGCGTGGGCTTGGTGGGCGAGCGCGCGGACCTGACCTACGGCGCCGAGCACCTCGGCGCCGGCACGGGCTCGCTGACCGAGATCGTCGAGGGCAAGAGCGGCTTCGCCGAGGTCCTCGCCAAGGCCGCGCGGCCGCTCGTCATCGTCGGCGCGGGCGCGCTGGCGCGGGCCGACGGCCTCGCCGTGCTCGCTGCGGCCTCCAAGCTCGCGTCCGGCGCGAACGTCGCCGCGGGCTGGAACGGCCTGTCGGTGCTGCACGCCGCGGCGTCGCGCGTGGGCGCGCTCGACCTCGGCTTCACGCCGGGGCAGGGAGGCAAAACCGCCGCCGAGATGGCGGCGCCCGGCGCGCTCGACGTGGCCTTCCTGCTGGGCGCGGACGAGATCGAGATCGCCCCCGGCGCCTTTGTCGTCTACCTCGGCACCCATGGCGACCGGGGCGCGCACCGCGCCGACGTCATCCTGCCGGGCGCGGCCTATGTCGAGAAGTCCGGCACCTATGTGAACACCGAGGGCCGCGTGCAGGTCGCGAACCGGGCGACCTTCCCGCCCGGCGAAGGCCGCGAGGACTGGGCGATCCTGCGGGCGCTGTCGGACGCCGTCGGCGCGCGGCTGCCCTACGACTCGCTGCCGCAGCTGCGGGCTGCGCTTTACGCGGCTCATGCGCATTTCGCGGCCGTGGACGAGATCGCGGCCGGCGAGCCGGCGGATCTATCGGGCTACGCGGTCGGATCGCTGTCCGGCGACGCCTTCGTCAACGCCGTCGCCGATTTCCACCTGACGAACCCGATCGCGCGCGCCTCGGCCATCATGGCCGAGATGAGCGCGCTCAAGCGCGGGTCGCTCGCGCAGGCGGCGGAGTAAGTCGTGGACACCGTTCTCCAGATCCTGCTGATCCTGCTCCAGAGCGTCGCGCTGCTCGTCGCGCTCCTGGTGTTCATCGCCTACATCCTGCTGGCGGACCGCAAGGTCTGGGCTGCGGTGCAGCTTCGCCGCGGCCCCAACGTGGTCGGGCCGTTCGGCCTGTTCCAGTCCTTCGCCGACCTTTTGAAGTTCGTGCTGAAGGAGCCGGTGATCCCGTCCAGCGCGAACAAGGGCGTGTTCCTGCTCGCGCCGCTGGTGACCTGCTTCCTCGCGCTCGGCGCCTGGGCGGTCATCCCGCTCGCGGAGGGCTGGGCGATCGCCGACCTCAACGTCGGCATCCTCTACGTGTTCGCGATCTCGTCGCTCGGCGTCTACGGCGTCATCATGGGCGGCTGGGCGTCGAACTCGAAGTACCCGTTCCTCGGCGCGCTGCGTTCGGCCGCGCAGATGGTGTCCTACGAGGTCTCGATCGGCTTCGTGATCATCTGCGTGCTGCTCTGCGTCGGGTCGCTGAACCTCTCCGACATCGTGCGCGCCCAGGACACCGCCGCCGGCGTGTTCGGCTGGTACTGGCTGCCGCTGTTCCCGATGTTCGTGGTGTTCTTCATCTCGGCGCTCGCCGAGACGAACCGCCCGCCGTTCGACCTCCCGGAGGCGGAGTCGGAGCTCGTCGCGGGCTTCATGACCGAGTACGCCTCGACGCCGTACCTGCTGTTCATGCTCGGCGAGTACGTGGCCATCATGACCATGTGCGCGCTGACGACGATCCTGTTCCTCGGCGGCTGGCTGTCGCCGATCCCCTTCGCGCCCTTCACCTGGATCCCCGGCGTGTTCTGGTTCGTCGGGAAGATGTGCCTGGTGTTCTTCATGTTCGCCATGGTGAAGGCCTTCGTGCCGCGCTACCGCTACGACCAGCTGATGCGGCTCGGCTGGAAGGTGTTCCTGCCGATCTCGCTCGCGATGGTCGTGATCGTGGCGGCGGTGCTGCAGTTCACGGGGTGGGCGCCGTGACCTTCGTCGGGGGCCTCGTCGGCCTCATGCTGGGGCTGGCGCTCGGCATGCTGTTCGGGCGCGTGGCGCTGCCGCGCGTGCTGGAGCAGCAGCGCCGCCGCGGCGGCATCCGGCGGCCGGACCTGCTCGAGGGTCCGACCCGGCGGGTCTACGGCATCGTGTTTCCGGGCCTGTTCGCGGTCGGGGGCGCCGTCGGCGGCGCAGCGCTCGGCGGGTATCTCGGCGGATGACGCCGGGACTGGCCGGGGCCGTTCTGGGCGCGGCCGTCGGCGCGTTGCTGGGTTGGCTCGGCGCGAAGGCGATCAACGCCGGCGTCGACCGGCAGATCGAGAAGGCGTCCCCCGAGGACGCCAGGAAGTTCACGACGGTCCGCCGGCTCGCCGGTCCGATCGTCATCGTCACGACGATCGTGGAGATCGCGGTCGTGGGCTATGTGGCGGCGGAATTGCTGGCGGGCCGATGACGGCTCGCAAACGAAACGAGGGTTGAGATGCGGCTCGATCAAGCGGCCCGCTCGCTGTTCCTGAAGGAGTTCGTGTCGGCGTTCTTTCTGTCGATGCGCTACTTCTTCCGGCCGAAGGCGACCATCAACTACCCCTTCGAGAAGGGCGCGATCTCGCCGCGCTTCCGGGGCGAGCACGTCCTGCGCCGCTATCCCAACGGCGAGGAGCGCTGCATCGCATGCAAGCTGTGCGAGGCGATCTGCCCGGCGCAGGCCATCACCATCGAGGCCGGCCCGCGCCGCAACGACGGCACGCGGCGCACGACCCGCTACGACATCGACATGGTGAAGTGCATCTATTGCGGCTTCTGCCAGGAGGCCTGCCCGGTGGACGCGATCGTCGAGGGCCCGAACTTCGAGTTCGCGACCGAGACCCGCGAGGAGCTCTACTACGACAAGGAGCGCCTGCTCGCGAACGGCGACCGCTGGGAGCGCGAGATCGCGCGCCGCATCGCCCTCGACGCGCCGTACCGGTGAGGGGCGCAATGACGAGTGTTCAATTAGCCGGGCGTCAGGCGCAGCCTTCACCTCTCCCCGGCGGGGAGAGGTCGCGAGGCGTCAGCCTCGCGGGTGAGGGGGCTTTGCCCGCCTGGCGTGTGGGGCTCCCCCTCACCCGGCGCTGCGCGCCGACCTCTCCCCCCCGGGGAGAGGTGAAGGCCGCCCGCCGCGCCCGCCCTGACCTGCCGCGCAAGGACGTTCGCGCATGACCCTGCCAGCGCTGTTCTTTTACCTGTTCGCGGGCGTCACCGTCGCGTCGGCGTTCATGGTGATTTCGTCAAAGAATCCCGTGCATTCGGTGCTGTTCCTCATCCTCGCCTTCGTGAACGCCGCGGGCCTGTTCGTGCTGATGGGCGCCGAGTTCCTGGCGATGATCTTGGTCGTGGTCTACGTCGGCGCCGTCGCGGTGCTGTTCATGTTCGTGACCATGATGCTGGACGTGGACTTCGCCGAGCTGCGCGACGGGTTCCTGCAGTACCTGCCGATCGGCGCGCTGGTGGGGCTGATCGTGCTGGTCGAGCTGGTGCTGGTGGTCGGGACCTGGGGCGTCGGCGGCGCGCCGCACACGGTGGTCGCGAAGGCGCCGATCCCGACCGACGTCACCAACGCCGAGGCGCTCGGCCGCGTGCTCTACACCGACCACCTGCTGCTGTTTCAGGCCGCCGGCCTCGTGCTGCTGACCGCCATGATCGGCGCGATCGTGCTGACGCTGCGCGAGCGCCGGGTCGGCGTGAAGCGGCAGGACATCGCGGCCCAGGTCGCGCGCGGCCCCGCGACCGCGATCGAGGTGGTCAAGGTGCGCCCGGGCCAGGGCCTTTCGGAGACGGGGGTCTGACCATGGCGATCGCGCTCGGACATTACCTCACGGTGGCGGCGATCCTGTTCACGCTCGGCGTGCTCGGGATCTTCCTCAACCGCAAGAACGTCATCGTCATCCTGATGTCGATCGAGCTCATCCTGCTCGCCGTCAACATCAACCTGGTGGCGTTCTCCACGCACATCGGCGACCTCAAGGGCCAGGTGTTCGCGCTGTTCGTGCTGACGGTCGCGGCCGCCGAGGCCGCCATCGGCCTCGCGATCCTCGTCGTCTACTTCCGCAACCGCGGCACCATCGCGGTCGAAGACATCAACCGGATGAAGGGGTGAGGGGCGTCTCAGCCCCGACGGACCGCTGATGTACCATCTGATCGTCTTTCTCCCCCTTCTTGGCGCGATCCTCGCAGGGGTCATCGCGCTCGCGGGCGCGCGCCGGCGCAACCCCGGCGCGGTCGGCCCGCTTGATGCGTTCCACCACGCGCACGACCATGGCCACGCCGGGCGTCACGCCGCGCATGGCCATGACGCGCATGGCCATGACGACCATGGGCACGACGACCACGGCCCGGTCGAGCCGGCGGCGCAGGGCTCGCGGCTCGCGGAGCTGATCACCACCGGCCTGCTGATGGTGTCGGCGGCGCTGTCGTGGATCGCCTTCATCGACGTCGGCCTGTCGGGCAACGACGCGCACGTCACGGTGCTGCGCTGGATCACTTCTGGCAGCCTCGTGATCGACTGGGCGTTCCGGATCGACACCCTGACGGCGGTGATGCTCGTCGTCGTCACCTCGGTGTCGGCGCTCGTTCACCTCTATTCGATCGGCTACATGCACGAGGATCCGCACCGTCCGCGATTCTTCGGCTACCTCTCGCTCTTCACCTTCATGATGCTCATGCTGGTGACGGCGGACAATCTCGTGCAGCTGTTCTTCGGCTGGGAGGGCGTCGGCCTCGCGAGCTACCTGCTGATCGGCTTCTGGTACCAGAAGCCCTCCGCCAACGCCGCCGCCATCAAGGCCTTCGTCGTCAACCGCGTCGGCGACTTCGGCTTCCTGCTCGGCATCTTCGCGACCTACGTCATCTTCGACAGCGTGCAGTTCGCGACCATCTTCGCCGACGCGCCGGGCGCCGCCGAGAAGACGATCCACTTCCTCGGCCACGACTGGCACGCGCTCACCGTCATCTGCCTGCTGCTGTTCATGGGCGCGATGGGCAAGTCGGCGCAGCTCGGCCTGCACACCTGGCTGCCGGACGCGATGGAGGGCCCGACGCCGGTCTCCGCGCTGATCCACGCCGCCACCATGGTGACGGCGGGCATCGTGCTCGTTGCGCGCATGTCCCCGCTGTTCGAGCACGCGCCGGACGCGCTGACCGTGGTGACGATCGTCGGCGCGACGACCGCGATCTTCGCGGCGACGGTCGGTCTGGTCCAGAACGACATCAAGCGCGTCATCGCCTATTCGACCTGCTCGCAGCTCGGCTACATGTTCGTGGCGCTCGGGGTCGGGGCCTACAGCGTCGCGGTGTTCCACCTCTTCACCCACGCTTTCTTCAAGGCGCTGCTGTTCCTCGGCTCGGGCTCGGTCATCCACGCGATGCACCACGAGCAGGACATGCGGAAGATGGGCGGCCTGCGCCGGCTGATCCCGCTGACCTACTGGATGATGGTGATCGGCACCTTGGCGCTGACCGGCTTCCCGCTGACCGCCGGCTATTTCTCGAAGGACGCGGTGATCGAGGCGGCCTACGCCGCGCACACCAGCGCCGGCATGTACGCCTTCGCGCTCACCGTGCTCGCGGCCTTGCTGACCTCGTTCTACTCCTGGCGCCTGATCTTCCTGACCTTCCACGGCGAGCCGCGGGCGTCGCTCGAGACCATGAGCCACGTGCACGAGAGCCCGCGCGTCATGACGGTGCCGCTGCTGGTGCTCGCCATCGGAGCGCTGTTCGCCGGTCTCGTGTTCAAGTCGCGCTTCATCGGCGAGAAGTACGACGACTTCTGGAACGGCGCGCTGTTCACCGGCGAGCACAACGAGATCCTGCACCACATGCACGAGGTCCCGGCCTGGGTGGTGTACGCGCCCTTCGTGATGATGGTGGTCGGCTTCGCCGTGGCCTGGCTGTTCTATGTGAAGAGCCCCGGCATTCCGGCGGCGCTCGCGCGCCGGCACGAGCTGATCTACCAGTTCCTGCTCAACAAGTGGTACTTCGACGAGCTCTACGACCTGATCTTCGTGCGCCCGGCGAAGTGGATCGGCCGCTTCCTCTGGAAGACCGGCGACGGGCGGATCATCGACGGGCTCGGCCCGGACGGGATCTCGGCCCGCGTGATCGACGTCACCAACCGCGTCGTCCGCCTGCAGACCGGCTACGTCTACCACTACGCCTTCGCGATGCTCATCGGCGTCGCGGCCCTCTTCACCTGGTTCCTGATGCGGGGGCTGTGAGGCTATGACCGGCTGGCCCATCCTTTCGCTGCTGACGTTCCTGCCGCTGGTCGGCGTCTTCTTCCTGCTGATGATCCGCGGGACGGACGAGGCGAGCCTGCGCAACGTCAAGCACGTCGCGCTGTGGACGACGGTGGTGAACTTCGTCGTCTCGCTCGTGCTGTGGGCGAAGTTCGATCTCGCCGAGCCCGGCTTCCAGTTCGTCGAGCAGGCCGAATGGCTCGGCTCCTCGATCAACTACAAGCTCGGCGTGGACGGCATCTCGGCGCCCTTCGTGGTGCTGACGGCCTTCCTCATGCCGTTCTGCATCCTGGCGTCCTGGACCTCCATCACCCACCGGGTGAAGGAGTACATGATCGCGTTCCTGGTGCTCGAAACGCTGATGATCGGCGTGTTCTCCGCGCTCGACCTCGTGCTGTTCTACCTGTTCTTCGAGGCCGGCCTGATCCCGATGTTCCTCATCATCGGCATCTGGGGCGGCAAGCGCCGGGTCTACGCCAGCTTCAAGTTCTTCCTCTACACGCTGCTCGGCTCGCTGCTGATGCTCGTCGGCATCCTCGCGATGTACGGGACCGCCGGCACCACCGACATCGTGGCGCTGCTCGCCTACAAGTTCTCGCCCGAGATGCAGACCTGGCTGTGGCTCGGCTTCTTCGCCTCCTTCGCGGTGAAGATGCCGATGTGGCCGGTCCACACCTGGCTGCCGGACGCGCACGTGGAGGCGCCGACCGCGGGCTCGGTCATCCTGGCCGGCATCCTGCTGAAGATGGGCGGCTACGGCTTCCTGCGGTTCTCGCTGCCGATGTTCCCGCTCGCGAGCGAGTACTTCGCGCCCTTCGTGTTCACGCTGTCCGTCGTCGCGATCGTCTACACCTCGCTGGTCGCGCTGATGCAGGAGGACGTGAAAAAGCTGATCGCCTACTCCTCGGTCGCGCACATGGGCTTCGTCACCATGGGCATCTTCGCGCTGAACGAGCAGGGGGTGCAGGGCGCGGTGTTCCAGATGATCAGCCACGGCGTGGTGTCCGGCGCGCTGTTCCTTTGCGTCGGCGTGGTCTACGACCGGCTGCACACCCGCGAGATCAAGGCCTTCGGCGGCCTCGTGAACCGCATGCCGTGGTACGCGGCGGCCTTCCTCGTCTTCACCATGGCGAATGTCGGCCTGCCCGGCACCTCCGGCTTCGTCGGCGAGTTCCTGACGCTGATGGGCTCGTTCCGGGCCAACACCTGGGTCGCGCTGGTCGCCACCACGGGCGTGATCCTCTCGGCGGGCTACGCGCTCTGGCTCTACCGCCGCGTGGTGCTGGGCGCGCTCGACAAGCCCGAGCTCGCCGGGATCCCTGACCTCTCGCGCCGGGAGATCGCGTTGCTCGCGCCGCTGGCGGTCCTGACCATCCTGTTCGGCGTGTGGCCGGCGCCGGTGATCGACTTCTCCGCCGCCTCCATCGGCGGCCTGCTCCAGCAGACCACCGCCGCCATCGAGAGCGCCGGCAAGGCCGCTGCGCTGGTGGGGCAGTGATGACCATGACCCGCGTCCAGCCCCCTCACCCGGAGGGCTTCGCCCTCCGACCTCTCCCCGCCGGGGAGAGGTGCGCGGCGACGGCGTGGCGCGATCCGTATGCGGAAATTGCGCGGAAGCCCGCGCTTCACCTCTCCCCGGCGGGGAGAGGTCGGCCCGAAGGGCCGGGTGAGGGGGCTTGCGGGCCGGTGGCTTGTGCTGCGCGCCCGGTTGGGATCGCCGAACTGACGAAGGCCCTTTGAAATGGACGCCACAGCTTTCCCCACCCTTGCGCCTGCGCTGCCGGAGATCATCCTCGCGGTCGGGTCGCTCGCGCTCGTGCTCATCGGCGCCGTCATGGGCGAGCGCTCGACGCAGCTGATCAACGGCCTGGCGCTGGCGCTGCTGGCCGCGGCCGGCGTCGCGGTGGTCGTCGCGCCGGACGCCGTGACCTTCGGCGGCAGCTTCGTGCTGGACGGCTTCGCGCGGTTCATGAAGATCGTCGCCTTCATCGGCGCCTACGCGGCCCTGCTGCTCTCGTTCGACTACATGGAGCGGCTGAAGTTCGCCCGCTTCGAATACGCCATCCTGGTGGTGCTCTCGACGCTCGGCATGTCGCTGATGATCTCGGCGCACGACCTGATCGCGCTCTACCTCGGCCTCGAGCTTCAGAGCCTCGCGCTCTACGTCATCGCCGCCATCAACCGCGACGACGAGCGCTCGACCGAAGCCGGCCTCAAGTACTTCGTGCTCGGCGCGCTGTCGTCCGGCATGCTGCTCTACGGCGCGTCGCTGGTCTACGGCTACACTGGCGCGGTCGGCTTCGCCGACATCGCGGAGGCGCTGAAGTCCGGCGAGGCCTCGCTCGGGCTCATCTTCGGCGTGGTGTTCCTGATCTCGGGCTTCGCGTTCAAGGTCTCGGCGGTGCCGTTCCACATGTGGACGCCGGACGTCTACGAGGGCGCGCCGACGCCGATCACCGCCTTCTTCGCCTCCGCCACCAAGGTCGCCGGCATGGCGATGTTCGTGCGCGTGATCATGGAGGCCTTCCCCTCGGTCACGACCGAGTGGCGCCAGGTGGTGGTGTTCGTGGCGCTCGCCTCGATGGCGCTCGGCTCCTTCGCGGCGATCGGCCAGAAGAACCTCAAGCGCCTGATGGCCTACTCCTCGATCGGCCACATGGGCTACGCGCTGGTGGGCCTCGCCGCCGGCACGCCAGAGGGCGTCCGCGGCGTCATGATCTATCTCGCGATCTACGTCGCCATGACGCTCGGCGCCTTCGCCTGCATCCTCTCCATGCGGGTCAAGGACGGATCCTACGTCGAGAGCATCTCCGACCTCGCGGGGCTCTCGCGCACCAAGCCGGCCATGGCTTTCGTGCTGGCGATGATCCTGTTCTCGCTCGCCGGCATCCCGCCGCTCGCCGGCTTCTTCGCGAAGTTCTACGTGTTCTACGCCGCGGTGAACGCCGGGCTCTACCTGCTCGCGGTCGCCGGCTTCGTGCTGTCGGTGGTGGGCGCGTTCTACTACCTGCGCATCGTCAAGATCATCTACTTCGACGAGCCGACGGTGGCCTTCGAGCCCATGAGCTTCGGCGCAAAGGCCGTGCTGACGCTCGCGGGCGGCTTCACGCTGCTGTACTTCGTCTACCCCGGCCCGCTCACCGCCGCCGCCGGCGCCGCCGCGCAGTCGCTGTTCTGAGGGTGAGGGCGGCTTTCGGGGCCTGCGGAGCTTCATTTTCCGCCACCCCCACCCCTTACCCCTCCCCGCAGGGGGGAGGGGGGATGCCAGCATTGCGACGATCAGCCGACCTCCGAGCCAAGCTCCACGCGCTCCCCTCCCCCTTGCGGGGAGGGGCTGGGGGTGGGGGTGGCGCCGAAGAGAGCGGAACGGTTCCGATCGTCGCAGGGCTTGATGGCGACCAGAAGCTGCAAGCTCCTCGCGCATGACCTTCGCCCTCGGCCCCACGGCGGTCGCCGCCGGCCACGCGCTGCACGCCTATGACACGGTCGGCTCCACCAACGCCGAGGCGCTGGCGCTCGCCCGCGAAGGCCGCGGGCCGGCCTGGGTCGTCGCGCGGGCGCAGACGGCGGGGCGCGGACGGCGGGGGAGGGCGTGGTCCACGGGGCGTGGGAACTTGGCGGCGAGCTTCGGCGCGACGCTGGCGATTCCCCCCCAGACGGCCGCCACGCTCGGATTCGTGGCGGGGCTCGCGCTGGAGCAGGCGCTGCGCGCCGTCGCGCCGTCGCTCGGCCAGCCCACCACCCGGCCCGAGCTCAAGTGGCCGAACGACGTGATCGTCGACGGCGCGAAGCTCGCCGGCATCCTGCTGGAGGCCGACACGTCGGCGCCGGGGCGGGTCGCGATCGCGGTCGGGATCGGCGTCAACGTGGCCTCCGCGCCCGAAGGACTACCCTATCCGGGGGTCTCGCTGGCCTCCCGCGGCGACGACACGACGGCGGAACAGCTCTTCGTCGCGTTGACGGACGCCTTCGCGGCGTGGTTCGACACATGGGACGACGGGCGCGGCTTCGCGCAGGTGCGCAAAGGCTGGATGGCGCGCGCGGCGGGCCTGGGATCGACGGTCACGGTCGATCTGGGCGCCCGCATTGCGCGCGGCGTGTTCGAAAAGATCGATGACGACGGCCGCCTCGTGCTACGAGGCGCAGATGGAACGCTTGTCACGGTAAGTGCTGGCGAGGTTTGCTTCGGAACCGCAGCGACGGTCCGGGAATAAGGGCGGGAATGGCGCAGGATCTGGTTTTCGTTCCCCTCGGCGGCGTCGGGGAGATCGGCATGAACGCCGGCCTCTACGGCTTCGGCGAGGGTCGCAAGCGGCGTTGGCTGATGGTCGACTGCGGCGTCACCTTCGGCGATCAGGTTACGACGCCCGGCGTCGACCTGATCATGCCGGACATCCGCTTCGCCAAGGCGCAGGGCGGGGCGCTCGAGGCGATCATCCTCACCCACGCCCATGAGGACCACTACGGCGCGCTGCTCGACCTCTGGCCGCAGCTGAAGTGCCCGGTCTACGCCACGCCCTTCGCGGCCGGCCTCCTGGCCGCCAAGCGCTCGGCCGAGCGCGACGCCCCGAAGATCGACGTGCGCGTGGTGGCCGAAGGCTCGCGCTTCCCCGTCGGGCCGTTCGACGTCGAGCTGATCTCCGTCGCGCATTCGATCCCGGAATCGACCGCGCTCGCGATCCGCACCCCGGCCGGCACGGTGATCCACACCGGCGACTGGAAGATCGACCGCACGCCGGTGCTCGGCCGTCCCACCGACGAGGAGCGCTTCCGCGCGATCGGCGAGGAGGGCGTCGCCGCGATCGTCGGCGATTCGACCAACGCGCTGCGCGAAGGCATCTCGCGGTCCGAGTCCGAGGTCGCGGAGAGTCTTGCGGGCCTCATCAAGTCCGCCCCGGGGCGCGTCGCCGTCACCACCTTCGCCTCCAACGTCGGCCGCCTGCGCGCGGTCGCCGACGCGGCGCTCGCCGCCGACCGCCAGGTGGTGCTGGTCGGCCGCGCCATGGCGCGCGCCACCGACGTCGCCCGCGAGCTCGGCTATCTCGAGGGCGTTCCGGACTTCCTCAGCCCCGACGCCTTCGGCTACCTGCCGCGCAACAAGGTCGTCGCGCTCATGACCGGCAGCCAGGGCGAGCCGCGCGCCGCGCTCGCCCGCGTCGCCGAGGGCGACCATCCGGAAGTCACCCTCGCCAAGGGCGACCGGGTGATCTTCTCCTCGCGCGCCATCCCCGGCAACGAGAAGGCGGTCGGCCGTATCATCAACAAGCTCGTCGAGGGCGGCGCGGACGTCATCACCGACCGCACCCACTTCGTCCACGTCTCCGGCCATCCCCGGCAGGAGGAGCTCGCCATGCTCTACGGCTGGATCAAGCCGCAGGCGCTGGTTCCGGTCCACGGCGAAGAGGTCCACCTCGACGGCCACGCGGAGTTCGCGAAGGCGGTCGGCGTGCCCAAGGTCGTGCGGGTCCGCAACGGCGACATCGTGCGCCTCGCGGGCGGGCCGGTCGAGATCGTGGACAACGTCCCCACCGGGCGGATGCTCAAGGACGGCCGCGTGATGATCTACGCGACCGAGCAGACCATCCCCGAGCGCCGCAAGCTCGCCTTCGCCGGCGTCGTGTCGATCGCGGTCGGCTTCAACGAGCGCGGCGAAGTGGCGGGCGAGGTCTCGATCCGCTTCACCGGCCTGCCGCCGCGCGACGACGAGGGCACCCTGATGCCCGAGGTGCTGCGCGACACGGTGCTGGACTGCCTCGACGGCCTGTCGCGCCAGAAGCGACGCGACGCCGGCCTGGTCGAGAAGGCGATCGAGCGCGCCGTCCGCGGCGAGCTGCAGACGGTATGGGGCAAAAAGCCAATATGCCACGTCAGCGTGGTGGGGGTATGAGCGAGCGCTAGGAGCGCCCGCCGGCACAGCGCATCATCCCGGCCGAAGCGATGAGCGGAGAGCCGGGACCGACCGTCGGTAGGCGCCTGATCCTGATCACGATCCCGGCTGTTCGCGGCTTCGCCGCTCCGCCGGGATGACGGAGCGAAGCAGATGATCGGCCGCCTGAACCACGTCGCCATCGCCGTGCCGGACCTCGAGGCCGCGACCGCGGTCTATCGCGACACGCTGGGCGCGAAGGTGACGCCCGCCGCCGACGAGCCGGACCACGGCGTGACGGTGGTCTTCATCGAACTGCCGAACACCAAGATCGAGCTGCTCGCGCCGCTCGGCGCGAACTCGCCGATCCAGGCCTTCCTCGACCGCGCGCCGGCCGGCGGTATCCACCATGTCTGCTACGAGGTGGACGACATCCTGGTCGCCCGCGACCAGCTGAAGGCCAAGGGCGCGCGCGTGCTGGGCTCCGGCGAGCCGAAGATCGGCGCCCACGGTAAGCCGGTGCTGTTCCTTCATCCGAAGGACATGCTGGGCACACTGGTGGAGCTCGAGCAGGCGTGATTTTCCCGCTGGTCAGCTGGGCGGCGATCTATTTCGTGATCTGGTGGATCACGCTGTTCGCGATTCTGCCCTTCGGCATGCGCACCCAGTTCGACGCCGGCGAAGTGATCCCCGGCACCGAGCCCAGCGCCCCGGTCCGCCTGCGCGGCTGGCGCATCGTGGGCTTAACCACGCTCGCCGCGACGGGGGTGTTCCTGTTCGTGGTCTGGCTGCTGACCCAAAGCCACTTCACGCTCGACGACGTGCCGTTCTTTCCCAAGTTCGAGCAGGTTTAGGACACGGTTTTCGCGCCCGGCGCCTCAGCCGCCACATCCAGTCGTTTACGCGCGGGGATACCTCCTCGCGCCGAAGGCGTGGGGAGGGTGGCCCTCGGCGGAGCCGAGGTCGGGAGGGGTCTTGGGCGTAGGGCGGGGACGTCGGCGTCGAGCGCCGTCCTGGGGGGAGCCGTCGCTCGCGCAAATAAAAAAAGCAGAGCCTGCGCCCTGCTTTTTTGGAGTTTCTTTTTCCGAGCCCGTTCTAGGTCGACGCGCCGCGAGCGGTGCGGGACTTCGGCGCTTTTCGACCGTCTAACGCATCGAAGACGCGATGAACGGACATCCTCCCAAGACTTGGACCGCTGTTTGGCCCGGCGTGGCAACGTCGCCGGGCGGCCCTTTGTTATGTCGAGACCGTAGCGCGCCTGCGACGGGTTGTCACCTATTTGTGCATCTGGCGCCAAAAAAAAGAGCCCAAAGTTCGCGGCCTGAAATCCTGTGCGCGCGCGCTCGGAAATCAACGAAATCGGCGGGAAGGGCGACGCGGCGACGTCGCGGCTTGTGTTTTGCGGGGGCATCGGGTTTCGTTCCGGCCGTCGCGCGGGCGCGCGATTTGCCGCTTCGCCCGCGCCCTCTCCCGGAGCCGTCGGACGTCATGCGCCTCAGCCGTTACTTCATGCCCATCCTGCGCGACGCGCCCAAGGAGGCGGAGATCGTCTCCCACCGCCTGATGCTGCGAGCGGGAATGATCCGGCAGGAGGCCGCCGGCATTTACGCCTGGCTGCCGCTCGGGCTGAAGGTGCTGAACAACATCTGCCGCGTGATCCGGGAGGAGCAGGACCGGGCCGGCGCGATCGAACTGATGATGCCGACCATCCAGCTGGCCGACCTGTGGCGCGAAAGCGGGCGGTACGACGCCTACGGCAAGGAGATGCTGCGCATCAAGGACCGGCACGATCGGGAGATGCTCTACGGGCCGACCAACGAGGAGATGATCACCGAGATCTTCCGCTCGAGCGTCCGCTCCTACAAGGACCTGCCGAAGAACCTCTACCATATCCAGTGGAAGTTCCGGGACGAGGTGCGGCCCCGCTTCGGCGTGATGCGCTCGCGCGAGTTCCTGATGAAGGACGCCTACTCCTTCGATCTCGACAAGGAGGCCGCCCGCACCTCCTACAACCGCATGTTCACGGCCTACCTCCGCACCTTCGCGCGGCTCGGGCTGAAGGCGATTCCGATGGCGGCCGACACCGGCCCGATCGGCGGCGACCTCTCCCACGAGTTCATCATCCTGGCGAAGACCGGCGAGAGCGCCGTGTTCTGCCACGAGGACTACCTGAGCTTCGACACGCCGGGGCTCGACGTCGACTTCGACGACGCGGCGGGCCTGCAGGCGATCGTGGACAAGTGGACCAGCCTCTACGCCGCGACCGAGGAGATGCACGACGAGGCGAAGTTCGCCGAGACGCCGGAGGCGAGCCGGCTTTCGGCCCGCGGCATCGAGGTCGGCCACATCTTCTACTTCGGGACGAAGTACTCCGAGGCCATGGGCGCCAAGGTGACCGGCCCCGACGGCAAGGAGGTCCATGTTCACATGGGCTCCTACGGCATCGGCCCATCGCGGCTCGCCGCCGCGATCATCGAGGCCGGCCATGACGACGCCGGAATCATCTGGCCGGATGCGGTCGCGCCGTTCAAGGTCGGGCTCGTGAACTTGAAGCCTGGGGATTCGGCCTGCGACGCGGCCTGCGAAGACCTCTACGCCAAGCTCAAAGGGCAGGGCATCGACGTGCTCTACGACGACACCGACGACCGGGCGGGCGCGAAGTTCGCGACCATGGACCTCATCGGCCTGCCCTGGCGCCTCGTCGTCGGGCCGAAGGGCCTTGCGAACGGCGTGGTGGAGCTGAAACGCCGCGGCCCGGGCGCGCCCGAGCAGCTGAGCGTCGACGCCGCCCTCAACGCGCTGACCGCGAGCTGACGCCCCTCATGACCGACGCCCGCGACGCCGCCGACGGAGCCGCGCCCGGCGCGACGCGGCCCTTCGCCCGTTTCGAGTGGCTGATCGCGGGCCGCTACCTTCGCGCCCGTCGGCGCGAGGGCTTCATCTCGGTCATCGCCGGCTTCTCGTTCCTTGGCATCACGCTCGGCGTCGCCACGCTCATCATCGTGATGGCGGTGATGAACGGCTTCCGCACCGAGCTGCTCTCCAAGATCCTCGGCATCAACGGCCACGCCGTGGTGCAGCCCATCGACGGGCCGCTGACGGACTACCTCGCGCTGGCCGACCGGCTGGGGAAGGTCGACGGCGTGAAGTACGTCATTCCCCAGGTGGAGGGGCAGGCGCTGGTGTCCTCGCCCTCCGCCTCGGGCGGCGTGCTGGTGCGGGGCGTGCGCGCGCAGGAGCTCGGCAAGCTGCCGTTGGTCTCGCGGACCATCCGCGAGGGCACGCTGGAAGGCTTCGACGACGGGGAAGGGCTGCTGATCGGCCGCCGCCTCGCCGACCAGCTCGGCGTGCGCGCCGGCGACACCATCTCGCTCGTCACCCCGCGCGGCGCGGTGACGCCCATGGGCGTGACGCCGCGCATCAAGGGCTACCGCGTGGCGGCGATCTTCGAGATCGGCATGTCGGAGTACGACGCCGCGATCGTCTTCATGCCGCTTGGCGAGGCCCAGGCCTACTTCAACCGCGAGGACGACGTCTCCTCGATGGAGATCTACCTCGACGACCCCGACGCCATCGACAGGGTCAAGCCCGAGCTGCAGGCCGCCGCCGGCCGCGCCGTCTACCTGCTGGACTGGCGCGACCGCAACAAGACCTTCTTCTCGGCGCTGGAGGTGGAGCGGAACGTGATGTTTCTGATCCTCACGCTGATCGTGCTTGTGGCCGCGCTCAACATCATCTCCGGCTTGATCATGCTGGTGAAGGACAAGGGGCGCGACATCGCGATCCTTCGCACGATGGGCGCGACCAGCGGGGCGGTGATGCGGATCTTCCTCATCACCGGGGCCAGCATCGGCGTGGTCGGCACGCTGGCGGGCTTCGCCCTCGGCATGATCGTGTGCGTGAACATCGAGGCCATCCGCGCCTTCATGGCCTACCTCACCGGGACCGAACTGTTCTCGCCCGAGGTCTATTTCCTCAGCCAGCTGCCGGCGGACCCCAACCTGCGCGAGACCGCGACCGTGGTGCTGATGGCGCTGGCGCTCTCCGTGCTCGCCACGCTGTACCCTTCATGGCGCGCTGCCAAGCTCGATCCCGTGGAGGCGCTGCGCTACGAATGAGCGACGTCGACACCCACACCGATCCGCAGGACGACGGCGGCCCCGGGGCGCCCTACGAGGAGCGCCCGCCGCTGCTGGTGCTCGACGGCGTCGTGCGGCGCTACCGCCAGGGCGAGGCGACCCTCGAGGTGCTGGCCGGCGCCTCGATGGTGATGAACGCGGGCGAATCGATCGCGCTGATCGCGCCTTCGGGCACGGGCAAGTCGACGCTGCTGCACGTCGCCGGACTGCTGGAGCGGCCGGACAGCGGCGAGGTCTTTCTCGACGGCGAGCCGACCTCGGGCCTCTCCGACGACGCCCGCACCGCGATCCGCCGCAACCAGATCGGGTTCGTCTACCAGTTCCACCACCTGCTGCCGGAGTTCTCCGCGCTCGAAAACGTGGTGATGCCGCAGCTCATCCGCGGCCTCGCCCCCGCCGAGGCGGAGAGCCGCGCGAGGGACCTGCTCGGCTACCTCGGGCTTGGCAAGCGCCTGACCCACCGGCCGGCGGAGCTCTCCGGCGGCGAGCAGCAGCGCGTCGCCATCGCCCGCGCCGTCGCCAACGCGCCGCGTCTGCTGTTTGCGGACGAACCGACCGGCAACCTCGACCCGACCACCTCGGCGCATGTGTTCCAGACGCTGACCGCGCTCGCCCGCGCTTCGGGCCTCTCCGCCATGGTCGCGACCCACAACCTCGACCTCGCCGCGACGCTTGACCGCCGCGTGACCCTGCGCGACGGGGTGCTGGTGGAGGTGTGAGCGCAAGCTAGCGGCTTCGGCGGAGCGTGAGAGGCTCAGATCGCCACGCCGTCATGCCCCCGCCTTCGCGCGGGTCTGCGCGACTTTGGGCAGAGCTCGACGCCTTGGTCGTAGACACCCGGCTTCGCGGTCCGTCCAGCACACCCTGCCGGTTAACCCGCGCCAGGCCGTTTCGACCTTTTCCTTAACCACCCCCAACCCTCCGGCTCCCGCCCCTGTGCGAAAGCGCTTGACCGGCTGTGGAGAAGAAACAAAATAGGAACATAACAAGTCCAGAACGGGAGTGCGTCATGGACCGGACCGACGGTTGGAACTTGGTGCTAGGGGTAGTAGGGGGCGCGATCGAGCTCGGCTCCGTCATGGTTTTTTTTGGCGCGCTGGTGCTTTGGGCGGACGCCTTAGGGTCGGTCTGACGGGAGCATCTCCGCCCGCGCCTGTGGAGACCCGCGTCTCCCGGGGCGCGCCTGGGTTCGCGGCGGAGTAGGGTGGGCGCGACGACACGAGGGAGGCGCGCGATGGCCGACGGCGGACTGAAGGGCGATCTCGGCTTCGTCCATCTCCACGTGCGCTCGTCCTTCTCGCTGCTCGAAGGCGCGCTGACGGTCGCGAAGATCGCCGCAGCGGCGAAGGCCGACCACATGCCGGCGATCGCGCTCACCGACGACAACCTGTTCGGCGCGCTCGAGTTTTCTGAGAAGATGGCCTCGGCTGGCGTGCAGCCGATCATCGGCATGGCGCTTGACGTCGAGTTCGCCGACCGCGAGGAACGCTCCGGTCGCCCGATGAAGGACGCGGGCCGCCCTCTCATCGTGCTGCTTGCGCGCTCCGAGGCCGGCTACCGCAACCTGATGGCGCTCGGCAGCCGCGCCTTCCTCGAAAGCGACGTCAACGAAGGCCCGCACGCGACCCTCGCGATGCTTGAGGCGCACCGCGACGGGCTGATCGCGCTGAGCGGCGGCCCCGAGGGCCCTGTGGACCGCATGCTGCTGGAAGGCGCCGACGACGTCGCGGCCGCGCGCCTGCAGACGCTGGCGGCGCTCTATGGCGACGGCCTCTACGTGGAGCTCCAGCGCCACGGCACGGCGAACGAGCGTTCGGTGGAGGGGGCGCTGGTCGACCTCGCCTACGCCCAAGGGATTCCGCTGGTCGCGACCAACGGCGCGCGCTTCGCGGAACGAAGCGATCACGAGGCGCATGACGCGCTGATCTGCCTCGCCGAAGGCCGCGTGCTGGCGGAAAGCGAGCGTCGCCAGTTCACGGCCGACCACAATCTGAAGTCCCGCGCGGAGATGGTGCGGCTGTTCGCCGATCTGCCCGAGGCGACCGCCAACACCGTCGAGATCGCGCGCCGCTGCGCCTACCGGCCGCGCACCATGAAGCCGATCCTGCCGCGCTTCACGGTCGGCGACGGCGTCGTGGACGAGGCGGCCGAACTGCGCCGCCAGGCGGTCGAGGGCCTCGCCTCGCGCCTTGCGGCGCATGGGCCCGCCCCGGAGCTCGACGTCGAAACCTACGAGCGCCGCCTCGACTTCGAGCTCGGCGTCATCGAGCGGATGAAGTTCCCAGGCTACTTCCTGATCGTCGCCGACTTCATCAAATGGGCCAAGGACCAGGGCATCCCGGTCGGCCCCGGCCGCGGGTCGGGCGCGGGCTCGCTCGTCGCCTATTCGCTCACCATCACAGACCTCGATCCGCTGAGGTTCGGCCTGCTGTTCGAGCGCTTCCTAAATCCCGAGCGCGTGTCGATGCCGGACTTCGACATCGACTTCTGCCAGGACCGGCGCGAGGAGGTGATCCGCTACGTCCAGGCGCGCTACGGCCTCGACCGCGTCGCGCAGATCATCACCTTCGGCACGCTGCAGGCCCGCGGCGTGATGCGCGACGTGGGCCGCGTGCTCGAGATGCCCTACGGCCAGGTCGACAAGCTCTGCAAGCTCGTGCCGCAGAACCCCGCCAATCCCGTCACCTTGAAGCAGGCGGTCGCCGACGAGCCCAAGCTGTCGGAGGCGCGCGAGGAGGATGAGAAGGTCGGGCGCATGCTCGACATCGCGCTCAAGCTCGAGGGGCTTTACCGCCACGCCTCGACCCACGCCGCCGGCATCGTGATCGGCGACCGACCGCTGTCGGAGTTGGTGCCGCTCTACCGCGATCCGCGCTCCGACATGCCGGTCACCCAGTTCAACATGAAGTGGGTGGAGCCGGCGGGCCTCGTGAAGTTCGACTTCCTCGGCCTCAAGACGCTGACGACGCTGACGACCGCCGTGAACCTGCTGAAGCGGCGCGGGGTGACCGTGGAGCTCGACAAGATCCCGCTCGACGACGCCGACACCTACGCCATGCTGTCGCGCGGGGAGACGGTCGGCGTGTTCCAGCTGGAAAGCGCGGGGATGCGGCGCGCGCTGGCCGACATGAAGCCGGACCGGTTCGAGGACATCATCGCGCTCGTCGCGCTGTACCGGCCGGGCCCGATGGCCAACATCCCGGTGTACTGCGCTCGGAAGCACGGCCAGGAAAGGCCGGAGTATCCGCATCCCAAGCTCGAGCCGATCCTGGGAGAGACCTTTGGCGTCATCATCTACCAGGAGCAGGTGATGCAGACGGCGCAGTCGCTCGCCGGCTACTCGCTGGGCGAGGCCGACCTGCTGCGCCGGGCGATGGGCAAGAAGATTCGCGCAGAGATGGACGCCCAGCGCGAGCGCTTCGTCACGGGCTGCGTCGACAATGGCATCGGCAAGGCGGACTCCTCGACGATCTTCGACCTGCTCGCGAAGTTCGCGGACTACGGCTTCAACAAAAGCCACGCGGCGGCCTATGCGCTCGTCGCTTACCAGACCGCCTATCTCAAGGCGAACCACCCCGTGGAGTTCCTCGCGGCCTCGATGACCCTCGACATGGGCTCGACCGACAAGCTGGCGGAGTTCCGCCAGGAGGCGATCCGCCTCGGCATCCCGGTGAAGCCGCCGTGCGTCAACCGCTCCGCGGTCGCCTTCGACGTCGACGACGGCGCGATCCTCTATGCGCTGGCGGCGCTGAAGGGCGTCGGCGGCCAGGCCGTGGAAGGGTTGGTCGCCGCGAGCCGCGCCAAGCGCTTCGCGGACCTGCCGGACTTCGCCCGGCGGCTCGACGCCAAGGCGCTGCCCAAACGCGCGCTGGAGAGCCTGATCCAGGCCGGGGCGCTCGACGCGCTGGAGCCGGACCGGGCGCGGGCGCTCGCCTGCGTCGAAGGCATCATGGGCGTCGCCTCGCGCACCCGCGATTCGGCGGCGGTCGGCCAGCACGACATGTTCGGCGGTTCGGCGGACCCGATCCGCCCGTCGCCGCATGAGAGTTGGTCGACCGGCGAGCGCCTGAAACGCGAATACGACTCGGTCGGCTTCTTCCTCTCCGGCCATCCGCTCGACGACTACAAGCCGCTGCTCGCGAAGCTGCGGGTGCGCAGCTATGTCGACTTCGTCGCGGCTGCGAAACAGGGCGCGACGGCGGGGAGGCTCGCCGCCACCGTGCTCGCCCGTCAGGAGCGCAAGACCAAGTCCGGCAATCGCATGGGCGTGATCATGCTGTCCGATCCGACGGGCCACTACGAGGCCGTGATCTTTTCGGAAGGGCTCGCCAAGCATCGGGACCTGCTGGAGCCCAACACGCCGGTGATCGTCTCGGTCAGCGCCGCGGTGGAGGGCGACGAGGTCCGGCTGCGCTTGGAAAGCGTCGAGCCCTTGGACCGCGCGGCCGAGAAGCTGCAGCGGTCGGTGCGGGTCTTCATGCGGGCGCCGGAGCCGATCGACGCGCTGGCCAAGCGGCTCGAGCCCGGCGGCGACGGGGAGGTCGCGGTGGTGTTGATGCTCGAGGAGGGCGAGACCGAAGTCGAGATCCGCCTGCCGGGCCGTTACCGCGTGTCGCCCCAGATCGCCGGCGCGTTGCGAACGGTGCCCGGGGTCGTGGCGGTCGAGGCGGCCTGACGCCGGCGGCGGCCGGCATGCCGGGCGCGCTTCGGCCGGCGGTTGGGGACGGAGACATGTTTTCCGGTTGACACCGCGGCCTCCGCCCCGCAAAAGCAGCGCCGCGAAACGCGCTGCGTCCTGGGACGCGCCGCGGCTCGCATCGTCCCGCAGGCGGCAAGCCTACGGGCCGGACTGTGGAGGGGTGCCCGAGTGGTTAAAGGGGACGGACTGTAAATCCGTTGGCTCAGCCTACGTTGGTTCAAATCCAACCCCCTCCACCATCCACCGGCCCTCTCGCGCGCGGGTGTAGCTCAATGGTAGAGCAGCAGCCTTCCAAGCTGAATACGAGGGTTCGATTCCCTTCACCCGCTCCAAGTCTTCCAGCCTGAGCCGTTCGGCCCGAGGGTAGGTAAGGCCAATCTCAGGTCTTGCTGGGAAAGCCGGCGCCGTCTGATATCCAAGGCTTAGCGGGGAGGCTTTCGCTGTTTAGCGGCGCGCGGCGCAGGAGCTTGCGGCCGTCGTTGAAACGGCCGCGTTTTTCCCGCTTGTGAAACGAGCGAAACCCGCCTAGAGGAGCGTCGCTTCTCGCCAAACACGAGACTTCACGCAGGATACCGCTGATGGCCAAGGAAAAGTTCGCGCGGACGAAGCCGCATTGCAACATTGGGACGATTGGTCATGTTGACCATGGCAAGACGTCTCTGACGGCGGCGATCACGAAGGTTCTTGCTGAGACGGGCGGCGCGACGTTTACGGCGTACGACCAGATCGACAAGGCGCCGGAAGAGAAGGCGCGCGGCATCACGATCTCGACGGCGCACGTGGAGTACGAGACGGCGAACCGGCATTACGCGCACGTCGACTGCCCCGGCCACGCCGACTACGTGAAGAACATGATCACGGGCGCGGCGCAGATGGACGGCGCGATCCTGGTGGTTTCAGCGGCGGACGGCCCGATGCCGCAGACCCGCGAGCACATCCTGCTGGCGCGCCAGGTCGGCGTTCCGGCGCTGGTGGTGTTCCTGAACAAGTGCGACCTGGTGGACGACGAGGAGCTTCTGGAGCTGGTCGAGCTCGAGGTGCGCGAGCTTCTGTCGAAGTACGACTTCCCGGGCGACGACATTCCGATCATCAAGGGCTCGGCGGTCGTTGCGCTGCAGGGCGGCGACCCGAAGCTCGGCCATGACGCTGTGCTCGAGCTGATGAAGGCGGTGGACGCCTACATCCCGCAGCCGGAGCGGCCGATCGACCAGCCGTTCCTGATGCCGGTCGAGGACGTGTTCTCGATCTCGGGGCGCGGCACGGTTGTGACCGGCCGCGTTGAGCGCGGGATCGTGAAGGTCGGCGAGGAAGTCGAGATCGTCGGCATCAAGGCGACGGTGAAGACGACGGTGACGGGCGTCGAGATGTTCCGCAAGCTTCTGGACCAGGGCCAGGCGGGCGACAACATCGGGGCGCTGCTGCGCGGCACGAAGCGCGAGGACGTGGAGCGCGGGCAGGTCCTGTGCAAGCCGGGCTCTGTGAAGCCGCACACGAAGTTCAAGGCTGAGGCTTACATCCTCACCAAGGAGGAGGGCGGTCGTCACACGCCGTTCTTCACGAACTACCGTCCGCAGTTCTACTTCCGGACGACGGACGTGACAGGCGTGGTGCACCTCCCCGAGGGCACCGAGATGGTGATGCCGGGCGACAACATCGCGATGGAGGTGCACCTGATCGTGCCGATCGCGATGGAGGAGAAGCTGCGCTTCGCCATCCGCGAAGGCGGACGCACCGTCGGCGCAGGCGTCGTCGCTTCCATCATCGAGTGATTCTCCGCCTTCGGGCGGGACGAACGAAGTTACCGCCGGCCGTTCGACCAGACGGCCGGCGCCAAAGCTCTCGAAAGCGTTGACGTCGGCGCTTTTCGTGATCCGTCCGCGCCCAGGTGGTTGCGAACGGCCCTTGGGCGTGGCATATGAAGCCCCCGCCCAAGACCCCTGCGCTTAGGAGTGTAGCTCAACTGGTCAGAGCGCCGGTCTCCAAAACCGGAGGTTGCGGGTTCGAGTCCCTCCACTCCTGCCAGCGTGGGATCAAGGTTTTAGGTTCGCCAATGCGCGGACCAATTGGGGAGCCCCGCTTGCGGGCGATGCGACCTGAAGCGACATACTGGGGTGCGGACCTGTCGGCTGCGCCCCTTTTCGACGTGAATTGAGGCTATGGCGAAAACCAGTCCTGTCGAGTTCATTCAAGAGGTGGGCGCCGAGACCTCGAAAGTGGTGTGGCCGACTCGTCGCGAGACGACGATCACCACCGTCATGGTGTTCGTGTTCGTGTTCGTGGCGAGCGTGTTTTTCTTTTTCGCCGACATGATCCTCCGCACCGTCGTCACGCTGATTCTGGGAATCGGACAATGAGCGCGACCGACACGGCCGTGGGCGGCCGGCGCAAGCGCTGGTACATCGTCCACGCCTACTCGAATTTCGAGAAGAAGGTGGCCGAGTCGATCCGCGAGAAGGCGGAGCAGACCGGGCTTTCGGATCTCTTCGAGGAAATTCTCGTCCCGACCGAAAAGGTCGTCGAGGTGCGTCGCGGCCGCAAGGTCGACGCCGAGCGCAAGTTTTTTCCCGGCTACGTGCTGGTGAAGATGGACTTGACGGACCAGGCCTACCACCTGATCCGCAACACCCCGAAGGTGACCGGCTTCCTTGGCGCGGACAACAAGCCGTCGCCGATTTCGGACGCCGAGGCCGGCCGGATCATCCAGCAGGTCCAGGAAGGCATCGAGCGGCCCAAGCCGTCGGTGTCGTTCGAGGTCGGCGAGAACGTCCGGGTTTCGGACGGTCCGTTCGCCTCGTTCTCGGGCGTGGTGCAGGACGTCGACGAGGCGCGAGCGCGCCTCAAGATCGACGTGTCGATCTTCGGTCGCGCGACGACCGTCGATCTCGAGTACGGGCAGGTCGAAAAGGTCTGATCCGTTTCCCGCCGTGGGAGACAGGCGCCGGGCTCTTCGCTCGCCTGGGCCGCCGTTCGCACCACGGACAACGACGGCGGAATGCGAGCGCCGTCCAAGGAGCATCTAAATGGCGAAGAAGATCACAGGCTACATCAAGCTGCAGGTGCCGGCCGGCTCCGCAAACCCGTCGCCGCCGATTGGCCCGGCACTCGGTCAGCGCGGCCTGAACATCATGGAGTTCTGCAAGGCGTTCAACGCCCAGACCGGCCAGCTCGAGAAGGGCATGCCGATCCCGGTCGTGATCACGGCCTATGCGGACCGTTCGTTCACCTTCCAGCTCAAGACGCCCCCGGTCAGCTACTTCCTGAAGCAGGCCGCCGGCATCAAGTCTGGTTCCAAGACCACCGGCAAGGCGGCTCCCGTCGGCAAGGTGACCCAGGCCCAGCTGCGCGAGATCGCTGAGAAGAAGATGGCCGACCTGAACTGCGCCACCGTCGATTCGGCGGTCGCGATGATCGCGGGCTCCGCCCGCTCCATGGGTCTGACGGTGGAGGCCTGATCATGGCGAAGCTTGCAAAGCGCGTCGCGAAATCCCGCGAGGGCGTTGATCGCCTGAAGCTGTATGCGCTCGACGAGGCCATCGGCCTGGTCAAGGAGCGCGCGACGGCGAAGTTCGACGAGACCATCGAGGTCTCGATCAACCTCGGCGTCGACCCGCGCCATGCGGACCAGATGGTTCGCGGCGTGTGTCAGCTGCCGAACGGCTCCGGCCGGACCGTGCGCGTGGGCGTGTTCGCCCGCGGCCCTAAGGCTGACGAGGCCAGGGCGGCCGGCGCGGACATCGTCGGCGCCGAAGACCTGCTCGAGATCGTTCAGGGCGGCACGATCGACTTCGATCGCTGCATCGCGACCCCGGACATGATGCCGCTCGTCGGCCGCCTCGGTAAAGTGCTGGGTCCGCGCGGCCTGATGCCGAACCCGAAGGTCGGCACGGTGACCATGGACGTCGCTGGCGCGGTCAAGGCCGCCAAGGGCGGCGCGGTGGAGTTCCGCGTCGAGAAGGCGGGCATCATCCACGGCGGCGTGGGCAAGGCCTCGTTCGACGCCGAGAAGCTGGTCCAGAACATCAAGGCGTTCGCGGACGCCGTGGTGAAGGCCAAGCCGACCGGCGCCAAGGGCCAGTACGTGCAGAAGATCTCGGTGTCCTCGACGATGGGCCCGGGCGTGCACGTCGAGCCGTCGTCCGTCGTCGGCGGCGCCTGAACAACCCGATTTCGCCCGGAGTTCGCTCCGGGAGAAAAGGAGGGTCGGATCCGTCCGCCCCTCCGAACCTGTCCGAGAAAGCAGGCGCACCTCCACGGGGAGGCCGCTTAAGCCCGGAGCACCGGGACCTGCTGAGACGGGGACGACCGGATTTCGGCCCGCGCGAGCGGCCCGTCCTGCCGGTTCGAACCATCGCCGCGGCGTTCACGCGTCGCGCGCGGACAGGCTTGAAGCCGCCGTTCGCCAGCGGGTCTTCCAGGCCCGCATGACGAACGGTCGTCGCAACCCGGCGGTTCGGCCCACAAGGTCGGATCGTCAACCGGAGAGAGCACGTGGACCGCGCGGAAAAGCGTGAAATGGTCACGACGCTGAACTCGGTGTTTTCGAACTCCGGGGCCATCGTCGTCGCTCATTACTCGGGTCTGACCGTCGCCCAGATGCAGACGCTTCGTCGGCAGATGCGCGCCGCAGGCGCGAGCGTGAAGGTCGCGAAGAACCGGCTCGCCAAGATCGCTCTCGATGGCACGGACGTCGCCCACATCGGATCCCTTCTCACGGGTCCGACCATCCTCGCCTACAGCGAGGACCCGGTGGCGGCGCCCAAGGTCGCGGTGGAGTTCGCCAAGGGGCACGACAAGTTCGTGATCCTGGGCGGCGCCATGGGCGCGACCTCCCTGAACCCCGACGGCGTGAAGGCTCTGGCCACGCTGCCGTCGCTGGACGAACTGCGCGCGAAGCTCGTGGGCCTCATTCAGGCGCCCGCGACCAAGCTCGCGCAGCTCTCCACCGCGCCTGCCGCAAAGCTTGCGCGCGTGTTCGGGGCTTACGCCAAGCGAGACGAGGCGGCGTGACGCCGTTTTTCATTTCAAAAACTGGTTCGAACTCAAGGACGTAGAACAATGGCTGATCTGACGAAGATCGTCGACGAACTGTCCAACCTGACGGTTCTCGAAGCTGCGGAGCTCGCGAAGCTCCTGGAAGAGAAGTGGGGCGTCTCGGCCGCTGCGGCGGTCGCGGTCGCTGGCCCGGCGGCCGCCGCTGCTGCGCCGGTCGAAGAGCAGACCGAGTTCACGGTCATGCTTGCCGCCGTCGGCGACAAGAAGATCGAGGTCATCAAGGAGGTCCGCGCGATCACCGGCCTCGGCCTCAAGGAAGCCAAGGACCTCGTCGAGGCGGCCCCGAAGGCCGTCAAGGAAGCCGTTTCCAAGGACGAGGGCGAGAAGCTCAAGGCCCAGCTCGAGAAGGCCGGCGCCAAGGTCGAGCTCAAGTGATCCGTCGCAGGCTTTTGGCCTGCGTCTGATCTGCCGTCGCGGGAGCGCCCCTCGGGCGCTTCCGCGGCACGCGAAAGCCGCGGGGAAGGGGCGCTCGTCGAGCGTCTCGTCCCACGCGGCTTAAGCGCCTTCCGGGCACTGTCCCGGCGGCGTGACGTACAAGCGGAGACCCGGGACCGTCCGGCTCCGCCACGCCTGACCCAAGGACCGTCCGGCGGGTCCGACGGTCTTTGGATCAGGCGTGCCCCTCCGGCATGGATGAGGAAGACGATGGCTCATACGATCACCGGCCGCAAGCGTGTCCGCAAGTTCTTCGGCAAGATCCGCGAAGTCGCGGCGATGCCGAACCTGATCGAAATCCAGAAGGCGTCTTACGACCAGTTCCTTCTGTTCGGTCAGAGCGGCTCACGGCCGGATGAAGGCCTCCAGACCGTGTTCAAGTCGGTGTTCCCGATCTCGGACTTTTCGAACAGCTCGATGCTGGAGTTCGTGAAGTACGAGTTCGAGCAGCCGAAGTACGACGTCGACGAGTGCCGTCAGCGCGGCATGACCTTCGCGGCCCCGCTGAAGGTCACGCTGCGCCTCATCGTATTCGACGTCGACGAGGAGACCGGCGCCAAGTCCGTCAAGGACATCAAGGAGCAGGACGTCTACATGGGCGACATGCCGCTCATGACGGACAACGGCACCTTCATCGTCAACGGCACCGAGCGCGTCATCGTCTCCCAGATGCACCGCTCGCCGGGCGTGTTCTTCGACCACGACAAGGGCAAGACCCACTCCTCGGGCAAGCTGCTGTTCGCGGCCCGCATCATTCCGTACCGCGGCTCCTGGCTCGACATCGAGTTCGACGCCAAGGACATCGTGCACGCCCGCATCGACCGTCGCCGGAAGATTCCGGTGACGTCGCTGATGTTCGCGCTCGGCATGGACGGCGAGGAAATCCTCGACACCTTCTACAACAAGGTTCGCTACGTCCGTGACGGCGAGGCCTGGCGCACGCCGTTCGACGGCGCGCGCATGAAGGGCATGAACGTCACGGTCGACCTGATCGACGCCGACACCGGCGAGGTCGCGCTTGAGGCCGGGAAGAAGCTCACCGTCCGTCAGGCGCGCCTGATCGTCGAGAAGGGGGTCAAGGATCTCCGGATCGCGAACGAGGAGCTCGTCGGGCAGTACATCGCCGAGGACATCGTCAACGCCGAGACCGGCGAGATCTGGGCGGAAGCGGGCGAGGAAATCACCGCCAAGCTGCTCGAGACGCTGCAGGACGCCGGGATCGACGAGCTCGACCTGCTCGACATCGACCACGTCAACACCGGCGGCTACATCCGCAACACGCTGATGGTGGACAAGAACAACTCCCGCGAGGAGGCCCTGTTCGACATCTACCGTGTCATGCGTCCGGGCGAGCCGCCCACGCTCGACACCGCCGAGAACATGTTCCAGTCGCTGTTCTTCGACAGCGAGCGCTACGACCTCTCGGCCGTCGGCCGCGTGAAGATGAACATGCGTCTCGATCTCGACGCCGAGGACACGGTGCGGACGCTCCGCAAGGCGGACATCCTCGCGGTCATCAAGACGCTGGTCGACCTGCGTGACGGCAAGGGCGAGATCGACGACATCGATCACCTCGGCAACCGCCGGGTGCGGTCGGTCGGCGAGCTGATGGAGAACCAGTACCGCGTCGGCCTGCTCCGCATGGAGCGCGCCATCAAGGAGCGCATGTCGTCGGTCGAGATCGACACCGTAATGCCGCAGGACCTGATCAACGCGAAGCCTGCGGCCGCAGCCGTGCGCGAGTTCTTCGGCTCGTCGCAGCTGTCGCAGTTCATGGACCAGACCAACCCGCTCTCCGAGATCACGCACAAGCGTCGTCTCTCGGCGCTCGGGCCCGGCGGTCTGACGCGTGAGCGCGCGGGCTTCGAAGTCCGCGACGTGCATCCGACCCATTACGGCCGCATCTGCCCGATCGAGACGCCGGAAGGCCCGAACATCGGCCTGATCAACTCGCTCGCCACCTTCGCCCGCGTGAACAAGTACGGCTTCATCGAGGCGCCCTATCGCAAGGTGCGCGACGGCGCCGTGACCGACGAGGTGCACTACCTCTCGGCCGTCGAGGAGTCCAAGCACCACGTCGCGCAGGCGAACGCCGTGCTCGACGCTTCGGGCAAGTTCACGGACGATCTGATCGTCTGCCGGCACATGGGCGAGGTGGTGTTCGTTTCGATCGACCGCGTCGACTACATGGACGTGTCGCCGAAGCAGCTCGTCTCGGTCGCGGCTGCGCTCATCCCGTTCCTTGAGAACGACGACGCGAACCGCGCTCTCATGGGCTCGAACATGCAGCGGCAGGCCGTGCCGCTGGTGAAGGCGGACGCTCCGTTCGTCGGCACCGGCATGGAGGCCGTGGTCGCCCGCGACTCCGGCGCCGCGATCGCCGCGCGCCGCTCGGGCATCATCGACCAGGTCGACGCGACCCGTATCGTCATCCGCGCGAACGAGGAGAGCGACGCCTCGAAGCCGGGCGTCGACATCTACCGCCTGATGAAGTTCCAGCGCTCCAACCAGTCGACCTGCATCACGCAGAAGCCGCTGGTGCGCGTCGGCGACATCGTCAAGAAGGGCGAGATCATCGCCGACGGCCCGTCGACGGAGCTCGGCGAGCTGGCTCTCGGCCGGAACGTGCTCGTCGCGTTCATGCCGTGGAACGGTTACAACTTCGAGGACTCCATCCTCCTCAGCGAGAAGATCGTCTCGGACGACGTCTTCACCTCGATCCACATCGAGGAGTTCGAGGTGATGGCCCGCGACACCAAGCTCGGGCCTGAGGAGATCACGCGCGACATTCCGAACGTGTCGGAAGAGGCGCTGAAGAACCTCGACGAAGCCGGCATTACCTACATCGGCGCGGAAGTGCAGGCGGGCGACATCCTCGTCGGCAAGATCACGCCGAAGGGCGAGAGCCCAATGACGCCGGAGGAGAAGCTGCTCCGCGCCATCTTCGGCGAGAAGGCCTCCGACGTGCGCGACACCTCGCTCCGGGTTCCGCCGGGCGTGACGGGCACGATCGTCGAAGTGCGCGTGTTCAACCGGCACGGCGTCGACAAGGACGAGCGCGCCCAGGCGATCGAACGCGAGGAGATCGAGCGGCTCGCCAAGGACCGCGACGACGAGCTCGCGATCCTGGACCGCAACACCTACGCGCGCCTCGGCGAGATGCTGGTCGGCAAGACCGTCATCTCGGGTCCGAAGACGATCAGGAAGGACGCGGAGCTCACCCGCGAGAGCCTGACCGAGGCCCCGCGTTCCCAGTGGTGGCAGATCGCCGTCTCGGACGACAAGATGATGTCCGAGCTGGAGGCCATGCGCGCCCAGTACGACGAGCAGAAGAAGCGGCTTGAGCAGCGGTTCCTCGACAAGGTCGAGAAGCTGCAGCGCGGCGACGAGATGCCCCCCGGCGTGATGAAGATGGTCAAGGTCTTCATCGCGGTGAAGCGCAAGATCCAGCCGGGCGACAAGATGGCCGGCCGGCACGGCAACAAGGGCGTCGTGTCGCGGATCGTGCCGGTGGAGGACATGCCGTTCCTCGCGGACGGCACCCACGCCGACATCGTGCTGAACCCGCTCGGCGTGCCGAGCCGGATGAACGTTGGGCAGATCCTCGAGACCCATCTCGGCTGGGCCTGCGCGGGTCTTGGTCGCAAGATCGGCGAGGCGATCGACGCCTATCGCGCCGGCGCCGACATCGGCGGGCTCAAATCGACGCTCGACAGCGTCTACGGTGACGACCCGAAGGTGAAAGAGCTCGACGACAAGGAGCTCGTCGAGATGTCGGAGAACCTCCGTCGCGGCGTTCCGATCGCCACGCCGGTGTTCGACGGCGCCAAGGAAGCGGACATCGAGCGCATGCTCGAGCTCGCGGGCGTGGCGACGTCGGGGCAGGTCACGCTCTTCGACGGGCGGACGGGCGAGACGTTCGATCGACAGGTGACGGTGGGCTACATATATATGCTCAAGCTTCACCATCTCGTGGACGACAAGATCCACGCGCGTTCGATCGGACCGTACTCGCTCGTCACCCAGCAGCCGCTGGGCGGCAAGGCGCAGTTCGGCGGACAGCGCTTCGGCGAGATGGAGGTCTGGGCGCTTGAGGCTTACGGCGCCGCCTACACGCTGCAGGAGATGCTGACGGTGAAGTCGGACGACGTCGCGGGCCGCACCAAGGTCTACGAGTCGATCGTCCGTGGCGACGACGCCTTCGAGGCCGGCATTCCGGAGAGCTTCAACGTGCTCGTGAAGGAAATGCGGTCGCTTGGCCTGAACGTCGATCTGCACACGTCGAAGCGCGTCGCAGGCGAGCTTCCTCCCGCCGACGCGGCGGAGTGACGGTCGCTCCTTCCGGGGGAGCGATCGTGCGGCGGACGGACCTCAGGGTCCGCCCGCTGGGCTGCATTGGGATTTTTAAGCGGACCTTGCCGGCGTTGAGCGGCGGCGCCTCAGGGTCACGCGGAAGGAGACGGCGATGAACCAAGAAGTGATGAATCTCTTCAACACGCAGGTTCCGGCCCAGACGTTCGACCAGATCCGGATCTCGATCGCGAGCCCCGAGAAGATTCTCTCGTGGTCGTTCGGCGAGATCAAGAAGCCCGAAACGATCAACTACCGGACCTTCAAGCCGGAGCGCGACGGCCTGTTCTGCGCCCGGATCTTCGGTCCGATCAAGGACTACGAGTGCTTGTGCGGCAAGTACAAGCGCATGAAGTACAAGGGCGTCATCTGCGAGAAGTGCGGCGTCGAGGTCACCCTCTCGCGCGTGCGCCGCGAGCGCATGGGCCACATCGAGCTGGCCGCGCCCGTCGCCCACATCTGGTTCCTGAAGTCGCTGCCGTCGCGCATCGGCCTGCTGATGGACATGACCCTCAAGGATCTCGAGGCGATCCTGTACTTCGAGAAGTACGTGGTGCTCGAGACGGGCCTGACGCCGCTCAAGGACCGCCAGCTCCTCACCGAAGACGAGTACATCCGCGCCCAGGACGAGTACGGCGAGGACGCCTTCACCGCGCAGATCGGCGCGGAGGCGATTCAGTCGATGCTGCGCACGCTCGACCTCGAGAAGATGGCGGCCGACATCCGCGTCGAGATCTCGGAGGCCACCACCGAGCTCAAGCCGAAGAAGCTCGCCAAGCGCCTGAAGATCGTCGAGGCCTTCATCGAGTCCGGCAACAAGCCGGACTGGATGATCATGACCATCGTGCCGGTCATCCCGCCGGACCTGCGTCCGCTCGTGCCGCTCGACGGCGGCCGTTTCGCGACGTCCGACCTCAACGACCTCTACCGCCGCGTCATCAACCGCAACAACCGCCTCAAGCGGCTGATCGAGCTGCGCGCGCCGGACATCATCATCCGCAACGAGAAGCGGATGCTGCAGGAGGCCGTCGACGCGCTGTTCGACAACGGCCGCCGCGGCCGCGTCATCACGGGCGTCAACAAGCGTCCGTTGAAGTCGCTGTCCGACATGCTGAAGGGCAAGCAGGGCCGTTTCCGCCAGAACCTGCTCGGCAAGCGCGTCGACTACTCCGGCCGGTCCGTCATCGTGGTCGGCCCGGAGCTCAAGCTGCACCAGTGCGGCCTGCCGAAGAAGATGGCGCTCGAGCTGTTCAAGCCGTTCATCTATTCGCGGCTTGACGCCAAGGGTCTGTCAGCGACCGTGAAGCAGGCGAAGAAGCTCGTCGAGAAGGAGAAGCCCGAAGTTTGGGACATCCTCGACGAGGTGATCCGCGAGCATCCCGTGATGCTGAACCGCGCCCCGACGCTCCACCGCCTCGGCATCCAGGCGTTTGAGCCGGTGCTGATCGAGGGCAAGGCGATCCAGCTTCACCCGCTGGTCTGCGCCGCGTTCAACGCCGACTTCGACGGCGACCAGATGGCCGTGCACGTTCCGCTGAGCCTCGAGGCCCAGCTGGAGGCGCGCGTCCTCATGATGTCGACGAACAACATCCTGCATCCCGCGAACGGCCAGCCGATCATCGTGCCGTCGCAGGACATCGTGCTGGGCCTCTATTACCTGACGCTGATGCGCGACAACGAGCCGGGCGAGGGCATGGCCTTCGCCAACATGGGCGAGCTTGAGCAGGCCCTGTTCACCAAGGCGGTGACGCTGCACACCAAGATCAAGGGTCGTCACATCGGCGTCGACGCCGACGGCAACAAGACCTCCAAGATCTACGAGACCACGCCTGGCCGCATGATGCTCGGCCAGCTGCTGCCGAAGACCCCGAAGCTGACCTTCGACGTCGTCAACAAGCTGATGACGAAGAAGGAAATCTCGAACATGATCGACACCGTCTACCGAAACTGCGGTCAGAAGGACACGGTCATCTTCTGCGACCGGATCATGACGCTCGGCTTCACCAACGCGTTCAAGGCGGGCATCTCGTTCGGCAAGGACGACATGGTCGTGCCGGAGACGAAGACGAAGATCGTCGACGACACCCGGACGCTCGCGAAGGAATACGAGCAGCAGTACCAGGACGGCCTGATCACCCAGGGCGAGAAGTACAACAAGGTCGTCGACGCCTGGGCGAAGTGCACGGACAAGATCGCCGACGAGATGATGGCGCGGATCTCCGCGGTCCAGATCGACAAGGAGACCGGGCGCACCAAGCAGATCAACTCGATCTACATGATGAGCCACTCGGGCGCCCGCGGCTCGCCGGCGCAGATGAAGCAGCTCGCCGGCATGCGCGGCCTGATGGCCAAGCCGTCGGGCGAGATCATCGAGAGCCCGATCATTTCGAACTTCAAGGAAGGCCTCTCGGTTCTCGAGTACTTCAACTCCACCCACGGCGCTCGTAAGGGCCTCGCGGACACGGCGCTGAAGACCGCGAACTCGGGCTATCTGACCCGCCGTCTCGTGGACGTCGCGCAGGACTGCATCATCACCGAGGACGATTGCGGCACCGAGGCGGGCATCCGCGTTCGCGCCGTCATCGACGCGGGCCAGATCGTGGCCACGCTCGGCATGCGCATTCTCGGCCGCACCGTCGCGGAGGACGTCTACCACCCGGCGACGGGCGAAGTGGTCGTCCCGAAGAACACGCTGGTGACCGAGAAGGACGTGGACCTCGTGCACGCGGCCGGCGTGCAGGAAGTCCGTATCCGGTCGGTGCTGACCTGCGAGACCAAGATCGGCGTTTGCGTGGCCTGCTACGGCCGCGATCTAGCGCGCGGCACCCCGGTCAACCACGGCGAGGCCGTCGGCGTCATCGCGGCGCAGTCGATCGGCGAGCCGGGCACGCAGCTCACGATGCGCACGTTCCACATCGGCGGCACGGCGCAGCTGGCGGACTCGTCCTTCCTCGAAAGCACGTTCGAGGGCACGATCAAGCTTCGCAACCGCAACGTCGCCCGGAACTCGGACGGCGACCTGATCGTCATGGGCCGCAACGTGGCCGTCATCATCCTCGACGCCGACGGCGTGACGGAGCGGTCGACGCACCGCCTCCTTTACGGTTCGAAGCTTCGGGTCGACGACGGCGACAAGATCAAGCGCGGCCAGCGCATCGCGGAGTGGGATCCGTACACCCGCCCGATCCTCACCGAGGTGGACGGCAAGGCCGGGTTCGAGGACCTGGTCGAGGGCGCTTCGCTCAAGGAGAGCTCGGACGAAGCGACGGGCATCACCAAGCGCGTCGTCACCGACTGGCGGACGTCCACGCGCAACGCGGACTTGAAGCCGGCGATCGTGATCAACGGTCCCGACGGCAAGATCGCGAAGCCCGCGAAGGGCGGCGAGGCGCGTTACCTGCTCGCGGCCGACGCAATCCTCTCGGTGTCGCCCGGCTCCGAGGTCCAAGCGGGCGACGTGCTGGCGCGTATCCCGTTGGAGAGCGCCAAGACGCGCGACATCACCGGCGGTCTGCCGCGGGTGGCGGAGCTGTTCGAGGCGCGTCGGCCGAAGGATGCGGCGGTCATCGCCGAGATCTCCGGCACGGTGCAGTTCGGCAAGGACTACAAGAACAAGCGTCGCCTGACGCTGGTGCCGAGCGACGGCGACGAGCCGGTCGAGTACCTCATCCCGAAGGGCAAGCACGTCCATCTGCAGGACGGCGACGTCGTGGAGAAGGGCGACTACATCGTCGACGGCAACCCTGCGCCGCACGACATCCTGGCGATCAAGGGCGTGGAGGAGCTTGCGGCTTACCTCGTCAACGAGATCCAGGAGGTCTACCGGCTCCAGGGCGTGCAGATCAACGACAAGCACATCGAGGTGATCGTTCGCCAGATGCTGCAGAAGGTCGAGATCTCCGACGCCGGCGAGACCGAGCTGCTCACCAACGAGCAGGTCGATCGGATGGAGTTCGACGAGATCAACGCCAAGATGATCGCCGAGGGCAAGAAGCCTGCGGTCGGCCATCCGGTGCTGCTCGGCATCACCAAGGCCAGCCTGCAGACGCGCTCGTTCATCTCGGCCGCGTCGTTCCAGGAGACGACCCGCGTCCTCACAGAGGCCGCGGTCAACGGCAAGGTGGACGACCTCGAGGGGCTGAAGGAGAACGTGATCGTCGGCCGCCTCATCCCCGCGGGCACCGGCTCGGTCATGAGCAAGGTCCGCGAGATCGCGACCCACCGCGACGAACTCATCCTCGCCCAGAAGGCGCAGGAGTCGGGCGTCACTCCGGCGAACGCCGGCCTGCTTCCGGCCTCCGACGCCGCAGAGTGAGGGGAGGGGCCTAGCGCCCCTTCCGGAAAGATGGAAAGGGCCGCCGGGATAACCGGCGGCCCTTTTTCGTTGCGCAAGGCTGCAGGAGTGGGGCCGAGGCGCACTTCGATCCGGAGGCTCGGACGGTCAGCTCGAGGAGGCCTGGACGGCCGCTGGCTTCGACGCGACGAAGAAGCAGATGGCGGCCCCGAAGATGACGGCCCCGAACGCGGCGGCCAGCGTGAACACCAGGCCGAACCCGCCGCTGGCGTGAGCCACGGCGATCAGGGGGGCCGCGAAGCCGCTCGCGGTGAAGCCCAGAAAGTAGCGAACGCTGTAGGCCTTGGTTCGGAGGTGCGGCGGCGTGTAGCGCGCGACCATCGCGTCGTTCACCACGACCTGCCCGTAGATCGCGGCGATCGCCAGCGCGAGGCCGGCCAGCATCGGCGCGCCGTCCGTCGTCGCCGCGAGCCCGAGGCCGAGAGGCTGCAGCGCCGCAAGCCCGACGAAGATCGTCGGCAGCGGAACCCTGTCGACGAGCCTGCCGACGATCAGCTGCGTCATTGCGCCGAAGAGAAAGACGCCTGTCACCAGCGCGCCGGTGACGGCCAGCGGCACGTCGAGGCCCAGCCGCTCGTCGATCGCTTTCGGCAGCGAGATGCTGGTGATGTTGAACGTCATGCCGCCGGCGATCAGTGCGGCGGCGAAGAGCGCGAGCAGCACGGGAACTCTCATTCCAACGCCCGACGGCGGAGCCGTTTTTGGCCCCGCCACGCGGGACTCCGCCTCCGCCGGTGCGAACACGAGATAGGCCAGTCCGACCGCCAGGCAGACCGCCGCCGGCGCGAGAAACGCCGCGCGCCAGCCCAGCGTGCTTGCGAGCAGCGCCGTGCCGCCCGAGGCGAAGGCGGATCCCAGATTTCCGAACACCCCGTTCCAGCCCAGCGACCGCCCGAGCGACGACGCGTGGCTGACCAGGAGCGAGGCGCCGATTGGGTGGTAGATCGCCGTAAAGACGCCGAGGACGAACAGCCACAGGGCGATCGCGGTCGGCGTCGAGCTAGCGGTGAGCCCGGCGAGGGACGTCGCGCAGCCGAAAAAGAACGTCGCGAGCAAGTTCCGGCGTCCTACCCTTTCGGCGAGCCAGCCCATCGGGAGCGCAAACAAGCCGAACGCGACGAAAGCTCCCGTGGAGAGTGCGATCATCGGCCCATAGTCACGGCCGAGATCGGCCGCCATGGCGATCACGGCGGTCGGATAGATCAGCAGGACATAATGGTCGAGCGCATGGGCGACGTTGACGAAAGCCACGGCGCGTCGGGAGGAACTGAGAGGCGTCAAGACAGGGTCCTCGGCGAGGGGCGGACGATCGGCCGCCCCTCTTTCCTTATAGCCTCAACGCCTGACGAAGACCTTGAACCCGCCGAAGATCATGCGCTTGCCGTCGAACGGCGCGTCCTTCATCGACGCCTCGAGCCGCGGATCCGCCATGACCTTCGCCACCGTCGCGTCGCGCGCCTCGCGCGACGGATATTCGATCCAGGAGAAGAACACCGTCTCGTCGTCCTTCTGCTGGACGGCGCGCGGGAAGGAGGTCAACTCGCCGTAAGGCGCGTCGTCGGCGACGCACTCCACAAAGGACAGGGCCCCGTGCTCCATCCAGACGGCCGCCGCCGTTTCGGCGAGCTCCCTGTACGCGTCGAGCTTGTCCAGGGGAACGGCGACGACGAATCCATCGACATAGCTCACGGGCGATTCTCCTCTTGCGGTTCTGAAGCGTTCCGTTCAAAGGACGGGCGAGCGGCCCCGGATCCGACATTCGCGGCGAAATACGTCTCGCCGGGCCGGCGTTTGCCCGCCGTTAAGGTCTGGGCCGGCGGTTTTCGCCTCGAGCGACCGAAAGTCCGGTGGCGCTGTTGACTATGTCCGAGTCGCGCGGTAGAAGCCGCTCACTCTTCGGCAGGCGGTAATTCCACGCTGTCGCATGCGGCCTACGCAGCGACCCTTCGGAATTAGACGCTGTCGCGACCACACGGTCAGTTGCGGTTCATGACCCCGGCGCTTCGTCGTCGTTGGTCCTCTGCAGGGAGCGACGCTCCCCTTCGGTTTTCCGAAGGGAGGCGTCATTTCGTTCTGTTCGGTCCTCATCCTGGGCCGTCCGGAACGCCGGTTTATAAGGGAAGCGGTTAGGCCAACGATGCCCACCATCAGCCAGTTGATCCGCAAGCCGCGGCAGGCGCCGACGGCGCGCAACAAGGTTCCGGCGCTTCAGGCGTGCCCGCAGAAGCGCGGCGTCTGCACGCGCGTCTACACCACCACGCCGAAGAAGCCGAACTCGGCGCTTCGTAAGGTCGCCAAGGTTCGTCTCACCAATGGCTTCGAGGTCATCGGCTACATTCCTGGCGAGGGGCACAACCTCCAGGAACACTCGGTCGTCATGATCCGCGGCGGCCGCGTGAAGGACCTTCCGGGCGTGCGTTACCACATTCTTCGCGGCGTGCTCGACACGCAGGGCGTCAAGAACCGCAAGCAGCGCCGGTCCAAGTACGGCGCCAAGCGGCCGAAGTGAGGTTCTGAGATATGTCCCGTCGTCACTCCGCCGAACGCCGCGAAGTCCATCCCGATCCGAAGTTCGGGGACATCGTGGTCACGAAGTTCATGAACACGGTCATGAAGCACGGCAAGAAGTCCGCCGCTGAAACGATCGTCTATGGCGCCTTCGACACCGTGGAGACCAAGCTCAAGCAGAGCCCGGTCGCCGTGTTCCACCAGGCGCTCGACAACATCGCGCCGGCCCTCGAGGTTCGCTCCCGCCGGGTCGGCGGCGCGACCTACCAGGTCCCGGTCGAGGTTCGCCCGGAGCGCCGCCAGGCGCTTGCGCTTCGTTGGCTGCTGGCTTCGGCCCGCGCCCGCAACGAGAAGACCATGGTCGACCGTCTGTCGGCCGAACTGATCGACGCTTCGAACAACCGCGGCTCCGCCGTGAAGAAGCGCGAGGACACGCACCGCATGGCGGAAGCGAACCGCGCCTTCTCGCACTACCGCTGGTAATCGAGCAGAGATTGAAGGACTGAGATCATGGCCCGTTCCCACGCGATCGAAGACTATCGTAACTTCGGCATCATGGCCCACATTGATGCCGGCAAGACGACGACGACCGAGCGCGTCCTGTTCTATTCCGGCAAGTCCCATAAGATCGGCGAAGTCCACGACGGCGCCGCGACCATGGACTGGATGGAGCAGGAGCAGGAGCGCGGCATCACGATCACGTCCGCTGCGACGACGACTTTCTGGAACGACCACCGCCTGAACATCATCGACACGCCGGGCCACGTCGACTTCACGATCGAAGTCGAGCGTTCGCTCCGCGTGCTCGACGGCGCCGTGTGCGTGCTCGACGGCAACCAGGGCGTCGAGCCGCAGACCGAGACCGTGTGGCGTCAGGCCGACAAGTACGAAGTGCCGCGCATCGTGTTCGTCAACAAGATGGACAAGATCGGCGCGGACTTCTTCCGCTGCGTCAGCGAGATCGACAGCCGCGTCGCCGGTAAGCCGGTCTGCATTCAGCTTCCGATCGGTTCGGAGTCGAACTTCCTCGGCATCATCGACCTCGTCCGCATGAAGGCGGTGGTGTGGGAGAACGAGAACCTCGGCGCGAACTACCACGACGAAGAGATTCCGGCTGATCTCGCCGATCAGGCTCTCGAATACCGCAACATGATGATCGAGCGGGCCGTCGAGCTCGACGACGCGGCGCTCGAGAAGTTCCTCGAAGGCGAAGAGCCCGACGAGGCGACGCTGAAGGGCCTGCTCCGCAAGGCCGTGATCACGCGCGCCTTCACGCCTGTGCTCTGCGGCTCGGCCTTCAAGAACAAGGGCGTTCAGCCCTTGCTCGACGCGGTGGTCGACTATCTTCCGAGCCCGCTCGATCGCGGCGCGGTCGACGGCGTCGACTTCAAGACCGAAGAGCCGGTCGTTCGCCGTCCGTCCGACGACGAAGGTCTCTCGGTCCTCGCGTTCAAGATCATGGACGACCCGTTCGTCGGCACCATCACCTTCTGCCGCGTCTACTCGGGCAAGCTGGAGTCGGGTTCGACCCTGCTGAACTCGACCCGCGACAAGAAGGAGCGCGTCGGCCGCATGCTCCTGATGCATGCGAACAACCGCGAAGACATCAAGGAAGCCTACGCCGGCGACATCGTCGCCCTGGCCGGCCTCAAGGACGTCCGCACCGGCGACACGCTGTGCGATCCGCTGAAGGCCGTGATCCTGGAGCAAATGGTGTTCCCGGAGCCGGTCATCGAGATCGCGATCGAGCCGAAGACCAAGGCCGACCAGGAGAAGCTGGGCATTGCCCTGTCGAAGCTCGCGGCCGAGGACCCGTCCTTCCGCGTGTCGACCGATCAGGAGTCGGGCCAGACCATCCTCAAGGGGATGGGCGAGCTCCACCTCGACATCAAGGTCGACATCCTGCGCCGCACCTACAAGGTCGACGCGAACATCGGCGCTCCGCAGGTCGCGTACCGCGAGACTCTGACGAAGCCGGTCGACATCGACTACACGCACAAGAAGCAGACCGGCGGCACCGGCCAGTTCGCCCGCGTGAAGTTCCACATCTCGCCGAACGAAGTCGGCGCCGGGTTCGCCTTCGAGTCGAAGGTGGTCGGCGGTTCTGTGCCGAAGGAGTACATCCCGGGCGTGCAGAAGGGCCTCGAGTCCGTTCTTGGTTCGGGCGTGGTTGCGGGCTTCCCCGTGGTCGACGTCAAGGTCGAGCTGGTCGACGGCGCGTACCACGAGGTCGACTCCTCGGCGCTCGCCTTCGAAATCGCGTCCCGTGCGGCGTTCCGCGAGGCCCTGCAGAAGGGCGGCGCGGTGCTGCTCGAGCCGATCATGAAGGTCGAGGTCGTCACGCCTGAAGACTACACCGGCTCGGTCATCGGCGACCTCAACTCCCGCCGCGGCCAGATCCAGGGCCAGGACATGCGCGGCAACGCGAACGTGGTGAACGCCATGGTCCCGCTCGCCAACATGTTCGGCTACATCAACACGCTGCGTTCGTTCAGCCAGGGCCGGGCGAACTACAGCATGGAATTCGACCACTACGAGCAGGTTCCGTCGAACGTCGCGCAGGAGGTTCAGGCGAAGTACGCCTGATCTTCCCGCAGCGAGTTCAAGACGTAACCCCTAGAGACGATTTAGAGAAAAGAACGGAGCCTTCGCCATGGCCAAGGAAAAGTTCGCGCGGACGAAGCCGCATTGCAACATTGGGACGATTGGTCATGTTGACCATGGCAAGACGTCTCTGACGGCGGCGATCACGAAGGTTCTTGCTGAGACGGGCGGCGCGACGTTTACGGCGTACGACCAGATCGACAAGGCGCCGGAAGAGAAGGCGCGCGGCATCACGATCTCGACGGCGCACGTGGAGTACGAGACGGCGAACCGGCATTACGCGCACGTCGACTGCCCCGGCCACGCCGACTACGTGAAGAACATGATCACGGGCGCGGCGCAGATGGACGGCGCGATCCTGGTGGTTTCAGCGGCGGACGGCCCGATGCCGCAGACCCGCGAGCACATCCTGCTGGCGCGCCAGGTCGGCGTTCCGGCGCTGGTGGTGTTCCTGAACAAGTGCGACCTGGTGGACGACGAGGAGCTTCTGGAGCTGGTCGAGCTCGAGGTGCGCGAGCTTCTGTCGAAGTACGACTTCCCGGGCGACGACATTCCGATCATCAAGGGCTCGGCGGTCGTTGCGCTGCAGGGCGGCGACCCGAAGCTCGGCCATGACGCTGTGCTCGAGCTGATGAAGGCGGTGGACGCCTACATCCCGCAGCCGGAGCGGCCGATCGACCAGCCGTTCCTGATGCCGGTCGAGGACGTGTTCTCGATCTCGGGGCGCGGCACGGTTGTGACCGGCCGCGTTGAGCGCGGGATCGTGAAGGTCGGCGAGGAAGTCGAGATCGTCGGCATCAAGGCGACGGTGAAGACGACGGTGACGGGCGTCGAGATGTTCCGCAAGCTTCTGGACCAGGGCCAGGCGGGCGACAACATCGGGGCGCTGCTGCGCGGCACGAAGCGCGAGGACGTGGAGCGCGGGCAGGTCCTGTGCAAGCCGGGCTCTGTGAAGCCGCACACGAAGTTCAAGGCTGAGGCTTACATCCTCACCAAGGAGGAGGGCGGTCGTCACACGCCGTTCTTCACGAACTACCGTCCGCAGTTCTACTTCCGGACGACGGACGTGACAGGCGTGGTGCACCTCCCCGAGGGCACCGAGATGGTGATGCCGGGCGACAACATCGCGATGGAGGTGCACCTGATCGTGCCGATCGCGATGGAGGAGAAGCTGCGCTTCGCCATCCGCGAAGGCGGACGCACCGTCGGCGCAGGCGTCGTCGCTTCCATCATCGAGTGATCTGAACTCTTTCAGAGAAACTGCCGGGGCGGGCGCGCCCTGATTTCAAGGGCGCCGCCCTACCTCGTGGAGACCGAGTAAAATGAACGGTCAGAACATCCGGATCCGCCTCAAGGCGTTCGACCACCGCATCCTGGACTCGTCGACTCGAGAAATCGTGTCGACGGCCAAGCGGACGGGCGCGCAGGTTCGCGGTCCGATCCCCCTGCCGACCCGCATCGAGAAGTTCACCGTGAACCGCTCGCCGCACGTCGACAAGAAGAGCCGCGAGCAGTTCGAGATCCGGACGCACAAGCGTCTCCTCGACATCGTCGACCCGACGCCGCAGACCGTGGACGCGCTGATGAAGCTCGACCTGGCCGCCGGCGTCGACGTCGAGATCAAGCTCTGATCGGCGCAAGGGAAGGACGACTCTCATGCGGTCCGGAGTAATCGCACAGAAACTGGGCATGACCCGCATCTTCACGGATGCCGGCGAGCATGTTCCGGTCACGGTCCTCAAGGTCGAGCAGTGCCAGGTCGTGGCGCATCGCACCCTCGAGGGCAACGGCTACGTCGCCATGCAGCTTGGCGCTGGCGCTCGTAAGCCCAAGAACGTGACGCGCGCCGAGCGCGGCCACTTCGCGAAGGCCGAAGTCGAGCCGAAGCGGAAGATCGTCGAGTTCCGGGTGACCCCGGACGCGGTGATCCCCGTCGGGGCCGAGATCACGGTCGACCACTTCCTGGTCGGGCAGCGGGTCGACGTGACCGGCACCTCGATCGGCAAGGGTTTCGCCGGCGCCATGAAGCGCCACAACTTCGGCGGTCTTCGCGCCACCCACGGCGTGTCCGTGTCGCACCGTTCGCACGGTTCGACCGGCGGCCGTCAGGATCCCGGCAAGGTCTTCAAGAACAAGAAGATGGCCGGTCACATGGGCGACGAGCGGGTGACCACTCAGAACCTCAAGATCGTGTCGACGGACGTCGAGCGCGGTCTGATCCTGGTCGAGGGAGCGGTTCCGGGCGCCAAGGGCGGCTGGATCCTGGTCCGCGACGCGGTGAAGACGAAGCTGCCTGACGGGCTTCCGCTGCCTGGCGCGTTCCGCGAACGCGGCGCGGCGAAGGCCGAGGCCCCGGTCGAGACCGCTTCGGCCGAGACGGAGAACGCGTGATGGTCGATATCGCAATCACCACCGCCGACGGCGCCGCGGGCGAGAAGATCACGCTCTCGGACGAGATCTTCGGTCTCGAGCCGCGCGCGGACATCCTGCACCGCGTCGTGCGCTGGCAGCTCGCCAAGCGCCAGGCCGGCACCCACCAGACGCTCGGTCGGTCCGAAATCGCCCGGACCGGCAAGAAGATGTACAAGCAGAAGGGCACGGGTCGCGCCCGTCACGCTGCGGCGTCCGCGCCGCAGTTTCGTGGCGGCGGCCGCGCCTTCGGTCCGGTGGTGCGCTCCCATGCGCATGACCTGCCGAAGAAGGTGCGCGCCCTCGGTCTGAAGCTCGCGCTCTCGGCCAAGGCCAAGGATCAGCAGATCGTCGTCGTCGACGCGTTCTCGCTGGGCGAAGCCAAGACCAAGGCGTTCAAGGAGCAGATGGAGAAGCTCGGCTTCGCCAACGCTCTGATCGTCGACGGCGCCGAGGTGGAGGCCAACGTCAAGCTCGCCGCCCGCAGCGTGCCGTACGTGGACGTGCTGCCGGTCCAGGGCATCAACGTCTACGACATCCTTCGCCGCGAGACGCTCGTGCTGACGAAGGCTGCGATCGATGCGCTGGAGGCGCGCTTCAAATGACCGATGTGCGCCATTACGACGTCATCCGGTCGCCGATCATCACCGAAAAGGCGACGATCGCGTCCGAGCTGAACAAGGTGGTCTTCCGCGTCGCGGACACCGCCACCAAGCCGCAGATCAAGGCCGCCGTCGAGAAGCTGTTCGACGTGAAGGTCCTGAGCGTCAACACGCTTGTCCGCAAGGGCAAGGAAAAGCGTTTCCGCGGCCGTCTCGGCCGTCAGGGCGACGTCAAGCGCGCGATCGTGACCCTCGCCGAGGGCCACTCGATCGACGTCACGACCGGCCTCTGAGGCGCGGGATAGGGAGCCGAACAGATGGCGCTCAAGCATTACAATCCGATCACGCCGAGCCTTCGCCAGCTCGTGATCGTGGACCGGTCCGCCCTGTACAAGGGCAAGCCGGTGAAGCAGCTGACCGAGGGCCTTTCGTCCTCCGGCGGCCGCAACAATTACGGCCGCATCACCGTCCGCTTCCGCGGCGGCGGCCACAAGCGCACCTACCGGCTGATCGACTTCAAGCGTCGCAAGCTGGACGTGCCGGCGACGGTGGAGCGGATCGAGTACGATCCGAACCGCTCGGCGTTCATCGCGCTGATCCGCTACCAGGACGGCGAGCTGAGCTACATCCTCGCGCCCCAGCGTCTCGCTGTCGGCGACCAGGTGGTGGCCGGCGCGCAAGTCGACGTGAAGCCCGGCAACGCGATGCCGCTCGGCGTCGCGCCGGTCGGGACGATCGTCCACAACGTCGAGATCAAGATCGGCCGCGGGGGCCAGATCGCGCGCTCGGCGGGCACCTACGCCCAGATCGTGGGCCGCGACCAGGGCTACGTGACGCTGCGCCTGAACTCGGGCGAGCAGCGCCTCGTTCACGGTCACTGCTTTGCGACCGTCGGCGCGGTGTCGAACCCGGATCATTCGAACATCAGCCTGGGCAAGGCCGGTCGTTCGCGGTGGCTCGGTCGCAAGCCGCACAACCGCGGCGTGACCATGAACCCGGTCGACCATCCGCACGGCGGCGGCGAAGGCCGCACCTCGGGCGGCCGTCACCCGGTTACCCCGTGGGGCAAGCCGACCAAGGGCAAGCGGACCCGTTCGAACAAGGCGACCGACAAGTTCATCGTGTCGAGCCGCCACGCCCGTAAGAAGAAGTAAGCGGAGAGCGGACAAATGGCGCGTTCAGTTTGGAAGGGCCCGTTCGTCGACGGCTATCTGCTGCGCAAGGCGGAAAACGCCCGGTCGTCGACCCGTAACGAGGTCATCAAGATCTGGAGCCGTCGCTCCACGATCCTGCCGCAGTTCGTGGGCCTCACCTTTGGGGTCTACAACGGCCAGAAGCACATCCCGGTCGCGATCTCGGAAGAGATGATCGGCCACAAGTTCGGCGAGTTCGCCCCGACCCGTACCTTCTACGGTCACGCGGCGGACAAGAAGTCGAAGAGGAAGTAAGGTCATGGGCAAGCAGGCACGCGAGCGCGCGCTTCCCGAGAACGAGGCGAAAGCTGTGCTGCGGATGGTTCGCATCTCGCCGCAGAAGCTGAACCTCGTCGCGCAGCTGATCCGCGGCAAGAAGGTCGAGACGGCTCTGGCCGACCTGACCTTTTCCCGCAAGCGGATCGCGGGACAGGTGAAGAAGACGCTCGAGAGCGCGATCGCCAACGCCGAGAACAACCACGACCTCGACGTGGACGATCTCGTCGTCTCCCAGGCGTTCGTCGGCAAGTCGATCGTCATGAAGCGCTTCAGCCCCCGCGCCCGTGGCCGCGTCGGCACCATCCAGAAGCCGTTCTCGCACCTGACGATCGTCGTTCGTCAGGTCGAGCGCGACGCGGCGAAGGCCTGAGGAGAAGACGATGGGTCATAAGGTCAACCCGATCGGGCTTCGGCTCGGCATCAACCGTACGTGGGACTCGCGCTGGTTCGCCAGCAAGGGCGAGTACGGCAAGCTGCTGCACGAGGACATCAAGATCCGCGACGCCCTGCTGAAGGATCTGAAGCAGGCGGCCGTTTCGAAGATCGTCATCGAGCGCCCCCACAAGAAGTGCCGCGTGTCGATCTATTCCGCCCGCCCGGGCATCGTGATCGGCAAGAAGGGCGCGGACATCGAGAAGCTTCGCAAGAAGGTCGGCTCGATGACCTCGTCCGAGGTGCACATCAACATCGTCGAAGTGCGGAAGCCCGAAGTCGACGCGACGCTGGTCGCCGAGTCGATCTCGCAGCAGCTCGAGCGCCGCGTCGCGTTCCGTCGCGCCATGAAGCGCGCGGTTCAGTCCGCGATGCGCCTCGGCGCGGAAGGCATCCGCATCAACTGCGCCGGCCGTCTCGGCGGCGCTGAGATCGCCCGCACCGAGTGGTACCGCGAAGGTCGCGTGCCGCTTCACACGCTGCGCGCCGACGTCGACTACGGCGTCGCCACCGCGAAGACCGCGATGGGCACCTGCGGCGTGAAGGTGTGGATCTTCAAGGGCGAGGTCATGGAGCACGATCCCATGGCCCAGGATCGTCGTCTGTCCGAAGAGTCGGCTGGCGGCGGCGGCGGTGGCCGTCCGAACCGCCGCGACGCGGCGTGATCGGGAGCCTCGGAGTCTAAGTCATGCTGCAACCGAAGAAGACCAAGTTCCGCAAGCAGTTCAAGGGTCGCATCAGCGGCGCTGCGAAGGGCGGATTCAACCTCGACTTCGGCGCGTTTGGTCTGAAGGCGCTCGAGCCGGAGCGCATCACCGCGCGCCAGATCGAAGCCGCCCGTCGCGCGCTGACCCGTCACATGAAGCGCGCCGGCCGCGTCTGGATCCGCGTGTATCCCGACGTTCCGGTCACGTCGAAGCCGACCGAAGTCCGCATGGGCAAGGGCAAGGGCGCGACGGACTACTGGGCGGCCAAGGTCAAGCCCGGCCGCATCATGTTCGAGATCGACGGCGTGTCCGTCGAGATCGCCAAGGAAGCGCTTGCTCTGGCGGCTGCGAAGCTGCCGATTCGCACGCGCTTCGTTCAACGCATCGCCGAGTGAGGGAGGACGTCATGGCGAAGGCTCAAGACCTTAAGACCCTGTCGGTCGACCAGCTCGACGACGAGCTCGTGAAGCTGAAAAAGGAGCAATTCAACCTCCGTTTCCAGCGCGCCACGGGCCAGCTCGAGAATACCGCTCGCGTGCGCCAGGTGCGCCGTGATATCGCCCGCATCCGCACTGTCGCTTCGGCGAAGCGTGCGGAGGCGGAAACAAAGGCCTGAGGAGGACATCATGCCGAAGAGAGTCCTTCTCGGGACGGTCATTTCCGACAAGAACGCCAAGACCGTCGTGGTCAAGGTGGAGCGTCGGTTCACGCACCCGCTTCTGAAGAAGACGGTGCGGCGGTCGAAGCACTACCACGCCCACGACGAGCAGGGCCTGTTCAAGGTCGGCGACCTCGTGTGGATCGAGGAGAGCCGGCCGATTTCGAAGCTGAAGCGCTGGGTCGTCCGACCGGACGCGTCGGTCGATGCGGACGCTTCGGCGCCGGCCCCGACCGAGTGACGATCATCTGAAATCCAAGGCCCGCCGGGCGAGGTCCCCACCGAACTTCGGGGATACCGGTCCGGGCGAATGAGAAAGGCTTAAGGCCATGATTCAGATGCAGAGCAACCTCGACGTCGCCGACAATTCCGGCGCCAAGCGAGTGATGTGCATCAAGGTTCTCGGCGGCGCAGGCCGTCGGTACGCCGGCGTGGGCGACATCATCGTGGTGTCGGTCAAGGAGGCGATTCCGCGGGGCCGCGTGAAGAAGGGCGACGTCATGAAGGCGGTCGTCGTTCGGACCGCCAAGGCCGTGCGTCGCATCGACGGTTCCGTGATCCGCTTCGACCGCAATGCGGCCGTTCTGATCAACAACCAGAAAGAGCCCGTCGGCACCCGCATCTTCGGACCGGTTCCGCGCGAGCTCCGCGCCAAGAACCACATGAAGATCATTTCGCTCGCGCCGGAGGTGCTGTGATGGCCGCGAAGATCAAGAAGGGCGACAAGGTCGTCGTTCTCGCAGGCCGGGACAAGGGCAAGACCGGCGAAGTGCTGCAGGTGCTCCCCAAGGACGAGCGCGCCCTGGTGCGCGGCGTCAACGTAGTGAAGCGCCATACGCGCCAGACCCAGACGACGGAAGGCGGGATCATCTCCAAGGAGGCCGCCATCCACCTGTCCAACATCGCGCTCGCCGACCCGAAGGACGGCAAGGCGACGCGCGTCAGCTTCAAGGTCCTGGACGACGGCCGCAAGGTTCGCGTCGCGACGCGTTCGGGAGATCAGATCGATGGCTGAGACCGCTTACGAACCGCGCCTCAAGACGCTTTACGCCGACGTCGTTCGGCCGAAGCTGATCGAGGAGTTCGGGTACAAGAACCCGTTCGAGGTTCCGTCGATCGACAAGATCGTCATCAACATGGGCATCGGCGAAGGCGTCGCCGACTCCAAGAAGGTGACGAACGCGGTCGGCGAGCTGACCAAGATCGCCGGCCAGAAGCCGGTCGTGACGAAGGCCCGCACCTCGATCGCGACCTTCAAGCTGCGCGAAGGCCAGTCGGTCGGCGCGAAGGTCACGCTGCGCCGGGCCCGCATGTACGAGTTCATGGATCGCCTGGTCACGATCGCGCTTCCGCGCGTTCGCGACTTCCGCGGCCTGAACCCGAAGAGCTTCGACGGCCGTGGCAACTTCGCCATGGGCATCAAGGAGCACATCGTGTTCCCCGAGATCGAGTACGACAAGATCGATCAGGTGTGGGGCATGGACGTCATCGTCTGCACGACGGCGAAGTCTGACGACGAGGCGCGCGCCCTGCTGCGCGCCTTCAACTTCCCCTTCAGGCAGTGACGGGAGGATCGCATGGCTAAGAAAAGCGCGATCGAGAAGAACAACCGGCGTCGTCAGCTCGTCGACCGTTTCGCTGCGAAGCGAGCGGAGCTGAAGGCGATCGCCAAGGATGAGAGCCTGGACCTCGAGGAGCGCTTCGCCGCGCGCCTCAAGCTCGCCGAGCTTCCGCGGAACGGGTCCAAGACCCGCGTCCGGAACCGCTGCGAAGTGACGGGTCGTCCGCGTGCGTACTACCGCAAGCTGGGCATCTCGCGCATCGCGATCCGCGATCTGGGCTCGAAGGGCCTGGTTCCGGGTCTCCTGAAGTCGAGCTGGTGAGGAGGGATCCATGTCAATGATTGATCCCCTCGGCGATATGCTGACGCGAATCCGCAACGCGCACATGCGGAACAAGACCTCGTGCTCGACGCCCGGCTCGCGCCTGCGCCAGCATGTGCTGGACGTGCTGCAGGCGGAAGGCTACATCCGCGGCTACACCCAGACCGAGATGGCCAACGGCCGTACGGAATTCGAGATCGAGCTGAAGTACTACGACGGCGCGCCGGTCATCCGCGAAATCCAGCGGGTGTCGAAGCCGGGCCGCCGGGTGTACGCCTCGGTCAAGAATCTTCCGCGCGTGGCCAATGGCCTCGGCATCTCGATCCTCTCCACGCCGAAGGGCGTGATGGCGGATCACGACGCCCGCGACAACAACGTGGGCGGGGAGATCCTTTGCCGCGTCTTCTGACGCTGGCGAAGGGTTTCCCGCAGGATTAGGAGAGCGTTATGTCGCGCATCGGCAAGAAGCCGGTCGACGTGCCGTCGGGCGTGACCGCGGCCGTGGACGGGCAGGATGTCAAAGTAAAGGGTCCGAAGGGCGAGCTCGCCTTCCGGGTCCATGACGAGGTCGTGGTGGAGTTCAAGGACGGTAAGGTCACCGTCCAGCCACGCGATGAGACCAAGGGCGCGCGCTCCAAGTGGGGCATGTCGCGCACCATGGTGTCGAACCTCGTCGAGGGCGTCACCAAGGGCTTCGAGAAGAAGCTCGAGATCAGCGGCGTCGGCTATCGCGCCGCCGTTCAGGGCAAGGACCTGGTCCTCGCTCTCGGCTACAGCCACGACATCAAGTACCCGATCCCCGCGGGGATCGACATCAAGTGCGCGAAGCCGACGGAGATCCTGATCTCCGGCATCGACAAGCAGCGCGTCGGCCAGGTGGCGGCCGAGATCCGCGAGTTCCGCGGTCCTGAGCCCTACAAGGGCAAGGGCGTCAAGTACGCGGGCGAATTCATCTTCCGCAAGGAAGGCAAGAAGAAGTAAGGGCCCGGAACCATGGCGAAAAATCTCGCGACTGAAGCGCGCCGGAAGGCGCGCGTGCGCCGGAGCCTTCTTACGGCCGCCAACGGGCGTCCCCGTCTGTCGGTGTTCCGCTCCTCGAAGCACATCTATGCTCAGGTCATCGACGACGCGAAGGGCGTGACCCTCGCGGCCGCGTCGACCCTGGACAAGACGCTGCGCGGCGACAAGACCGGCGCCGACACCGCGGCCGCGACTGCGGTCGGGAAGCTGGTGGCGGAGCGCGCCGCCGCCGTCGGCGTGAAGGACGTGGTGTTCGACCGCGGCTCCTACATCTATCACGGCCGGGTCAAGGCCCTGGCCGAGGCCGCCCGTGAGGGCGGGCTCAACTTCTGAAGCCCGCTCGAGGCGAGAGGATAAGACATGGCTCGTGAGCCCAGAGACAACCGCCGGAACGACCGCGAAGAGCGCGACAGCGAGTTCGTCGACAAGCTGGTCCACATCAACCGCGTCGCGAAGGTCGTGAAGGGCGGACGCCGGTTCGGCTTCGCCGCGCTCGTCGTCGTCGGCGACCAGAAGGGCCGCGTCGGCTTCGGTCACGGTAAGGCCCGCGAGGTGCCTGAGGCGATCCGCAAGGCCACCGAGAGCGCCAAACGCGGCCTCATCCGTGTGCCGCTGCGCGAAGGCCGTACGCTGCATCACGACGTCGACGGTCGCCACGGCGCCGGCCGCGTGGTCCTGCGCGCCGCTCCGGCGGGCACGGGCATCATCGCCGGCGGTCCGATGCGCGCTGTCTTCGAGACGCTCGGCGTCCACGACGTCGTCGCCAAGTCGCTCGGCTCGTCGAACCCGTACAACATGGTGCGGGCTACGTTCGACGCGCTGAAGAACGAGGACAGCCCGCGCTCCGTCGCCGCCCGTCGCGGCCTGAAGGTCTCGACGCTGCAGTCTCGTCGTCGCGACGTCGACGCCGACGCCGTGGCCGAAGGCTGATCACCCGTTCGTTGAAGGAGGCTGATCATGGCCGTCACTGAAAACAAGAAGGGCCGCGCGGCGAAAGCCGCGAAGGGCGGTCAGGTCGTGGTCGTCCAGACCGGTTCCTCGACCCGCCGTCCCGCGGACCAGCATGCGACCCTCGTCGGCCTCGGCCTCGGCCGCATCGGCAAGCGCCGCGAACTCGCCGACACCCCGGCCGTGCGCGGAATGATCGCGAAGGTCGCTCACCTCGTGCGCGTCGAAGACGACGCCCGCTGAGCGCTGGAGAGACGTGATGAAACTGACTGATCTCCGGGACAACCCGGGCGCCACCAAGGACCGTATGCGCGTTGGTCGCGGCATCGGCTCCGGCAAGGGCAAGACCGGCGGCCGCGGCGTGAAGGGACAGAAGTCCCGCACCGGCGTTCGCATCAAGGCGTTCGAGGGCGGTCAGATGCCGCTCTACCGGCGTCTGCCCAAGCGCGGCTTCACCAATCTGTTCGCGACCGACCTCAACGAGGTCAACCTCGCGCGCCTTCAGCAGGCGCTCGACGCGGGCAAGCTCGACGCGGGCAAGCCCGTGACCGAGGTGGCCCTGATCGAGGCCGGCGTGCTGTCCAAGAAGAAGGACGGCGTGAAGGTGCTCGGCCGCGGCGAACTGAAGACGAAGCTCGACCTCGAGGTCTACGCCGTGTCCAAGTCGGTCGCGGACGTGATCGAGAAGCTCGGCGGCAAGGTGACGCTGCTTGCGCCCGCGAAGGATGCGGACGCCGCCTGACGTCCCCATCTGACGGCGGACCGACCTTTCGAACGCCTCCCGGTCTCCGGGGGGCGTCGTCGTCGAGGGGCCCGGTCCCGCGAAGCGTATCGGAAAGACGAGGCGATCGATGGCGTCGGCGGCAGAGCAGCTTGCTGCGAACCTGAACTTCTCCGCTTTCTCGAAGGCGGGCGAGCTTAAAAAGCGCATCTGGTTCACGCTTGGCGCGCTTTTGATCTATCGCCTCGGCACCTACATCCCGCTGCCGGGCATCAACCCCGCGGCGCTCGCCGAAGTGTTCCGTCAGCAGTCGACGGGCATCATCGGCCTGTTCAACATGTTCTCGGGCGGCGCCGTCGGGCGCATGGCGATCTTCGCGCTCGCCATCATGCCCTACATCTCGGCCTCCATCATCGTGCAGCTGATGACTTCGGTCTCGCCGCACCTCGAAGCCCTCAAGAAGGAGGGCGAGGCGGGCCGCAAGATCATCAACCAGTACACGCGCTACGGCACCGTGCTGCTTGCGACCGTCCAGGCCTACGGCATCTCCGTCGGGCTCGAGGGCCAGGCGAACGTCGTCGTGGACCCCGGCCTGTTCTTCCGCATCTCCACTGTCATCACCCTGACCGGCGGCACGATGTTCCTGATGTGGCTGGGCGAACAGATTACCGCCCGCGGCATCGGCAACGGCATCTCGCTGATCATCTTCGCCGGCATCGTGGCGGAGCTCCCGGCGGCGATCGCGGGCACGCTCGAGCTCAGCCGCCAGGGCGCGATCTCGACCGCGCTGATCCTCGGCGTCGTGGTCATGGCGATCGCCGTCATCGCGCTGATCGTCTACATGGAGCGCGCCCAGCGGCGGCTGCTGATCCAGTATCCGAAGCGGCAGGTGTCGCAGAACCGGATGACCGGCGGCGAAAGCTCGCATCTCCCGCTGAAGCTCAACACCGCCGGCGTAATCCCGCCGATCTTCGCCTCGTCGCTGCTGCTGCTGCCGACGACGATCGCGAACTTCGCGGCCGCCAGCGGCGGGTCGGGCTGGCTCACGACCATGACGACTTATCTGGCCCATGGCCGGCCGCTCTACATGGTCATGTACGTCGGGCTGATCGTCTTCTTCTGCTTTTTCTACACCGCGATCGTGTTCAATCCGAACGAGACCGCCGACAATCTCAAGAAGTACGGCGGTTTCATTCCCGGCATCCGTCCGGGCGAGCGTACGGCTGAGTACATCGACTATGTGCTGACGCGCATCACCGTCGTCGGCGCAGCCTACATCGCCGCGGTTTGCCTGATCCCGGAGATCCTGATCTCATACGCGGCAGTGCCGTTCTACTTCGGCGGCACCTCGCTCTTGATCGTGGTTTCGGTCACCATGGACACGGTGGCGCAGGTGCAGGGTCACCTGTACGCTGCGCAATACGAGGGCCTCATCAAGAAGGCCAGGCTCAAAGGAAAGCGTCGATGAGACTGATTCTGCTCGGCCCCCCCGGCGCCGGCAAAGGTACGCAGTCCGAGCGTCTGGTCGAAGCGCACAGCATCGTGCAGCTTTCCACGGGCGACATGCTGCGCGCGGCCGTCGCCGCCGGCACGCCGGTCGGACTCAAGGCCAAGGACCTGATGGCCCGCGGCGAGCTGGTGCCGGACGAGGTCGTGGTGCAGATCGTGGCGGACCGCATCGACGAGCCGGACGCGCGGAACGGTTTCATCCTGGATGGCTTTCCCCGCACGCTGAAGCAGGCCGAAGCGCTCGAGGCCATGCTCGAGGCCAAGGGCCTGAAGCTGAACCAGGTCATCGAGCTGTCGGTCGACGAGGAAGCGCTTCTGGAGCGCGTCGAGCGCCGCGCCCGCGAGGCCGCGGCCGCCGGCAAGCCGACCCGCAGCGACGACGCGCCCGACGTCGTGCGGAAGCGCATCGCGGACTATCGGAACGTGACCGCGCAGCTGAAGCCTTTCTACAAGCAGCGTGGCGTTTACGCGTCCGTGGACGGCATGGCGCCGATCGGGACCGTAACGCGAGAGATCGACGGTCTGCTCGCCGACGCGCGGGCCACGGCGTCGTAAGGCCGGTTATCTTTTGGAAAGAACTTGACGCGAGCGCCGCAAGGCGCTACGCGCAACCCCTCACCGATAGCAGGAGAGGGCGCGAGGCTTTCAGGCCTCGTCGTTTCGTCCTGCGGTCGTTCGCGCGCATGGGCCGGCCTCCACCGGACGCGCGCTCATCACTGGCGTCATCGCCGGACACATGGAGAGTACACGTGGCACGTATTGCCGGCGTCAACATCCCGACGAACAAGCGCGTGATCATCGCGCTTCAGTACATTCACGGAATCGGCTCCCAGAAGGCGACCGAGATCTGCGAGAAGGTCGCCATTCCGGCCGAGCGTCGCGTCAATCAGCTGACCGACGCCGAAGTCATCCAGATTCGCGAGACCATCGACCGCGACTACATCGTGGAAGGCGACCTGCGCCGCGAAGTCGCGATGAACATCAAGCGTCTGATGGATCTCGGCTGCTACCGCGGCCTGCGGCATCGTCGCGGCCTGCCGGTTCACGGCCAGCGCACGCACACCAACGCCCGCACCCGCAAGGGCAAGGCGAAGCCGATCGCCGGCAAGAAGAAGTAATTTTCGCGCGGCGGTTTCGCCGCGTGGATCCCGGGCGCGCAGCGTCCGGGATCGTTCTCGCGAGAGGACGTTTGACGCACGATCCCGGGTCTCGTTCCGGGATGATGAATATCTCCCGAGCGCCTGGAACGACGGGCGCGCTTGAAGGACAGAGAGCCACATGGCCAAGGAAGCCCAGCGCATTCGCCGCCGCGAGCGCAAGAACATCGCGTCGGGCGTCGCCCACGTGAACGCGACGTTCAACAACACGATGATCACGATCACCGACGCGCAGGGCAACACTGTGTCCTGGTCGTCCGCCGGCGCGCAGGGCTTCAAGGGCTCGCGCAAGTCGACCCCCTACGCCGCGCAGGTCGCGGCCGAGGACGCGGCGAAGAAGGCCGCCGAGCACGGCATGCGCACGCTCGAAGTCGAAGTGTCGGGTCCGGGTTCCGGGCGCGAGTCGGCTCTCCGCGCGCTCCAGGCCGCCGGCTTCATGGTGACGTCGATCCGCGACGTGACGCCGATCCCGCACAACGGTTGCCGGCCGCGGAAGCGTCGTCGCGTCTGACGCGCTTGTCGTCGCCTGCGCCCCGTTCCGCGGGGCGCATGTTCGTTTCGAGGCGTGGCCCATCGGGGCCGGCCGACGCGGAGAGTAGCGGATCTCCGCGTTTGACTGACGAAGGGTGCAGTCGTGATCCAGAAGAATTGGCAAGACCTGATCAAGCCGAACAAGCTTGAGGTCGCCCCCGGGGGCGACGGCAAGCGCTCTGCGACGATGGTCGCGGAGCCGCTCGAGCGTGGGTTCGGCCTCACGCTCGGCAACGCGCTGCGCCGCATCCTGCTGTCGTCGCTCCAGGGCGCGGCGGTGACCTCGGTGCACATCGACGGCGTTCTCCACGAGTTCTCGTCGATCCCGGGCGTCCGTGAGGACGTGACGGACATCGTCCTGAACATCAAGGACATCGCTATCAAGATGCAGGGCGAGGGTCCGAAGCGCATGGTCCTGCGCAAGCAGGGCCCCGGTCAGGTCGTGGCGGGCGACATCCAGGTCGTCGGCGACGTCCAGATCCTGAACCCGGAGCTGGCGCTCTGCACCCTCGACGAGGGCGCCGAGATCCGCATGGAGTTCACCGTCGACACCGGCAAGGGCTACGTCCCCGCGGACCGCAACCGCCCTGAGGATGCGCCGATCGGCCTGATCCCGGTCGACAGCCTGTACTCGCCCGTGAAGAAGGTCTCCTACCGCGTCGAGAATACGCGCGAAGGCCAGATCCTCGACTACGACAAGCTGACGCTGACCGTCGAGACCAACGGCTCGATCTCGCCGGACGACGCGGTGGCCTACGCCGCCCGCATCCTCCAGGACCAGCTCGAGGTGTTCGTCAACTTCGAGGAGCCGAAGAAGGAAAGCGTCCAGTCCGCGATCCCGGAGCTCGCCTTCAACCCGGCGCTGCTCAAGAAGGTCGACGAGCTGGAGCTGTCGGTCCGTTCGGCGAACTGCCTGAAGAACGACAACATCGTCTACATCGGCGACCTGATCCAGAAGACCGAGGCCGAGATGCTCCGGACCCCGAACTTCGGCCGCAAGTCGTTGAACGAGATCAAGGAAGTGCTGGCGCAGATGGGTCTCCATCTCGGCATGGAAGTCGGCGGCTGGCCGCCGGACAACATCGACGAGCTCGCCAAGCGTTTCGAAGAACACTACTGAGGGTTCGGCCTCGTCAGCCTCTAGAGGCGCGGGCCTGAAGGAGAAGAAGTCATGTCCATGCACGGCAAGCGGGGTCGCCGCTTCAACCGGCTGCAGAGCCACCGCAAGGCGATGTTCGCCAACCTTGCGCTGTCGCTGATCGAGCACGAGCAGATCGTCACCACCCTGCCCAAGGCGAAGGACCTGCGTCCGGTCGTCGAGAAGCTGGTGACGCTCGCCAAGCGGGGCGACCTGCACGCCCGTCGCCAGGCGATCGCCGAGCTCCGTCACATCCCGACGGTGCGCAAGCTGTTCGAGACGATCGGCCCGCGCTACAGCGCGCGCAACGGCGGCTACCTGCGCATCCTGAAGGCCGGCTTCCGGCACGGCGACAATGCGCCGGTCGCCGTGATCGAGTTCGTCGACCGCGACGTGGACGCCAAGGGCAAGTCCGACCGGGCCCGCGCCGAGGCGGAGAGCGCCGCGGCCTGATCGGCCGAGCGCGATTGAGAGACCTGAAGAGGGCGGCCGGCGACGGTCGCCCTCTTTGCGTTCGCGGTTTCAGCAATCGGGTTGAAGCCGCAGCCGAACTTCCGCCTTCGGGCGAAGAGCACTATGTCAGGCTCCGTCCCGCAACGACCGCTCGAGCCCCCCATGCCGCTGACGCGCCTGCTCCTCGTTCCCGCCCTGCTCGCCGCCTGCCTTGCGCCTGCGGAGGCGCAGGACAGGCGCGCGCCGGAGAACCGTGCGGAGATCAAGCTCTCCTACGCGCCGGTGGTCGGGCATGTGACGCCGGCGGTGGTGAACATCTACGCCTCGCGCACCGAGCAGCGGCGCAGCGCGCTGTCGGACGATCCGTTCTTCCGCCAGTTCTTCGGCGGCGGCCGCGGGGTGCCGCGGGAGCGGGTGGCCCGGTCGCTGGGCTCCGGCGTCATCGTCGGCGCGGACGGTCTCGTGGTCACCAACAACCATGTGGTCGAAGGCATGACGGAGGTGCGGGTCGCGCTGTCCGACAAGCGCGAGTTCGAAGCCAAGATCCTGTTGAAGGATCAGCGGACTGACCTGGTCGTGCTGAAGATCGGCGACGGCTCCGAAACCTTCCCGACGCTCACCCTCGCCGACTCCGACGCGCTGCAGGTGGGCGACCTGACGCTTGCGGTCGGCAACCCCTTCGGCGTCGGCCAGACGGTCACCTCGGGCATCGTCTCGGCGCTGGCGCGCAGCCAGGTGGGCGACGGCGCCTATCAGTCCTTCATCCAGACCGACGCCGCCATCAACCCCGGCAACTCCGGCGGCGCGCTGGTCGACATGGACGGCGCGCTGATCGGCATCAACACGGCGATCTTCTCCCAGTCGGGCGGCTCGGTCGGCATCGGCTTCGCCATTCCGTCCAACATGGTGCGCGTCGTTCTCTCTTCGGCGCGCTCGGGCGCAAAGGCGGTGGCGCGGCCCTGGTTCGGCGCGTCGTTGCAGGCGATCACCCCGGAGATCGCCGACAGCCTCGGTTTCAAGCGACCTGTCGGCGCGCTCGTAGCTAACGTGTCCGGTGGCTCGCCGGCGGCGAACGCGGGCGTCCAGAGCGGCGACGTGATCACCGCGCTCGACGGTCGTCCGATCGACGACGTCGAGGCCTTCTCCTACCGCTTCGCGACCCGGCCTCTCGGCGGGGAGGCGGAGGTCACGCTCTCGCGCGGTTCGAAGGAGCGCAAGGTGAAGATCGCGCTCGCGGCGGCGCCCGAGACGCCGGCGCGCGACCCGAGGCTGATCCGGGGCTATTCGCCCTTCGCGGGCGCGACGGTGGCGAACCTGTCGCCGGCGCTCACCGAGGAGATGTCGCTCGATGACGGCATGCGCGGCGTCGTGGTGACGGATGCAGCCGACGGCTCGGCGGCGCAGCAGCTCGGCTTCCAGAAAGGCGATCTTGTGCGCGAGGTGAACGACCAGAAGATCGCGTCCTCGGCGGAGCTCGCGCGGATCGCCGTCACCAACCCAAGATACTGGAAGGTGACGATCGAGCGCGGCGGACGCACCTTCACGAGCGTTTTCGGAGGCTGATGGGCGTGGCGAACCTGTTCGAGGCGGCGGGTCTCGAGCGCGAGGCTCCGCGGCCGCTGGCGGACCGTCTGCGGCCGCAGGCGCTTGAGGAGGTCATCGGGCAGGATCATCTCCTCGGCCCCGACGGCGCGCTCGGCCGTCTGGTGGCTGCGGGGTCGCTCGGCAGCCTGATCTTCTGGGGGCCCCCGGGCACGGGCAAGACCACCGTCGGCCGGCTGCTCGCCAACGCCACCAACCTCGCCTTCGAGCCGATCTCGGCGATCTTCACCGGCGTCGCGGACCTCAAGAAGGTGTTCGACGCCGCGCGCGGGCGGCGCGCGATGGGGCAGGGCACGCTGCTCTTCGTCGACGAGATCCACCGCTTCAACAAGGCGCAGCAGGACAGCTTCCTTCCCGTGATGGAGGACGGGACGGTCACGCTCGTCGGAGCGACCACCGAGAATCCCTCCTTCGCGCTCAACGCCGCGCTGCTGTCGCGGGCGCGGGTGCTGGTGTTCAAGTCGCTCGATTCAGTTGCGATCGAGGGGTTGCTCGCGCGGGCGGAGGCGATCGAGGAACGCCCGCTGCCGCTCGACGACGAGGCCCGCGCGGCGCTGATCCGGATGGCGGACGGCGACGGCCGCGCCTCGCTGACGCTGGCGGAGGAGATCTGGCGCGCGGCCCGTCCGGGCGAGATCTTCGACGCGATGCGCGTGCAGGACGTCGTCCAGCGCCGGGCGCCGATCTACGACAAGTCCTCTGACGGCCATTACAACCTCATCTCCGCGCTGCACAAATCGGTTCGCGGGTCGGATGCGGACGCGGCGCTTTACTGGCTTGCACGCATGCTCGACGCCGGCGAAGACCCGCTCTACCTCGCCCGCCGGCTGATCCGCATGGCCTCCGAGGACATCGGCCTCGCCGACCCCCAGGCGCTCGTCATCGCGATCGCAGCCCGCGACGCCTACGAGCAGCTCGGCACGCCGGAGGGGGAGCTGGCGCTGGCTGAATGCGTGGTGCATCTCGCGACCGCGCCAAAGTCGAACGCAGTCTATGTCGCCTACAAGCGGGCGCGGGCGGCGGCGAAGGAGCACGGGTCGCTGGTTCCGCCGAAGCACATCCTGAACGCGCCGACGAAGCTGATGAAATCCGAGGGCTACGGCTCCGGCTACGCCTACGACCACGACGCGCCAGACGCCTTCTCGGGGCAGGACTACTTCCCCGAGGCCATGGGCCGCCGCGCCTTCTACGACCCGCCGGACCGCGGCTTCGAGCGCGAGCTCAGGAAGCGGCTGGACTACTGGGCGAAGCTGAGGGCGGAGCGGGGGTGAGGCGCCGAGAACGGCCGATGTGCTAGGATCATCGGGTTCCCATGCCAGCAGGATCAGGAAAATGGGCGTCGAACCGGGAAAGATCGCCGAAAAGCCCCTGACCAGATTGATGGCCGATGCCGTTAGGCGCCTCGCCGATCTGCCCGAGGATCGGCAGAACGAGATCGCGCGCATGCTGATCGACGCGGCAGACGCCGAGCTTTCCGGCGATCTTCAGTTGACCGAACAGCAACTTGCGGAGGTGGATCAGGCGCTCGCCGAAGATGGGCCCTATGTCTCCCGAGAAGAGATGGAGACGTTCTTCGCGCGCTACCGGCGGTGATTGTCCGCTACACTGAGCGCGCTCGCGATCATCTTCGGGCGATCGGCGACCACATCGCTCAAGATGATCCAATCGCGGCCGGCCTTGTCCTCGGCCGTATTGGGCAGGTCGTCTCAAGGCTTGAGGCGTTCCCAAGAAGCGCGCGGCGCGGCCGTCGGCGAGGCTCTTACGAGCTCGTGGTTCCTCGTCTGCCTTATATCGTCGTCTATCGCGTGAGACAGGACTACGTCGATATCCTCGGCGTCTTCCACGCCGCTCGCCATCCGTTAACCCGGACCAAACCATGATCCCGGCCCTCCTCGTCGCCCTCGGCGGCGCCCTCGGCTCCCTTGCGCGCTACGGCGTAAATCTCTGGTCTGTCAAGGCTTTCGGTCCCGGCTTTCCCTGGGGGACGCTGACGGTCAACGTCGTCGGCGGGTTCGTGATGGGGCTGCTCGCGGCGCTGCTGACGCTGCGCGGCGGGTCAAGCGAGGCGAGGTTGTTTCTGATGACCGGCGTGCTCGGCGGGTTCACCACCTTCTCGGCCTTTTCGCTCGACGCGGTGTCGCTCTGGGAGCGCGGCGAGGGGACGGCGGCGGCGGTCTACGTCGTCGTGTCGGTCGTCGTTTCGATCGCCGCCCTCGTCGGGGGCCTCGCGCTCGGGCGCGCGCTGGGTTAATCCAAGCGCAACGCTGGGTTAACCCGGGGTTTCCATTCCGGTTAATCCGACACTGAAAGCTGATCCCATGGCGCAACGCACCCCCCGGGGGCCGAAATCCACCTCAGGCTCCCGCCGACCCGCGGCGCCGGGAAAGCGGCCCGACGGCAAGCCGACCCGCGCGGCCCAGCGCAGCGCCGCGAGCGCGGCCTTCCGCAAGCCGGGATCCGCGTCCGCGGGCAAGCCGGCGCCCAAGGCCGCGGCGAAGCCCGCCGCGCATAGGACGTTGGTCGAGAAGAGCGTCGAGCTCGCCTCCCGGGTCCTGCCGGCGCTGCCGGGCAAGGCCGCGGGCGTGCAGGCGATCCCGGTGCGCGACGCGGAGGAGGGCCTGAGGCTCGACCGCTGGTTCAAGGAGCGCTTTCCGGCGCTCGCCTTCGGCCATCTGCAGAAGCTCTGCCGGACCGGCCAGATCCGGGTCGACGGCGCCCGCGCCAAGACGGCGACGCGGCTCTCCGCCGGCATGGTAGTACGGGTGCCGCCGCTGAAGGACGAGAGCGAAGGCGCCGAGGACGAGGAGGGCGTGGCCGCGCCCGCCGTCCGCAAGCCGAGCGCAAGCGACAAGGACGCCGAGTTCCTGCGGTCGATCACGCTCTACGAGGACCGGGAGGTGCTGGTGTTGAACAAGCCGTTCGGCCTCGCCGTCCAGGGCGGCTCCGGCACCGTGCGGCATGTCGACGGCATGCTGGCGGCGCTCACCGACCGCTCCGGCCAGAAGCCGCGCCTCGTCCACCGTATCGACAAGGACACGGCCGGCGTGCTGGTGACGGCGAAGACCCGGCTTGCCGCCTCCGAGCTCGCGCGCACCTTCCGCTCCCGCGCCGCCCGCAAGGTCTACTGGGCGCTCGCGCCCGGCGTGCCGCGGGTGAAGCAGGGCCGCATCTCGACCTACCTCGCCAAGGGCGAGGGCGACGGCCCCGAGGGCGAGCGCATGCAGGTCGCCTCGCACGGCGACGCGGGCGCGAGCCACGCGCTGACCTACTACGCCGTCGTCGACCAGGTCGGGCAGAAGATGGCCTGGCTGTCGCTGAAGCCGGTCACCGGCCGCACGCACCAGCTCCGCGCGCACTGCGCCCACATCGGGCACCCGATCGTCGGCGACCCGAAGTACTTCAACATCGAGAACTGGGAGCTGCCGGGCGGCATCCAGAACCGGCTGCACCTGCTCGCCCGCCGGCTGGTGATCCCGCTGCCGAGCGGCGACATGCTGGACGTCTCGGCCCCGCTGCCCCCGCACATGCAGCAGTCCTGGAACCTGCTCGGCTTCGACGCCAGCGAGTACGACCCGATCATCGACGCGCCGGAAGACTGAGCTCGTCACGAAAACGGCCGCCCGAAGGCGGCCGTTCGCAAAAGGCTGGAGCCGTTTCGGGTCAGATGAACGCGGACGGCGTTTCACGCTCCGCCGTCGCCCCGCGCTTGTCCCGGGGCCCTTAAGCCCGCGAGAGTGGTCTCCGCCTGCGGGCTTATGGGTTTCGGGACTTCGCCCGGAATGACGGCGGGGTTCACTGCGTCAACGAGGCCCGAAACCGCTCGAGCGATGCGTTCACTCGGCTTCCGTCTCGACGGACACCGTCTCGATCGGGCCGACCGTCACGATGCCGACTGAGCCGCCGCCGCCCATTGAACCGGCCGCTCCGCCGCCCCCGCCGCCGCCGAAATCGAAGGAGCCGGTCGGCGCCTCATAGGACGCGCCCGGCAGATCGATCGCGAAGATCACCGACGAAACCATCCCGGGGATCATGTCCTCGGCGTGCAGCGGATCGAAGGCCTGTTGCCGTCCGGTCGCGTCGATCCCCTCGACCAGGACTTGCCAGTCGAACCCGCCGGAGTCGGTCGCGACCGGATACCCGGCGTCGGGACCCATGAAGCCGTAATATCCCTCCGCGCCATAGGACGTGAGCGGCAACCCATCGTCTTGCAGCATCGATCGTCTCCTTATGAAAAACTCATATGTTGTCGATAGACAATGTGTGAAATGACGCAGTCGACGGTGGATTTCAAGACGTACGGGAGGCTTGAAACTGCGATCCGTTGGTCGCTTGTCTCATCAGCGACCGAACAACGACACAAGGCGGATTATTTTCATCTCAGAAGGGTGTGGTTTAGTCGATCGCGACGTCCCGCATCCATGGGTTGCGCGCTGTTATTATCCGCGGCCGCTCTCTTGGTTCTTGTGACTTGGCGCGCCACACCGTCGCGTCGCCCCCGACCGCCTTCGGCTCTGCGGGCGCATACGCTGGCGCTTCGGCGCGTCTGCGCCGCTTCGCGTAGGTTCGCTTCGGCTCAGGCCATGTCCGGCAGCTCGAACACGTCCGCCAGCGCGCCCTGGCCGCTCGGCAGCACGCGGGCGGGGGAGGGGCTGTCGTAGGCGACGACCAGCGTCGGCTTCGCGCCCGGCCTGAGGGCGAAGATCGTCGCGCCCTCGGCGTGGTCCACGCCCTCGCCGAACGGCAGGTCGAGGATCGGCGCGACCTCCTCCCGCGGGATGACCGAGCTGTCGTGGGCGAGCAGCGCGTTCCGCCAGCGGTGCAGCCGCACCGGGCCGTCGAGGTCCATCGTCGGCCCCGTCAGCAGCAGCATGTCGTTCCCCTGCACCAGCAGCGACCGCACGCCGAGGCCGTCAAGGTCGAGGAAGTGCTTGCGGTAGAGCGCGGCGTCGTCGTCGACGGGCTTCAGCTTCAGCCGTCCCTTGCGGGTCGCGACGATCCGCAGCTCGAGCACGATCGCCCAGCCCCGCAGCACGGGGCCGCGGAGGCCCAGGAACACCCGCTCGCCCAGCACCGCGAGGCCCTCGACGTCGAAACCGTTGTCCTTCGACGGGATCGAGAGGAAGGGTCCGAGGTGCACGTCCTTCGCGAGCAGCTTCGAGAGCGGGCTGTGCGTGCGCCCCATCGGCAGCGCGCCCGAGCGGCGCTTGCGCTTGCCGCCGTCGAGCGCAGCCGCCTTGGCCGTCAGCGTTGGCGCGCCCGGCCGGTCGCCCGCGGCGATCGGAATGCGCCCGATCAGGAAGCGGTTCGCCTCGCGCTGGACCTTCGTCAGCTGCTCCAGCGCCTCGTTGGGATGATCGCCGTGCTTCGGCTTCTTGCGCTTGAGGCTGTGGGACCCGACGACCCAGAGATAGCCGTCCGCGATCGACAGGCCCTCGACGTCCGCCTCCTCGCTTTCGCCGGAGGGGAAGTCGAAGAAATCGTGAAGGTCGAAGCGCACGTGCCCGCCGTAGCCGATGACCACGCCGTCGGGATCGCGCCGGGCGACCAGCCGCTCGAGCGACGCGCCCTCGTCAACGCCGACCCACAGGCTTTCGCCGTCGCCCATGGCGACGATCGCCGAAATGTCCTCGTGCAGCGCCTTCTCGGCGTTCGGGTCGTCGTCGTGGAACGCCAGCGGCAGCCGCCCGACAAGCTTGGCGTCGCGCTCCTGCGCAGGGTCGGTCGGCTGAGTTTCGGTCATTCGGATCCCCTGAAATCGTGGACGCGAGATAGCGCGCAGGGTCGCGGCAGGGAGGGGCGCTCTTGCGCGGCCCGCGCGCGCGTCTTAGTCCACGTCGATCACGGGAGTTCGCTCATGCTCGTCGTATTCGACGTGGACGGCACGCTGCTCGACAGCCAGCACGCCATCGTCGCGTCCATGGCCGAGGCCTACCAGCTCAACGGTCTCGAGCCGCCGTCGCGCGAGCGGGTGCTGGCGGTCGTCGGGCTCTCGGTGCGCGAGGCGGTGGAGGCGATCAGCCTCGAACGGCCGGACCATCCCATCGACGCCATCGGCCTCGCCTTCAAGCAGAGCTTCAACGCCCGGCGGAAGGCCGCTCCGGAGGCCGACCCGCTCTACGACGGCGCGCTCGACATCCTGAAGGCCCTGGCCGCGCGCGAAGGCGTGCTGCTTGGGATCGCCACGGGCAATTCCCGCCGCGGGGTCAACCGCTTCCTCGACACCTTCGGGGTGCGCGACCTGTTCTCGGCGACCCAGTGCGCGGACGACGCGCCGTCGAAGCCGCACCCGGCCATGCTCCTGCAGGCCGCGGCCGAGGCCGGCGTGCCGGCCGAGGACATGGTCATGATCGGCGACACCACCTTCGACATGATGATGGCGCGCTCGGCGGGCGCGCGGGCGATCGGCGTGGCCTGGGGCTACCACCCCGCGGATCGGCTGCTCGCCTCGGGCGCCGAGCGGGTGATCTCGAGCTTCGACGAACTGGACGCCGCGCTGGGTTTCGGCCCGCCGGAGGTTCGTGCGCCGGAGGCCGCGGAATGAGCGCCGGCGCCGACGCCTTCGGCCGCCCGGCTCTGCCGAAGCGGTTCTACAAGACGGCGGAAGCAGTCGAGCGCGAAGGGCTCTGGGCGATCGCGCTCGACGGCAAGACCACGCGCACGCCCGGCCGCTCGCCGCTCGCCTTCGCGGATCGCGCGCTCGCCGAAGAGGTCGCCGCCGAATGGGCGGCGCAGGGCGAGACGATCGACCCCGCCACCATGCCGCTCACCCGGCTCGCCAACGCCGCCATCGACGGCGTCGCCGGCGAACGCGAGGCCGTCGCCGCGGAGATCGTCAAATACGCCGGAAGCGACCTCGTGTGCTACCGCGCGGACGCGCCCGATCGGCTCGTGGCCAAGCAGAGCGCGCATTGGGACCCGGTGCTGGCCTTCGCCCGCGATGAGCTTGGCGCCCGCTTCGTGCTGGCGGAGGGCGTGATGTACGTGGAGCAGAGCGACGAGGCGCTCGAAGCCGTGGACCGCGCCGTGCCGCGCGAGGACGTCTTCGTGCTGGCGGGGCTCAGCGTGGTCACCACGCTCACGGGCTCCGCCCTGATCGCCCTCGCCGTTCACCGCGGGCGGCTGTCGGTCGACGACGCCTGGGCGGCGGCGCATGTGGACGAGGACTGGAACGTCGAGCTCTGGGGCTCCGACGCCGAAGCTCTCGCCCGCCGCGCCGCCCGCCGCCGCGACATGGACGCGGCCGTCCGCATGGCGCGGGGCGGGCGTTAGGGTCGTCGCGGAAGGCATGAGCTGATCCCGTTGGTGCCCCTCCCCGCAAGGGGGAGGGGAAGGAGGAGCCCGTTCGGCGACGACCCGGTCTCGCTCTTGCGCGAAGCCTTCGCGGGAAGCCTTCCGGCGACCGAACCTCCGTTCGAAATCCGAAGCTCCCGCTCTATCTCGCACGACGTCCGCATCCAGCCGCCGGGATCTCCCTTGGACCTCAAGTCGCTCTCCACGCTTCGCCGCTACACGCCCGCCTGGCGCATGCCGGAGTTCAACACGCTCATCGCCTTCCTGGTGGCGTCGGGCATGGCCTTCGCGTTCACCCAGATCGCGGACGAGATGGCGGAGGGCCAGACCCGCGCCTTCGACGAGTCGATCCTGCTCGCCCTGCGGCAGGCGGACGACCCGGCGCGGCCGATCGGGCCGTGGTGGCTCGAGGCGGCGATGATCGACGTCACCAGCTTGGGCGGCTGGACGGTGCTGGCGCTGCTGACCACTCTTGTCGTGGTTTATCTCTTCATCACCGCGCGGACGGGCGCGGCGTGGCTGGTGCTGGCCTCGGTCGCCGGCGGCTCCGTGCTCAGCTCCGTGCTCAAGATGGGCTTCGCCCGCCCGCGGCCCGAGCTCGTCGACCATCTGGTGAACGTCTCCTCCGCGAGCTTCCCCAGCGGCCACGCCATGCTCTCGGCCGCGACCTACCTCACGCTCGGCGTGCTGCTCGCCCGCACCGAGAAGCGCCGGAGCGTGCGCGGTTTCATCTTCGGCGTGGCGGTCGCACTGACGCTCGTGATCGGCGTAAGCCGCGTCTATCTCGGCGTGCATTATCCGACCGACGTGCTCGCGGGCTGGTGCATGGGCGCGTCCTGGGCGCTGGTCTGCTGGCTGGTCGCCCGCTGGCTGCGGCCGAAAGGAGCCGAGCGCGACGAGGACGTGACGTCGGGCTAGACGCGCTCCCGAGCGGCCAGCTCGCCGATCGTCGCAATGCTGCCCTGCGCAAAAGTCATCGCTTGACCGCCGGGGGAGGGGACGCGCCGTGGTATGCCCGCCCGCGGCGACGCGCCACACCAGGCGCGTCGCGCAAGGCCCCGCGGTTCCATGCTCCTTGGCGTCAGCTTCAAGCTTCTCTCCGCCTTCCTGTTCACGGTGATGGCGTCGATGGTCCGCGCCATCGGCACGGACGTGCCGACAGGGCAGGTGGTGTTCGCGCGCTCGCTGTTCGCGCTGGCGCCGCTGATGGCCTGGCTGATGTGGCGCGGGGACGTGGTCAGGACGCTGAAGACCAAGCGGCCGTTCGGGCACATGCTGCGCAGCGCGATCGGCGTCGGCTCGATGTTCTGCATGTTCGCGGGCCTCGCCCGCCTGCCGCTGCCGGACGCGACCGTGCTCGGCTACGCTTCGCCGCTGATGACGATCATCTTCGCGGCGGTGCTGCTTCGCGAGCGCGTGATGGCGCACCGCTGGACCGCCGTCGCGATCGGGCTCGCGGGCGTCGTGATTATGCTCTGGCCGCAGCTGGAATCCGGGGCGCTGGCCTCGGTGGTGACGGGCGGCGCGCAGGCGAGCGAGACCGCGGTGGGGGCCGCCTTCGCGATCTGCGCCACGGTGCTGACCGCGGCGGCGATGATCCAGATCCGCCGTCTGACCCAGAGCGAGGGCACCGGCGCGATCGTGTTCTATTTCACCGTCTGGTCGACAGTGATCGGCCTCACGGTCTCGCTGACCTTCGGCTGGGTCTGGCCCGACGCGCGGACGGCGCTGCTACTGGTTGGCACCGGCCTCGTCGGCGGCGTCGCGCAGATCCTGCTCACCGAAGGCTACCGGCACGCGGACGCGTCGCTGATCGCGCCGTTCGAGTACACGACCATCCTCTGGGCGCTCGCGATCGGCTTTCTGGCGTTTGGCGACCTGCCGTCCATGCCGATGGTGATCGGCGGGGCGATCGTGGTCGGCTCCGGCGTCGCGGTGGTGCTGCGCGAGCGCAAGCTCGGCATCAAGCGGGCGCGGGTCCGCAAGGCGAGCCCGCCCTCGCCGGGCGCCTGACCTCAGGCGAGGCCGAGCCGCGCCAGCGCGCCGTCGAGCTCGTCGAAATGGTCGATCACCACGTCGCCGCCGAGCTCGCGCGGGGGGACGGAGGTGTAGCCGAAGCTCAGCACCACGCAGGGCACGCCCGCGGCCTTCGCGGCGGCGACGTCTGTCCCGCTGTCGCCGATCATGACGGCGCGCGCCGGGTCGCCGCCGACCTGCGCGATCGCGCCGAGCAGCGGGGCGGCGTCGGGCTTGGCGACGCCGTAGGTGTCGCCGCCGACGATCGCGCCGAAGCGGTTCGCGATCCCGAGCTCGCCCATCAGCTTCACGGCGAAGCGCTCGAGCTTGTTGGTGCAGACGGCGAGCTTCGCGCCCGAGGCGTCGAGCCGGTCGAGCGCGGCGTCGACGCCGGGAAAGACGTGGCTTCTGTCGGCGATGTGCGCCTCGTAGTGCTCGAGGAACAGCGCGTAGAGCTCGCCGACGCGCTCCTTCGCAGGCGTGCGCTCGGCGGCGGCCAGGCCGCGCTCGACGAGCGCGCGGGCGCCGGCGCCCATCATGCCGCGCACCTCCGCGATCGGGATCGGCGGGCAGCCCTCCGCGGCCATCACCACGTTCAGCGCCTCGACGAGGTCGGGCGCGGACTCGACGAGGGTGCCGTCGAGGTCGAAGACGACGGTGAGCGGCGCTGCGGACATGAGCGGATCCCGATGCGGGGGGAGGACGCGTCAGCCTCTACAGGGCGCGCGCCCCACGGCGCAAGCCGGCGCGCGCGGGCGCCTGTCCTGCTACCCTCGGCCGGGTCGAATCGCTGACCCCGAGGTGGCCCCCATGCCGATCGCCCGTCTGAGCGCCGCGCTGGCCGCGACCGTCCTGTTCGGAGGCGCGGCGCTGGCCCAGACGCCCGACCCTCAGCCCGACCACGCCTTCCTCGCCGCCCCGCAGGTCGATCTCAACCGCATGTACCGGGTCGACCGGGCGACCGGCGAGATGGGCTCCTGCCAGTATGCGGTGAAGGACGGCACCGTTGGCGTGACGCTCTGCTTCCCCGCCGGCGAGGGGGCGGGGCCGCAGCAGCCGGGCGTCTATGATCTGGTCGCCTCCAACCACAGCCGCGAGGGCGGCGTGTTCCGGGTGGACCGCCGCTCCGGCCGCATGAGCTCGTGTTACGTGCTCGGCGAACAGGTGGTCTGCACGCCGCTTGCGCGTTGAGGGCCGCGACAGGTCTGGCCGGTCCGCGTCCGGGTGTGGTATGCCGCCGTCGTTCCGGGGACGAAGACGTCATTCCGGGCGGACGAATACGCCGACGCGGCCAGTCGAACGGCCGGCGTCTGCTTTTTATGCGCGGGACGATGAGCGGCTATACGGCATGCGCGACGTCATTGAATCCGCCGCAGGCGGCATCACCTCTAAGGTAATCTTGGCCACGCGGCCGCGCCTCGGCGCAGCGCACGCAGGCCGGCGCCGCGGCGGTCCGCGGCGCGGCGTCCGCGCAGACGCCATTTCGCTCGTCGCCGGCTTCGCCGGCTGAAAAGGACAGGGACCCCTTGAGCATCGACGACTTCAAACGCGCCGCGGCGGAGGCCGCGCTGGCGCACGTGCGGCCAGGCATGAAGCTCGGCCTCGGCACCGGCTCCACGGCCGCGCTGTTCGTGGAGCTGCTGGGCGAGAAGGTGAGCCAGGGCCTCGACGTGGTCGGCGTGCCGACCTCCGAGTCGACCCGGGAGCTCGCCGAGCGCTACGGCGTGCCGCTGACGACGCTGAAGGAGGAGCCCGAGCTCGACCTGACGGTGGACGGCGCGGACGAGATCGACCCGCAGCTGCGCCTGATCAAGGGCGGCGGCGCGGCGCTGCTGCGCGAGAAAATCGTCGCCTTCGCCTCCAAGCGGATGATCGTGATCGCTGACGACTCCAAGCTCGTCGAGACGCTGGGCCGCTTCCCGCTTCCGATCGAGGTCGTGCCGTTCGGCAAGGAGACCACCCGCCGCGCCGTCGAGCGCGTCGCGCGCGATCTCGGCCTCTCCGGCGAGATCGACATGCGCCGGGCGGAAGACGCCTGCCCGATCGTGACGGACGGCGGCCATTACATCGTCGACGGCAAGTTCGGCCGCATCGACCGACCCGAAGAGCTCGCCGCGGCGCTCGCCGCGATCCCGGGCGTGGTCGAGCACGGACTGTTCATCGGCCTCGCCGACCTCGCGCTCGTCGCGAGCGCGAACGGCGTCGTCACGATCGAGCCGCAAGGCCGCTCGATCCCGGAAGCCTCAAGGAGATTCGCATGACGTTTCGCATCGCCCTGCGCCGGATCGGCGCCGCGGCCGGGCTCGCCCTCGCCGTCTCCGCCGCGCCGGCCTGGGCCGACGAAACGCAGGAGGCGAAACTCAAGACGGCGCGGGAGGTGATCGACGTCTCCGGCGCCGCTGAGACCTTTGACGGCATCATTCCGATTTTCCTGGACGAGGCGAAGCGCACCTTCGTGCGCACCCGGCCCGAGCTGTCCAAGGATTTCGACGAGGTCATCAAGACGCTGCAGCCCGAGTTCGAGGCGCGCCGCGAGCAGCTGCTCAACGACGTCGCGACGGTCTACGCCGAGCGCTTCTCCGACCAGGAGCTGACCGACATCAAGACCTTCTACACCACGCCCTCGGGCAAGAAGCTGGTGCAGATCCTGCCGGCCGTGCTGCAGGCGAGCTACGAGAAGACCAACGCCTGGAGCCGGCAGATGAGCCAGGACGTGGTGAGCCGCATGCGGCAGGAAATGAAGAAGCGCGGCCACGACATCTGATCGGGGCGCGGCGCGGGTGACATCTGAAAGCGGCGGTTTCGCGGAGACGCGAGGCCGCCGCTTTCCGTTTGGGAGTTGGTTCGCCGACGCATTGAACCACGCCGTCATTCCGGGCGAAGTCCCGGAATCCATAAGCCTGCCTGGTTCAGCACCATCTCCACCGGCGGGCTTATGAGACTTGAGACGAGCCCGGGGCGACGGCGGAGCGTGGAACGCATGTCGCGTTCACTTAAGGGAGCCGCGGCGGACGCCGAGCGCGCCGGAGCGAACCACGGCCGCGATTGGCGCGTATGTCGCCCGTGGCCAAAACCCTCCGCCTGCTTCTCGCCGACCAGCTCACCCGCGGCATCGCCTCGCTGAAAGACCTCGACGTCGCCGTCGACGTCGTGCTCCTGGCCGAAGTGATGGAGGAGGCGAGCTACGTCGGCCATCACAAGCAGAAGCTCGTCTTCCTGTTCGCCGCGATGCGCGCTTTCGCGGAGGAACTGCGCGGCGAAGGCGTGACCGTGGACTACGTCGCGCTCGACGACGCCAGCAACGCCGGCTCGCTTGGCGGCGAGGTCAAGCGCGCGCTCGAGCGCCATGGCTGCGACCGCCTCACGCTGACCGAGCCCGGCGAATGGCGCGTGCTCGAGATGATGCAGGACTGGCGCGAGGAGCTCGACGCCGACGTCGTCATCCGCGAAGACGACCGCTTCCTGTGCTCGCGCGCACGCTTCGAGGCCTGGGCGCACGGCCGCAAGGGGCTGCGGATGGAGTTCTTCTACCGCGAGATGCGGAAGGAGAGCGGCCTGCTGATGGACGGCGAGGCGCCGGAAGGCGGCCAGTGGAACTACGACCCCGACAACCGCAAGAGCCTGCCGAAGGGCGTGGAGCCGCCCGCCCGCGTCCGCTTCGAGCCCGACGCCGCGGTCCGGGAGGTGATGGCGCTGGTCGAGGCGCGCTTTTCCGGCAATTTCGGGACGCTCGACCACTACGGCTGGGGCTGGACGCGCGCGCAGGCGCTGGAGGCGCTCGACGCCTTCGTGGGCGAGGCGCTGCCCCGCTTCGGCGACTATCAGGACGCGATGAAGGCCGGCGAGCCCTTCCTGTTTCACGGCGTCGTCTCGCCTTACCTCAACGCCGGGCTGCTGACGGCGCGCGAGGTCTGCGACGCGGCGGTGGCGGCCTATGATGCGCGCGCGGCGCCGCTGAACGCGGTCGAGGGCTTCGTCCGCCAGATCCTCGGCTGGCGGGAGTATGTCCGCGGCGTCTACTGGCTGAAGATGCCGGAGTACCGCGAGACCAACGCGCTCGGCGCTGATCGAAAACTCCCCGACCTCTACTGGACCGCCGAGACCGACCTGAACTGCCTCGCGCACTGCGTCGGCGACACCCGCGACCACGCCTACGCCCACCACATCCAGCGCCTGATGGTGCTCGGCAACTTCGCGCTGCTCGCCGGCGTCCGCCCGCGCGAGGTGCAGGACTGGTTCCTGCTGGTCTACGCCGACGCCTACGAGTGGGTGGAGCTGCCGAACGTGCAGGGTATGGCGCTGTTCGCCGACGGCGGCATGCTGGCGTCAAAACCCTATGCGGCGTCCGGCGCCTACATCGACCGGATGTCGGACTACTGCAAGACGTGCCGCTATGACGTGAAGGCTAAGGCCGGAGAAAATGCCTGTCCGTTCAACTATTTGTACTGGGATTTTCTTATCCGGAACGAAGAGGCGCTCGGGCGCAACCATCGGCTGGCCATGCCCTACCGCAACCTCGCGCGGATGACCCCGGAGCGCGTCGCCGAAATCCGCGCTGACGCCGCGCGGTTCCTCGACGGGCTGCCGGCGACATACGAGGGGTGAGGGGCGCTACGTTGCGGATTATACAAGCTTTTGTATAATCCGCAAATAGGACGCGTGCGAAAGCCGATTGGATTCCGTGGGCTTTCGCTCGACCGGCAATAAGGGACGCAATGAGCTTTAGGGCTTCCCAAGTTAAGCTTGCGGATTTACAGAGCCGTATCGGCAAGCTGGAAAGACGAATTCGTGAATTTGCCCATTCCAACACATCTCCCTTTAGGTTGAATTGCGAATACAATGATTATTACGACATAGAAATAAAATTCGATCAGATACCCGACGATATATTTATCGAAGTCGAAATCGTCCTAAATCAACTAAAATCGACCCTCGATGCTGCTGTATTTTCTGCGTCTAAAACGCATCCTGATTTTGTGAAAAAAGACCCTGCATTTCCTTTTGCACGATCGCACAAAGACTGGAGCTCTCAGTCGAAGGATTTGCGCTATGTATCTCAAGATGTAAAAACTTACATTCAAACCTTAAAGCCTTATGGAGACGGAGATACTCTACTATTTGCAATTAGTGATTTGTCCAAATCCGGGCGTCATTGGGCGCTGGCGCCCCTATCTCGGCAGAACGCTCTGCCAAATGGCATTGGCGGAAATCCGTATGGCGACCTAAATGAACAGATAAATCTCGGTGAATTGACTGGACTGATGATGATCCGGGCCATCGAGACTGATAGTTATTATGATGATGGTTTTATTTTTTCGGTTCCAAAAAGTAAATTCCCAAGTGCGGAACATATCATTAAGATACTGAATTCTGGGGTCATTTTATTTCCTACAATATATTTTGAACAGGAGTTTCTAAAACGTGATGAGGTGGAGCGTAAAATGAATGTAATTCTATCTACACCGGTCCTCGAGCTCTTAATTGATATGTATAAATGTGTATCTGATATAGTAATTGAATTTAATCGGCTGGTCGATTGCTCATAAATGCACGCCGTTCCACAAAACCTTGGCGGATCTCAGTCAATTCGGCCAAATCCTGTGTGATGTTATTTGTAGAGGCACAGCGGTCAAAGGGATCGCGAGCTGACGCAGGAGCTTGAGAATGAGCGGTTATCGGTTTTCCAGCGTGTGGGACGCGATCGAGAGCGACCCCGCCGAGGCCGCGACCCTGAAGGTGCGGGCCGAACTGATGGGGGCGATCGAGGCGCACATCCGGCGCAAGCGTTGGACGCAGACCGAAGCGGCCAAGAGGCTTGGCGTCGCGCAGCCGCGCGTCTCGGATCTGATGCGTGGAAAGATCGATCTGTTCAGTCTCGACACGCTCTACACGATGGCGAACGTGATCGGTCTCCGGACGGAGCTGCGCATCGGCGAGGCGGCCTGACCCCTCCGCCTCACCTGCCCAGAAACGCCGCGGTTAGCGGGTGGATGTGGGAAATCTCGACGTCGGGCAGGCGCTGCTCCACGCGCTCGGCGATCATCAGGCGGTGGCAATGCTCGGGCTCGCGTTCGAAGCAGAGCAGGCAGAGCTTTCGCCCGGTCGCCGCGAGCGCCGTGAGGGCGGCGAGCTCCTCCTGGGCGGGCTCGGTGACGAGATGGGCTTCGAAGATGCGGCGCATCTCGGCGTGGCGGCCGGAGCGGGCGGCCGCGCGGCCGTCCGCCGGCGTGCCGAGCGCGCGGAGGTGCAGATAGCTCAGGCCGCGCTCCTCGACCTCGGCCGCGAGCGCGCGCTTCGAAAACCCCGGCCGGCGGGAGTTCGCGACCGCGCGGACGTCGACCAGCGTCTGCACGCCCGCTTCGACCAGGGCGTCCGCGAGCGACGAGGGCGTCGCGCTTTCGTATCCGATGGTGAAAAGCTCGGTCATTACAACGTCCGTCGCCCGGTCGTTCGGGGCCAAATCACTTCAGGTCGCAGGCCCAGATGGCGCTGACCTTCGCCGAAAACCGAACGGCGGGGTAGCCCTCGTAGAAGGCGGGGATCACGAAGGTGGCGGTGGAGGAGGGCGGCACGAGGCCTGTGCCGACGAAGGCGAGGTCGTTCAGCTCCATGGTCTGGGTCGAGACCTCGATCTTGGTCAGCACCTTGTCCGGGAACGGGTTCGTCACGTCCCACAGGAACACGTTGGACTGAACCCGATAGGAGGGGCTCGCGCCGCGCACCTTGCGGAACTCCTCGAGGCTGATCGGATGAGCGCGGCAGGACTTCACCTGCGCGCTGAAGCCCTGCCGGTCCAGGGCCGTCTGGGACTCCGCGTCGCAGCTCTGACGGCAGGCGGTCGCAGCGTCCTTGACGGCGATGTCGTCGGACTCGGCGGCGACCTTCGATCCGAAACAGGCGTCGAAACAGGCGCTGCGGGCGGGAGCGGCGGCGAGGCACAGCAGCGCTGCGACGGCGAGATAGGCGGTGCGCATGGGGGCGACGTCTCCCTTCGAGAGCCCTCCTCGGCGCGAGCGCTTCGGGGCTGGGGGCGGATGCTGGCGCGCTTCCTGTCGGCGCTCCGGCGCGGCTCCGCGTGATACGAGCCGCCCCTTCCACCGGATCTCGCGCATGTCCTCTTGTCCCATGCTTAAGCATTCGCGCTTAGCACTCACCGCCACTTGCTGCTAGTATTTGCGTTTTAGCAGATTGTTAACCTTTGGATATTGTCATGGGGATGTAACGTCTTGCAAAATCTCTTCCGTGGGAGACGGCGCGTCGGCAAACCGCGCCGTTCGGCGATGGAGTTCGACATGAGCGGATACGACGACAGAGCGGGCGGGATTGCGCCGGCCGCGCCAGCCTCACCCCTGACCACCAAGAGCGATTTCGCGCGCCAGCTCGAAGGCTACGGCCTGACGACGGCCGAAATCCTCTACCGGCTGCCGGATCACCCCGGGCTGCTCCAGTCCTACGTCTGGCAGGAGTACGACCACGCGCCGAACTACCCCGTGCTGCGCGGCTTCCTGGAGTGGTGGCGGAAGGAGCTGGAAGGCATGCTCCACTCCGTCCGCGTCGGCCACAAGGCGCTGATCGGCCCGGCGGAGCTCAAGCCGGTGCGGGCCGAGTTCCGCCTGCACTGAGGAGCGGCCGGGTAGAGCTCAGGTCACGCTAACACCCTCCGCGTCATGCCCCGGCTCGTCCGGGGCGTCCAGCCGTTCGATAAGCACGCGGGCAAGTGGATCCCCCGGACGAGCCGGGGGGATGACGGCGGGCGCTGACCGGCGGTCGCGGCCGCCATTATGGCTTGTAGGCGAGCGTCGCGTCCTGGGTGTCGCCGGCGTTCGGGCCGGTCATGATCCTGATCGGGCCGGGCGTCGCGACGACGTCCGAGGCCGTGCGCCAGTAGGAAAAGTCGGCGACCGAGACCGGCAGCGTCACGGTCTTGGTCTCGCCCGGAGCGAGCTCCACCCGGCCGAAGCCGCGCAGGACCTTCGCGGGCTGCGAGACGGCGGCGACCTCCGGCCGGAGGTAGAGCTGCGCCATGGCGACGCCCGGCCGCTCGCCGACGTTGCGGATCGACACTGAGACCGTCGCGGTCTCGCCGTCCTTGATCGCGTCGCGGTCGAGCTTCGGCGGGCCGTAGTGGAACGAGGTGTAGGTCAGACCGTAGCCGAAGGCGTAGAGCGGGGCGTGGCCCTCGTCGGAGTAGCTCGAGGTGTAGGGTTTCTCCGGCGTCTCGGGCGGACGGCCGCCCGGGCGCTGGTCGTGGGTGGTGGGGATCTGGCCGACGGCGCGGGGGAAGGTCATCGGCAGCCGGCCGACGGGCGCGACGTCGCCCATCAGCGTGCGGGCGATGGCGAGGCCGCCCATGGTGCCCGGCTGCCAGGCGTAGAGCAGCGCCTTCGCCCGCACGGCGATGTCCGTCAGCACGAGCGGACGGCCGGCGAACACCACGACGGCGGTGGGCTTTCCGACGGCGAGCACGGCCCGGACCAAGCGCTCCTGATCGCCGGGCAGGCCGAGCTCCGCGCGGCTCGCGGCCTCGCCGGACTGGTTGAAGCGCTCGCCGACGGCGAGCACCACGACGTCGGAGCGCCGGGCGGTCTCGACCGCTGCGGCGACCTCGTCGTCGCTGGAGCCGAAGGTCGAGCCGCCGGCCGTCACGGTCAGCTCGGCGGACGAGCCGAGGCGCTCGGCGAGGCCCTTGGCGAGCGTCGAGGTCTCGGTCGGCACGCCCCGGGCGGCCCAGGGGCCGAGCGTGTCGGCCTGGCCCTCGGCCAGCGGGCCGACCAGCCCGACGCGCTTCACATCCCGAGCGAAGGGCAGCACCTCGCCCTCGTTCTTGAGCAGCACCAGCGACTTCTCGGCGATGTCCTGCGCGGCGTCGCGGTTGGCCTTGGTCAGCAGCGCGGCCTTCTCGCCCTCGGGCGTCGCGCCCCGGTAGGGGTCGTCGAACAGGCCGAGGTCGTCCTTCAGCTTCAGCACCCGGCGCACCGCCTCGTCGAGCCGCGCGGGCGGGACCGCGCTGGAGCGCACGAGGTCCGGCAGGCGCTTCACATAGGCCTGGCTCTCCATGTCGACGTCGGTGCCGGCGTTGATCGCGATCCGCGACGCGTCCGCCTGGTCCGCGGCGACGCCGTGGTTGACGATCTCGTTCACGGCGAGGAAATCGCTGGTGACGATCCCGTCGAAGCCCCAGTCGTGGCGCAGCACCTCCTCGATCAGGTGGCTGTTCGCGGCGCTCGGCACGCCGTCGTTGGCGTTCAGCGCCGCCATGAAGCAGCGCGCGCCGGCCTTCGCGGCGGCCTCGAACGGCGGCATGTAGATCTCGCGCACCGCGCGGTCGGAGAGGTCGGAGGCGGTGTAGTCGCGCCCGCCGGCGGCCGCCCCGTTGGCGCCGAAATGCTTCGCGCAGGAGACGACGCTGTCGCGGTCCTTCAGGTCCGAGCCCTGCAGGCCGCGCACCCGCGCCTCGGCGATGCGCGCGCCGAGCCAGGCGCTCTCGCCGATCCCCTCCACGCCGCGGCCCCAGCGCGGATCGCGGCTGACGTCGAGCATGGGGGCGAAGATCATGTTGATGCCCGAGGCCGCGGCCTCGCGCGCGGCGACGCGCTCGGCCTTCTCCATGGCGGCGAGGTCCCAGCTCGCGGCCTGCGCCAAGGGCGTCGGGAAGATCGTGCGGTAGCCGTGGATGACGTCGAGCGCGAGGAACAGCGGGATCTTGAGGCGGGAGTTCTCCACCGCCTCCTTCTGGAACGCGCGCGTGTCGTCCGCGCCGTGCACGTTGTAGACGCTGCCGACCGATCCGGCGGCGATGCCCTTCACGATCCGGTCGTAGCCCGGCTCCACGTTGGGCACGATCGAAACCATGTTCAGCTGCCCGATCTTCTCCTCGAGCGTCATCTTCGAGAGCAGTTCCTCGACGCGCCCGCTGGGCTCGGCGGGTCTGGTCTGGGCGGAGGCCGCCAGAGGCGCGACGGCGACGAGGGCTGCAGCGCCGAGGGGGCGGAGCAGGGCAAGGGCGTCCATGGTTCCGTTCCGTGGTGGGGAAAGGGAAGGGTGGGCGGCCGGCACTATCGCCGATCCGGCCGCGATGGCGAACCGGGGGGCGGCGACGGGCCGCAGGTCGCTCTTGCGCGCCGGCCGGCCGCGAGGCGATAACCGCGCGGCCCGCATCCTCGCGACGAAAGATCGACGCCATGACAACTGTTCCGACGATCGCCTTTCTCGGGACCGGGCTCATGGGGGCGCCGATGGCGCGCCGCCTGCTGGGGACGGGCTTCGCGGTGACCGCCTGGAACCGCACGCTCGCCAAGGCCGAAGCTCTGGCGGCCGACGGCGCGACGGTGGCGGCGACCGCCGCCGACGCCGCGGCGAAGGCGGACGTCGTCGTCACCATGCTGGAGAACGGCGCGATCGTCGGCGAGGTGCTGTTCGGGCCGGACGGCGCGGCCGCGGCGCTGAAACCGGGCGGCGTCGTGATCGACATGAGCTCGATCCCGCCGGCGGTCGCCCGCGAGCACGCGCTGAAGCTCGCCGAGATGGGCCTTCGGCATATCGACGCGCCGGTCTCCGGCGGCACGCGCGGCGCGGCGGAGGGAACGCTCGCCATCATGGCCGGCGGCGCGGCGGAGACCTTCGACGTGGTCAAGCCGGTGTTCGCGCCTATGGGTCGCGCCATCCGCGTCGGGCCGTCCGGCGCCGGCCAGCTGTCGAAGCTCGCGAACCAGGTGATCGTGGCGGTGACGATCGGCGCGGTGTCGGAGGCGCTGCTGCTGGCCTCCGCGGGCGGAGCCGACGCCGGCGCCGTGCGCGAGGCGATCCGCGGCGGCTTCGCCGAAAGCCGCATCCTGCAGGAGCATGGCCTCAGGATGGTCGAGCGCAACTTCGTGCCCGGCGGTCCGGTGCGGCTGCAGGTGAAGGACCTCGAGACCGCGCTCGACGCCGCGGCGGAAGCGGGCGTGACGCTGCCGCTGCTGCAGGACGTGCGCGACCGCTTCGTCGAGCTGCGCGACGGGCTCGGCGGCTCGAACTACGACCACTCGGCGCTGTTGCTGCAGCTCGAGGCCTTGAGCGGCAAGCGCGTCGGGACCGGTCCGGACAAGCTTCCGGGATAAGGCGCCGCGCCGACGTCGCGCGACGGCTCAGGCGTTGGCGGGCGCCTCGACGGGAAGGCGCACGAGCAGGTCGAGCAGGGCGCGGTCCTGCATCACCACGCTGCGCTCCTTGGGCGACAGCCAGCCGATCGCCTCGGAAAGGTGGTCAGCCTCGGAGAGCTTCGCGGCCGCCATCACCCGGTCCGGCTCGATCACGCCGCGGGCGCGGCGGGGCGCGGGCGGCAGCATGCGCTCGTGCGCGCGGAAGAAGTCGGGATCGTCGTGGAGCGCGACGAGGCCGTCGCCTTCGTCGGCGCCGGCCTCGGCGAGGCGCTTGGCGCTCGCCTTCGCAGCCGTCGCGATCGGCGGCACGTTGGTCTCCTCCGGGATCAGCATCAGCCCGAGCCGCTTGAGCGCGAGGCCGGCGCCGAGGTGGCCGGAGGCCCAGGACAGCGGGATCGCGAGCAGCAGGCCGGCGATCGTCGGCGACATCCAGGCGACCAGCGAGGGCGCGATCGCGGCGCCTGTCACCAGGGTCACGACACCGAGCGCCGTGTGCCAGCGATGACGGCGGACGATGTCGATGAAGGGGATCGAGCCGTCGTCGCGGCGCTGCGGGTTCCAGCCCGTGGCGCGGCCGAGCAGGATCTGGAACACCGAGCCGGATTGCACCAGCATCATGATCGGCGCGAACAGCGACGACATCACGATCTCGATCAGCGACGAGACGACGATGCGGAAGAAGCCGCCGCCGGCGCGCCGGGCGGGTTCGTCCATCAGGTGGATGACGAGGCCGAAGAGCTTCGGAGCGATCAGGATCGCCATCGTCGCGCCGAACAGCTGGAGGGCGCGTTCGGCGTCGAACCGCGGCCAGGCCGGGAACAGCGAGAACTCGTCGGTGAAGTACTCCGGCCGGATGAAGTTGGCTTGCAGGGCGAGCGCGATGCCGCAGAGCAGCATGAACATCCAGAACGGCGAGGCGAGGTAGGAGAAGATGCCGTTAAGGAAGTGATGGCGCGACAGCGGGTGCAGGCCGCGGGTTCCGAGCAGGGCCGAGTGCTGCAGGTTGCCCTGGCACCAGCGCCGGTCGCGCTGGCCGACGTCGATCAGCGACGGCGGGCTTTCCTCGTAGGAGCCCTCGAGCTGCGGCAGCATGTAGACCGCCCAGCCTTTCCGCCGGATCAGCGCCGCCTCGACGAAGTCGTGGGACATGATCAGCCCGCCGAAGGGCGGCTTGCCCGGCAGGTCGGGGAGCCCGGCGCCGCCGGCGAAGGCCTCCATGCGGATGATCGCGTTGTGGCCCCAGTAGTTGCCGTCGCGGCCGTACCAGACCGCGATGCCGGAGGCGATGATCGGGCCGTAGACCCGGCTCGCGAACTGCTGGAGGCGCGCGAACAGCGTGTTGCGGTTGATGACCAGCGGCAGCGTCTGGATGATGCCGGCGTCGGGATCGGCCTCCATCGCGGCGGCGAGCGCGATCACCGCGTGGCCGGTCATCAGGCTGTCCGCGTCGAAGATCAGCATGTGCTCGTACCCGCCGCCCCAGCGGGTCACGAAGTCCTCGATGTTGCCGGCCTTGCGGCGGTGGTTCTTGGCGCGGTGGCGGTAGTAGACCCGTGCGTCCGGCCCCAGCGCCTCGCGCAGCAGCAGGAAGGCGCGCTCCTCCGCGATCCAGACGTCGGGATCGGTGGTGTCGGACAGCAGGAAGTAGTCGAAGTGGTCGGCGAAGCCGAGGCGCTTCACGTCCTCGAACACCGCCTCCACGGCGCCGAACACGCGGCTCGGCTGTTCGTTGTAGATCGGCATCAGCACGGCCGTGCGCGCGGTCAGGCGCTCGGGCAGGCCCGGCTGCTTAAGCGCGGGGCGGCCGAACAGGGCGACCAGGCCGACGACCGAGCTCGCGAAGGCGAGTGCGATCCAGGCGAAGTTCACCACGAACAGAATCAGCAGCGCCCACTCGAGCAGCGTAACGCCGCCGACCTCGACCACCTTGTACATCTGGTAGACGCCGAGGCCGGTGACGGCGATCGCGGCGGTCGCGACGAACAGGCGGCTGACGACCGGCGTGCGCCAACCGGCGGAGTTCGCCAGCGGCCGCACGTCGGCCTTCGACCAGGACTTCAGCGGCTGGGTCGGCATGTCGATCGGGCGCTCGGGCGGCAGGGCCGGCGGCTCGTTCACGGCCGCGTCGGGCGCGCCGCGTTCGTCGTCGGAACTCATGCTGTCCATCGGTAGAGCCAGGTCTCGCTGATCGGCTTGCCGTCGGTCTCCAGCACCATCCGGAGCTCACAGAGCTCCTCGTTGCCGGGATCGAGGTCGAAGGTGACGCGGTAGCCTTTGATCTCGGGATTGGGGCGGCCGACGACGTCGCGGATGGCGCCGACGGAGGTCGAGACCATAGGCCGGATGGCGCCGGCGCGGTTGGGATCGGCGACGGATTCGCCGGCGAAGTCGACGACGAAGCGGCGCCGCCGGCCGCCGGCCGCGCCGACGACGGTCGCGACCGTCGTGGCCCCGCCCGGCCGGTCCGGCGGGGTCCAGCACCAGTGCAGACGGTAGGCCATGGAGACGCGCGAGCCGGGCTTCAGCGCCTCCTTCGGCCGCCAGTAGACGACGATGTTCTCGTTGACGTCGGCGTCGGACGGGATCTCGGTGAGCTGGAACTGGCCGTCGTTCCAGTCGCCGATCGGCTCCACCCAGACGCTCGGCATGCGGTCGTAGCGGCGGCCGAGGTCGTTGTAGGCCGCGAAGGCGCGCTGGCGCTGCAGCAGGCCGAAGCCGCGCGGGTTTTTGTCGGCGAACACGCTGATCTGCAGGTCCGCCGGGTTCGACAGCGGGCGCCACACCCACTCGCCGGCGCCGTTCCAGATCTGCAGGCCGTCCGCCCGGTGCACCTGGCCGCGGATGTCGTCGACGCCGACGCGGTCGTTCGGGCCGAAGAAGAACATCGACGTCATCGGCGCGACGCCGATGTGCCGCAGCTCCTCGCGGGGGAACAGCGTGAACTCGACGTCGATCACGGTGATCTCGCCCGGGCGCAGCGTAAAGCGGTAGGAGCCCGTCACGCGGCGGCTGTCGAGCAGCGCGTAGACCACCAGGCTGTTCGAAGCCGGGCCCGGCCGCTCGATCCAGAACGTGCGGAACAGCGGGAACTCCTCGCCGTCCGGTTCGCCGGTGTCGATGGCGAGGCCGCGGGCGGAGGTGCCAAAAATCTGGCCGCGGGCGAGCGCCCGGAACAGCGTCGCGCCCTGGAACAGCGCGAACTCGCGAAGCTCCTCGGGCCGGTCGATCGGCGCGCGGGCGCTGACGCCGGAGAACGGAAACGGTCTGTCGCCCGGCGGCGGAGTCGCGCGGCCGAAGTCGAACCAGCTCGGCTCGTTCGGCAGCATGCGGACCTTGCCGTCCTCGACGAGGCCGACCCCGACCGGCGAGCGGTAGATAAACCCGCCCGGCAGCAAGTCGATGCCGAAGCCGCGGTTCTCGCCCTGCCAGAGCGACCGGTCCGGCCGCATCCGGATCGACCGGAACACGTCCTGCGGCAGGTCGGCGAAGCCGTCCGGCAACAGATTGCGCGGCGCTTCGAACGCCTTGGTCGCGAGCAGGCGGGCCTGTTCGTCGAGCGCGTCCCGGCTGAACGGGGCGCCGTCGACGTCGAGATTCGGCGGCGGGGGCGGAGGGGGAGTCTGCCCCGGCTGCTGCGCAAGCGCAGTCGTGGCGAGGAGATGGGCGGCGAGGGCGCCGATGACGAAACTACGTCGGTTCATGGACGATGCGTTTGACGAGCCTGATCGGCCGCCGAGAAGCCGACGAACCCGAGATCAAGGGCTAAAGAATGCTGCACTTTGGAACAATGTCCAATGTGGCGGCGATGGAATTTTGCGGCGCCGCCACATTGGCGGCGGTCGTCAGGAGCGATCGAGTGGTTCGCCGTCATAGGGCGTCGTATCGCAAGGCACGCCCTCCGCCGCAAGGTCGCCGCAGGCGCGGACGGCCTCCGCCGCCGTGGGAAAGGGGCCGGCGACGAGGTCCACCACGTTGCGGCCGGGACCGCTGCGCACCGCCCGCGGCGTGAGACGCGCGAGTTCCGGGTAGCGGCCGGACAGCGCGGTCCAGCGGCGGCGCACGGCCTCCACCGAGGTCTCGGGCCCGAGGCCGATGGCGAACGCCGGGGGATGGCCAGCGACAGGCGCGGGGCGGGCCACGGAGCCCGTGGTCTCCGGCATGAGAGCGGCCCGCGCCGCGGCGAGCTTCATTTCGCCGACGCCGCGCTCGAGCCGCGCCAGCCGCTCGGCGAGCGCGGCCCGCTCGTCGGTCAGGCGCTTCACCTCGCGGTCGAGCCGGCCGACTGACTCCGAATTGCCCGCGGCGATGAGGCGCGTCGGGCTCGATCCCGACGGGGCGACGATCATCACCGCGCCGGCTCCGCCAAGCGCTGCGATCATCAGCAGGCCCCAGACGATCGCGGGCGTCGGCGTATCCAGTCGTCGAGCGTCGTAGTCCTGATCGTAATGCAACGAAGCGGCTCCCGCGGGCGGCGGGCGAAGGATAGCTGAGTCGCCCGGCGCCTCGGCCGCTTTCGCGGCGCCGCGGCGATCGCGCGCCGCAGGTGTGGCCGCCGCGCCGCGCGCGATGACGCCTGCGTCACTTGGTTCGGCCGGCGGGATGGCTTAAAGACCTCGCGACCATGATCGACGACATCTCAGCATCCATCCGCAAGGCCGTGCCCCCGATCCATCGGGAAGGCCGGCCGTTCATCGCGATCTTCGCGGCCATCGCCCTTGTGCTGTTCTTCATCTGGCAGCCGCTGGGATGGATCGGCGTCGGCGCGACTATCTGGTGCGCGCTGTTCTTCCGCGACCCCAACCGCGTGACGCCGATGCGCGACGGGCTCGTGGTGAGCGGCGCGGACGGCGTCGTCTGCGACGTCAAGCGCGCGGTGCCGCCGCCGGAGCTCGGCCTCGGCGCCTCGCCGCTGCCGCGGGTCGCCGTCTTCATGAACGTCTTCGACGTGCACGTGAACCGCGCGCCCGTCGCTGGGACCGTGACGCGCGTCGCCTACACCGCTGGCAAGTTCTTCAACGCCGACCTCGACAAGGCGAGCGAGGACAACGAGCGCAACGGGCTCGTCATCCAGAGCGCGCACGGGCCCCTGGGCGTGGTGCAGATCGCGGGCCTCGTGGCGCGCCGCATCGTGTGCTTCGTGCGCGAAGGCGAGACCATCGGCGCCGGCGAGCGCTTCGGCCTCATCCGTTTCGGCAGCCGGGTGGACCACTACCTGCCGGAGGGCGTCGAGCCGCTGGTCGGGGTCGGTCAGCGCACGGTGGCCGGCGAGACCGTGATCGCCGACCTGACGGGCGCCGCGCCCGCGCGGACCTTCCACAAGAGTTGAGCCGCACGCCCGCCAACCCGAGAGACGCGCGATGATCGATCCGGACGCTCCCAACCCCGTCCGCCGTTCGCCCTTCACGCGGCTCCGGCGCGTGCCGATCCGCTTGCTGATCCCCAATCTCGTGACGCTGCTCGCGCTCTGCGCCGGCCTGACCGGCGTGCGCATGGCGATCGAGGGACGGCTGGAGCTCGCGGTCTACCTCGTCGTTCTGGCCGCGGCGCTCGACGGCGTCGACGGGCGGCTCGCGCGGCTGCTGAAGGGCGCGTCGCGTTTCGGCGCCGAGCTCGACAGCCTGATCGACTTCGTCAACTTCGGGGTGGCGCCTGCGCTCATTCTCTATGTCTGGGGTCTGAACGGGCTTGGCCATGTCGGCTGGATCGCCTGCCTGATCCTCGCCATCGCCTGCGCGCTGCGGCTCGCGCGCTTCAACGTGGCGCTGGACGACCCGAACAAGCCGGCCTGGGCGGGGCAGTTCTTCGTGGGCGTGCCGGCGCCGGCCGGCGCGATCGCCGCGCTGCTGCCGATCTATCTGGAGTTCCTGGGGTTCCCCCGCGTGCCCGTCGCGCTGCCGGCGGTCGAGGTCTATATCCTCGCGGTGGCGTTCCTGATGGTGAGCCCGCTGCCCACCTGGTCGGGCAAGCAGCTCGGCTCCCGGATCGACCGCACCTGGGTCGCGCCCGTGCTGATCGCGGCGGCGCTCGCGGTGACGCTGCTGGTGAGCTATCCTTGGTTCGTGCTCGCCGGGATCACGCTCGCCTATCTCGCGACGCTGCCCTTCGCCTTCCTGCACCAGCAGCGGCTGATACGGGCGGACCGGGGCGCTGTGGCGGCCGAGACGTCCGACGCCGATCCCAGCTGAAGCCGGCTCTCAGCCCTCGCAGGCGGCGACGCGCAGGCGAAGCGGGGCGGCGGGGAAAGCGCCGCGCAGCAGCCGGAGCGCCTCGGCGGTGGTCGCCGGTCGGCTTCGCTGCAGGAAGGCGCGCATGTCGTCGAGGTTCAGCGCCGAGACGACGGCGGGGGCGGCTCCGGAGACGGAGCCGGACGCATAAGCGGACGGCATGGTCGAATCCTCATCGGCACGCGATGGTACGACGATACGTCTTGAACGGTTAACGGCCCGTTAACCGCGGTTAACGCCCGGTCGACGCTTGGCAAACCGCTTCGCCGCAACGCATCATCCCGACGAACGGCACGCGGACGGACGAGACGTGACCACAGCGCTTCAGCGGCGGGACGGGATGCGGCAGCGCGCCAAGGGCGCGGCGACGGTCGCCTTCGCGCGCCGGTTCGACGCGACGCGCCTCGCCGACCTTGCGCAGTCCGGGGCGCTGCGGGTGCTGTTCCCGCGTCCGGAGCCGGGAGCGCCGCCGACGGCCGTGCTCGCGAACATCGGCGGCGGGATCGCCGGCGGCGACAGGCTGGCGGTCGAGGTCCGGTGGGGCGCGGACTGTGAGGCGATCGCGACCACCCAGGCGGCCGAAAAGGTCTATCGCGCCCTCGACATGGCGGCCGAGGTCGAGACGCGGCTTCAGGTGGAGCGGGGCGCGCGCGCCTGCTGGCTGCCGCAGGAGACCATCCTGTTCGACGGCGTGTCGCTGGAGCGCCGGCTGGAAGCCGACGTCGACCCCGACGCCACGCTGATCGCCTGCGAGAGCGTCGTCTTCGGCCGCACCGCCCGGAACGAGACGGTCGCCCGCGGCCGGCTCGTTGACCGCTGGCGGCTTCGCCGCGGCGGAAAGCTCGTCTTCGCCGACACGCTGGCCCTCGACGGCGCGGTGGCCGACACGCTGGCGCGACCCGCGATCGGCGGCGGCGCCACGGCGGCCGCGACCCTCGTGATGATCGCGCCCGACGCCGAAGCCCGGCTCGACGGCGTCCGTGCGTTGCTGGAGACGGCGCGGTCGGAAGCGGGCGTCAGCGCCTTCGACGGCTGTCTCGTCGCCCGCTTCGTCGCGCGCGAGGCGCCGGCGCTCCGGCGCGACCTCGCTTTGTGCCTCGAACATCTGACGGGGCGCCCGTTGCCCCGCGTCTTCGCGTTCTGAAGGAGCCCCAATGAACCTCACCCCCCGCGAAAAGGACAAGCTCCTCATCAGCATGGCAGCGGTGGTCGCCCGCCGTCGCCTGGAGCGTGGCGTCAAGCTGAACCACCCCGAGGCGATCGCGCTGATCGCGGACTTCGTGGTGGAAGGCGCCCGCGACGGTCGCACCGTCGCCGAGCTGATGGCCGCCGGCGCCAAGGTGCTGACGCGCGAGCAGGTGATGGAGGGCGTGCCCGAGATGATCCACGACGTGCAGGTGGAGGCGACGTTCCCGGACGGGACCAAACTCGTCACCGTCCACGAACCGATCCGGTGAGGAGAACGTCATGATCCCCGGTGAAGTTTTTCCCGCCTCCGGCGACATCGAGCTGAACGCCGGCGCGCCGACGGTGACGCTCGACGTCGCGAACACGGGCGACCGGCCGATCCAGGTCGGCAGCCACTACCACTTCGCGGAGACCAACGCGGGGCTCGCCTTCGACCGCGCCAAGGCCCACGGCATGCGCCTCGACATCGCCGCCGGCACCGCCGTGCGTTTCGAGCCCGGGCAGACCCGCACGGTGACGCTCGTGCCCTATGGCGGCGACCGGAAGGTGTTCGGCTTCCGGGCGGACGTCATGGGGCCGTTGTGATAGTGTTGAAGCTCTAGGCGTAATGGAACAGCGAGCGCCGCAGATGCCCACATACAGAGCTGAGGTTCGGTCCGACGGGTCCGTCGTTCTTCCGGAGGACTTGAGGGAGCGGCTGGAGATCAAGCCGGGCGTTCCGGTCGAGTTCTTTCTTGCCTATGACGGTCAGGTGCATTTTCACGCCATCACCGAGACCGCTTGGGGTTGGAACAAGCTCTTCGAGAAGCGTGTTCCGCCGCTTTCGATCCGGGAGATGGACGACGCGATCGTCGAAACGGTCACCGAAGACGACGATCGCATCAGGTCTTACGGTGTGGCGAAGACGCACGGTCGCGCCGCTGAATGATCAGCGTCGACACGAACATTCTCGTCCGCCTTTTCACCGGCGACGATGAGGCGCAGACCGCCCGAGCCGCGCGCTTGGTGGATGAGGCGGACGAGCCCGTCTTCGTGAATCTCATCGTCGTTCTTGAAACGCTCTGGACGCTCAAACGGGCCTATCGGTTCGATGAGGATCGGCTCGTGATCGTTCTACGGAAGCTGACCGAACATCCCGCGATCATATGCAGCCACAAGGACCTCATGCGCGACGCGGCTCATCGCACCAAGGAGGAGGGCGGCGACCTCCCTGACAACCTCATCGCCTTGATGAACCAGTCCGCGGGCTGCTCCACCACGTTCACTTTCGACCGCGACGCCGCCCAAAGCGACGGCTTCACCCTCCTCACCGACTGAGATCCCATCCCATGCCCGCAAAGATCTCCCGCTCGGCCTATGCCGATATGTTCGGCCCGACTGTCGGCGATCGCCTGCGGCTGGCGGACACGGACCTCATCATCGAGGTGGAGAAGGACTTCACTACCTATGGCGAGGAGGTGAAGTTCGGCGGCGGCAAGGTCATCCGCGACGGCATGGGGCAGTCGCAGGCGAGCCGGGCGCAAGGGGCGGTCGACACCGTGATCACCAACGCGCTGATCGTCGACCATGGCGGGATCATCAAGGCGGACGTCGGCCTGAGGGACGGCCGCATCGCCGCCATCGGCAAGGCCGGCAACCCGGACGTGCAGCCGGGCGTGACGATCGTCGTCGGACCCGGCACCGAGGTGATCGCGGGCGAGGGCAAAATCCTGACCGCAGGGCTGATCGACGCACACATTCACTTCATCTGCCCGCAGCAGGTGGACGACGCGATCGCCTCCGGCGTCACCACCATGATCGGCGGAGGCACGGGTCCCGCGACCGGCACCACCGCAACCACCTGCACGCCCGGTCCCTGGCATCTGGCGCGGATGATCGAGTCCGCCGAGGCCTTCCCCGTCAACCTGCTGTTCTCCGGCAAGGGCAACGCGTCGCTGCCGTCTGCGCTTGAGGAGCAGATCCGCGGCGGGGCGGCGGCGCTGAAGCTGCACGAGGACTGGGGCACCACGCCCGCCGCGATCGACTGCTGCCTCACCGTCTGCGACGCCTTCGACGTCCAGGCCATGCTGCACTCCGACACGCTGAACGAGAGCGGCTTCGTGGAGGACACGATCGCCGCCTTCAAGGGCCGCACGATCCACGCCTTCCACACCGAAGGCGCCGGCGGCGGCCATGCGCCCGACATCATCAAGGTCGCGGGCCTTCCGAACGTCATCCCGTCGTCGACCAACCCGACGCGGCCCTACACGGTGAACACGCTCGACGAGCATCTCGACATGCTCATGGTGTGCCACCACCTCGATCCCTCGATCTCCGAGGACGTCGCCTTCGCCGAGAGCCGCATCCGCAAGGAGACGATCGCGGCCGAAGACATCCTCCACGACATGGGCGCGCTCTCCATCATCTCGTCCGACAGCCAGGCCATGGGCCGGGTGGGCGAGGTCGGCATCCGCACCTTCCAGACCGCCCACAAGATGAAGGTCCAGCGGGGGCGGTTGAAGGGCGAGGCCGGCGACAACGACAACCTGCGGGTCCGTCGCTACATCGCCAAGATCACGATCAACCCAGCAATCGCGCACGGGATCTCGTCGCATGTCGGCTCGGTCGAGGTCGGCAAGCTCGCGGATCTCGTGCTGTGGTCGCCGGCGTTCTTCGGCGTGAAGCCGGACCTCGTGCTCAAGATGGGCATGATCGCCGCCGCCCCGATGGGCGACCCCAACGCCTCGATCCCGACGCCGCAGCCGATGCACTACCGCCCGATGTTCGGCTCGTTCGGACGCGCGCTGCAGAAGTCGTCGGTGATCTTCACCTCGAAGGCGGCGATCGAGGACGGCCTCGGCCAGCGCCTCGGCCTCACGCGCGAACTCGTGGCTGTGACGAACGTGCGCGGCGGGATATCCAAGGCCAGCATGATTCTGAACGACGCCACGCCGGTCATCGAGGTCGACCCCGAGACCTACGACGTGCGCGCCGACGGGGAGCTTCTCACGTGCGAACCGGCCGACGTCCTGCCCATGGCGCAGCGGTATTTTCTGTTCTGAGCCGTTTTCGGGCGATTCCCGTGGCCGTCTTATCCGCGGCGTCGTTCCGGCTGAAGCGTCAGCGGAATGCCGGAACCCATCACCCCAACGGGTCCAAGCGAACCTTGCAATTGTCGCGGTTCTGCCGAGACCGGCGGGTTGATGGGCTCCGGGACAAGCCCGGAGCGACGTGGGCTTGGGGCGGCGGCAGCGCGAGGCTCGCGGGAGTGCGTGCTTCGAGACGGCCCTTCGGGCCTCCTCAGCATGAGGAGCTCTTTGGTTCCAGAAGACAAAACTTCCTCATGCTAAGGAGCGCGTCAGCGAGGCGTCTCGAAGCCCGCAGCTGTGTCGGGCGCGCGGCGGCGGCATGGGCGCTCGCTCTGGTGCTGGGCCTCGCGCTTCCCGCGCATGCGGAAACCCTGCCTGAAGCCCAGCGGCCACCCGTCGAGGCGGCGTTCAGGGCCTGGCTCGGCTCCGCCGTTCGTCCGGCGGCGCTGAAGGCGGGCGTTTCCGCGCAGACCTTCGATACCGCGACGCGGGACATCGCGCTGGATTGGAGCCTGCCGGACCTGGCGCCGCCCGGCGCGCCGCCGGCGCGCGCGCAGCGTCAGCCGGAATTCTCCGATCCCGCCCGCTATGTCGCCGAGGGCAACTTCGCGGCGCTCGTGAAGGAGGGCCGCGTCGAGCTCGCAAAATGGAAGGCCGCGTTCGACCAGGTTGAAAAGCGCTTTGGCGTGCCGCGCGAGATCGTGGCGGCGATCTGGGCGCGCGAATCGCGCTTCGGGCGGGCTTCGATCCCCTATTCCGCGGTGCGGGCGCTCGCGACCGAGGCCTTCATGGGCGCGCGCAAGGAGCAGTTCTTCCCAGAATTCGTCGCGGCGCTGAAGATCCTGGAAGGCGACCACGTCAGCCTCGCCGCCATGAAGAGCTCCTGGGCCGGCGCCATGGGCCAGCCGCAGTTCCTGCCGTCGAAGTATCTCGAGAACGCCGTCGACATGGACGACGACGGCCGCCGCGACATCTGGGCCTCCGTGCCCGACAGCCTCGGATCAATCGCGAATTATCTGCGCAAGCACGGCTGGGTCGCAAGCCGGTCGTGGGGCGTCGAGGTCGAGCTTCCAGCCGAGGTCGCCTGCACGCTGGAGGGGCCGGACCAGGGCCTCACCGTCGCGCAATGGACTGCGGCGGGCGTCGCGCCGAAGCCGGGCGGAGCCCTTCCTAGGGAGACGGGGCGAAAACTGTTCCTGCTGAACCCCGCCGGGCGTTCGGGGCCGGCGTTCCTCGTCTCCGAGAACTTCTATGTGCTGAAGGAATACAACGAGAGCGACCTCTACGCGCTGTTCGTGGGCCATCTTGCGGACCGGTTCGGCGCCGGTCGGCCGATCGCCGGCTCCTGGACCGCGCCGAAGGGCTTCGACCGCACCGACGTCGCGGCCATGCAGCGGCGGCTGGAGGCTCAAGGGCACGACGTCGGCACGGCGGACGGCCTCGTCGGGTTCCGCACCCGCGTCGCCATCGGACGCTGGCAGGCGGGCAAGGGGCAGGCGCCGACCTGCTATCCCGACGCGGGGCTGGTGAAGACCGTCGGCAGGTGAGCCGGTCGCTCCGAGCCCCGACGCGCTTGTGATCGCGAGCGCATCGTCCGGCCTGAACGGCGCCCGGGACCCCGTCGACCAAGCCGCGGCGGCATGCCACAGTCACGCGCCTTAGGCGCGCTCAGGTCTTCGTCAGGCCCGCAAGAAACGAAAAAGGGAACGTCGATGTCGAACGAGAATCTCATCCTCACGCGCCGGCGCTTTGGCGGCCTGATCGGGGCCGCGGCGGGCTCCGCGGCGCTTGGCCCTCTCGCGGCGCCCGCGCTGGCGCAGGGGTTCCCGGGCCGGCCCGTCACGCTGATCGTGCCGTTCGCGCCGGGCGGCTCGACCGATCTCGTCGCGCGGCTGGTGGCGGCCAAGATGAGCGAGACGCTTGGCCAGCAGGTGATCGTGGACAACCGCGGCGGCGCCGGCGGCAACCTCGGCGCGGGCACGGTCGCGAAGGCGGAGCCGGACGGCTACACCATCCTGATGGGCACGGTCGCGACCCATGCCCTGAACCCCGCGCTCTACAAGAAGATCTCCTACAACGCCGAGACGGACTTCGCGCCGATCTCGCTGCTCGTGAACGTGCCGAACGTGCTCACCGTCAATCCGAACTTCGGCGCGAAGACCGTGCAGGAGCTGATCGACATGGCGAAGAAGGAGCCCGGCAAATACTCCTACGCCTCGTCCGGCAACGGCTCGCCGCTGCATCTCTCGGGCGAGCTGTTCAAGAAGCTCGCGGGCATCGACCTGATCCACATCCCCTACAAGGGCTCGGGCCCGGCGCTGGTGGACGTGATCGCGGGGCAGGTGCCGATCCAGTTCGACAACATGCCGTCCTCGACCGAGCACATCAAAGCCGGCCGCCTGCGCGCGCTCGGCGTGACGACGGCGAAGCGGGTGCCGACGTTCCCGGACCTGCCGGCGATCGCCGAGACGCTGCCGGGCTACGACACCTACTCGTGGAACGCTTTGTTCGCCCCGAAGGGAACGCCGCCGGAGGCGATCGCCAAGCTGAACGAGGTCGCGGTCAAGGCCGTGAACGATCCGACCGTGAAGGCGAAGCTCTCCGACTTCAGCGCGGTGATCGTGGGCTCGACCCCGGAAGAGCTCGCGACGCTGGTGAAGACCGAGCTCGCCAAGTGGGCGCCGATCGTGAAGGACTCCGGCGCGCAGATCGACTGATGCGAGGGGCGGGAGCGCGCCGCGTTCCATGCGCCCAAACACAAAAAAGCGGCGTCACGAGACGCCGCTTTTTCATTTCATAGCCTTGAAGCCGAAGCTCAGAACCAGCCGCCGCGGCGGCCGCCGCGCTCGTACCAGCGGCGGTCTTCTTCCTGGCTGGCGTAGACGATCGCCGCGACGACGCCGACGCCGATCGCGAGCCCAAGCAGCGAAAGGCCAGGGTTGCGCTGCACGACATGGCTGGCGCGACGGCCGTAATACACGGCGTTGTCGGCGGCCGACTGCAGCGCGTCGACGCCGTCGTCGTAGAGCGTGCTCGCGCCGGGGCCGAACGACTTCGCCGCCGAGCGGGCGCGCTTGCGGGCGTCGCGGGCGCGCTCGCCGGCGAGGGTCGACACACGGTCGCCCAGCTCCGCGATGGTGTCGCGAAGGTGCGCCAGCTGATCGCCGGCGTCGCCTGCAAGGCCGCTTACTTTACGATCCACCATGGTCAAACCCCTTCAGTTTCCGGAAATTATAGACGGCAAAACCCGTCTTCGTTCCGTACAACGCACGAGAGCCCGAGAGGTTCCGGGGTCAGGCGCGGTCCTGCGGCCGCTTGCGGTGGTGGTCCGTGGCGCTCTGGAACGCTTCGCCTAGGGTGAGCAGCGCGGAATCGTTGAACGGCTGCCCCATCACCTGGACGCCGATTGGAAGCCCGTCGCGCGAGAACCCCGCCGGCAGCGCGATCGCGGGAAGCCCAAGATAGTTCACCGGCCGCATCAAGGCGGAGACCGCAGCGACCACGCCGTCGAACCGCGCGCCGACGTCGGTGTCGGCGATCGGCGGGGCGGGGAAGCGCGCGACAGGGGCGATCACCGCATCGCAGGCGCCCATGTGCTCGATCCGCCGCGCGAGCGCCGGCCCACGTCCGCGCAGCGCGTCGACGTACTGCACGCCGGAGTAGCCGAAGCCGTTGATGAGCCGGGCGCGCGTCTGCTCGCCGTAAAGCTCCGGACGCTCCGCAAGGTTGCGTCGGTGCAGGGCCGCGGCCTCGGCGCCGAGCGCGATCAGCGCCGCGCTGCTGAGGAGCGCCTCGTCCGGCAGGTCGACCGAGACGATGCGGCAGCCAAGCGAGCGGAAGGTCTCGATTCCTTGCTGGAAGGCGCTGGCGACGTCGGCGTCGAGGTCCTCCACATAGAAGCTCGTCGGCACGCCGATGGTCATGGCGGCGGCCGGTCGGTCGTCCTCCAGCCAGAGCTCGCCGGTCTCGCCGTCCAGCGGATCGGGTCCCGCGATCAGCCGCATGATCAGCCGCAGGTCGCGGGCGGACCGGGCGAGCGGGCCGACGGTGTCGAGGGTGGACGACAGCGGCATGGCGTTCGCGCGGCTGACGAGGCCAAGCGTGGTCTTCAGTCCCGTCACGCCGCAGAAGTGCGCGGGCAGCCGCACCGAGCCGCCGGTGTCGGAGCCGAGCGCCGCGTAGGTCAGGCCCGCCGCCACCGCGACGCCGGAGCCGGACGAGGAGCCGCCGGTGATGCGCGCGGGATTCCAGGGGTTTCGGGCGTGGCCGAAATGGCTGTTGTGGCCGGTTACGCCATAGGCGAACTCCGCCATGCCGAGCGCGCCGAGCCGGATCTGGCCGGCCGACTCCAGCCGCTCCAGAACGGTCGCGGTTTCTGTCGCGACCCAGTCGGCCCGGAGCGCCGAGCCGCAGCTCACGACCTTGCCGGCGGCGTAGAACATGTCCTTGTGAGCGAGCGGCACGCCGTGCAGCGGGCCGGTCGGTTCCGACGCGTCGGCCCTGTCGGCGGCGAGCAACGCGGCCTCGGGCTCGAACGACACGAAGGCGTTGACGTGGGGCTGCCAGCGCTCGATGCGGGCGATCAGCGCCTCGGTCAGTTCGCGAGCGGACACGCGTTTCGCCGCCACTGCGGCCGCGGCGTCCACAAGGTCGAGATAGGCGAGGTCGGTCGCGTCCGTGATGGCGGTCTCAGTCATGGAAACCGCCGGCGCTGCGGGCCGCTGCGGCGATCGTCCGGCGCAGACGCACAAAGTCGGCGGGCTGGTCCTCGAAGCCGAGCGCATCCTGAAAACCCGCCGCCGCAGCGGTCACGGCGCTCACCGATCGGGCGACGCGGTCGCCGCTCTCCGCGTCGATGGCGAGGCCTCCGAGCGCGGCGATGGCGCGGGCGGTCTCCGGCGTCAGCGGTTCGTGCGGCATGCGGCCTCGTGTCCCTGTGTTCGGCGCGCGGACGATCCGCGCGATCCCGCCGCCCTTGCGTTTTCCGTGCCAGAGGGCGACGACAACGCCATGGCCGACTGTCCTGGCATAGCGCATCTCGCTGAGATGGCCGATGGCGGCCTCGCGCGTGTCCGCACGCCCGGCGGTCGCCTGAGCGCGGACCAGGCGCGCGCGGTGGCGGACGCCGCCGAGACGCTCGGCTCCGGCGTTATCGATCTCACCAACCGCGCCAATCTCCAGATTCGCGGGCTGCCGCTCGACGCCGGCCCCAGGCTCGGCGAGCGGCTCGCCGCCGCCGGTCTCTACGTGGGCGGGGAGGCCGACCGGCGGCGCAACGTGCTGCTCGATCCGCTCGCCGGGCTCGACCCGACCGAGATCGTCGATCTCAGGCCACTGGCCGCCGCGGTGGCGGATGCGCTGGGCTCCGCGGATGTCGCCGCCGATCTCTCGCCGAAATTCTCGGTCGCGCTCGACGGAGGAGGCCGCGCCGGGCTCGCCGCCACGGCCTCCGATCTGACGCTGTTGGTCCTGCGCGGCGCGGAGGGGCGGGTCGCTCTGGCGCTCGCGCTCGCCGGCCGGCCGCTGGGCGTCGCGACGGGGCAGGAGACCGCGGTCGCCGCGATCCTCGCGGTCGCCCACGCCGCCGCGGCGCTCGGCCCCGACACCCGCGCGCGCGATCTCGCGCCGCATGTCGTCGCCGCCGATCTCGTCGCGTCCGGCCTCGCCGCGCCCGGCGCCGACGTCGTCTGGCCGTCCGAGGTCCGTCCGATCTTCGGCGCGCTGCCGGGGTCGCGCTCCGGGAGCCGCGCGGCGGTGGTCGTTCCCGTGGCCGTGGGGCGGCTTGACGTCGGCCAGCTGCGCTGGCTGGCCGCCCGCGCAGACGAGGACGGGGAGGGCGCGCTGGTGCTGGCGCCCTGGTCCGCGGTGGTGCTGCCGGGCGTCGCGCCGGCGAGGGCCGCCGACCTGCTGAGACGGTCGGAAGCGGCGGGGTTCCCGCCCGTCGCCGTCGTGGAGCGCCTGACCGTCGTCGCCTGCGCGGGCGCGCCCTCCTGCGTCCGCGCCCGCGAGCCCGCGAAAGCCGCCGGCCTCGCTCTGCTCGCCCGCGCCGCGGCCAGCGGCGCGGCGCCGCTCGCGCGCGTGCACCTCTCCGCCTGCGGCAAGGGCTGCGCAGGCCCCGCGGACGCCGACCTGCTGCTGCTCGGCGCGAGCGACGCTCCCGGCTGGACCCTCCACGGCGACGCCGCGCCCCGCCGGCCGGGACCCGTCTTGGGCCGGCTTCCCAACGCCGACGCCGACGCGATCCTGGGCTGGCTGCAGCGGCGGGGGTGATCGGCCGGCATGATTTCCCGCGTCGAAAGCGCCTGAACGCGAACGCCGCCCGGAGGGACGGCGTCGCAGGCTCGCAGCGTGGAGGGAGCGACGTCAGGCGGCGCGGATGGTTGCGAGGAACTTGTTGACTTCGGTACTGAGGCTCGTCGACTGACGGGACAGTTCGGAGGCCGCGCCCAGCACCTGGGCCGCGGCGGCGCCCGTCTCGTCCGCCGCCTGGGAGACGCCCGCGATGTTGCTCGTCACTTCGTTCGCGCCGCTTGCAGCCTGAGAGACGCTGCGGGCGATCTCCTGGGTCGCCGCGCCCTGCTGCTCGACCGCGGTCGAGATCTGCGACGCGCCATGGCTGATTTCCTTGATGCGGCTGGCGATGCCGCCGATGGCGCCGACCGCTTGTCCGGTCGAGGACTGGATGCGGGCGATCTGGCTGGAGATCTGCTCCGTCGCCTTGGCGGTCTGGCTGGCGAGATCCTTCACCTCCGCGGCGACGACCGCGAAGCCCTTGCCGGCCTCGCCGGCGCGGGCCGCCTCGATGGTCGCGTTGAGCGCGAGCAGGTTGGTCTGGCCCGCGATCGTCGAAATCATCGCGACGACGTCGCCGATCTTGGTGGCGGCGTCAGCGAGGTTCTCGACCACCAGCCCGGTTTCATCGGCCTCGGCGACGGCGGTGTGGGCGAGGCTGGCCGACCCCGCGACCTGACGGCGGATCTCGCCGACGGAGACGCCGAGCTCCTCGGCCGCGGCCGCCACCGTGCGGACGCTGACGGCGGCTTCTTCGGCGGCCGCTGCGACCGTGTTCGACTGGGCGGCGGTCTCGGTCGCCGTCGACGACATCGAGCGGGCGGTGGCTTCGAGCTCGGTGGAGGCTGACGTCACGATCGAGATGATGCCGGACACGGCCATCTCGAATCCGTCGGCCATGTCGCGCATGGTCTTCTTGCGCTGCTCTTCGGCCGAGGCGCGGGCGAGCACGGATTCTTCCTCGAGCTGCCTGATGCGGATCAGGCCGCCCTTGAAGATCTGCACGTTGTCGGCGATCAGGCCGATCTCGGTGTTTGCGCCCTGATGCGGCACCTCCGCGGTCAGGTCGCCGGCGGCCAGCCGCTTCATCGGGTCGACGATCGAGGCGATGCCCTTGTTGACGCCGCGGATGATGAAGAACGCGAGGGCGAAAGCCGAGAGCGCCGCGACGATCGCGATGGTCAGGATCATCGTCCTGACCGAGTCCGAACTTTCCGCGCTCTCCTTGACGACGGCGTCGGCGGCCACGTCGTTCAGCGTCACCATCTTGTCCAGAGCGTCCATGGCTTCGCGCGCGCTGACCCGGTTCACGAGGTTCTCCGCGACCGCGTCGCCCTTCCGGCCGGCGACGGCGGCGGCCACGACATCGGGAAGCTTGGCGGCGTAGCTCTTCCACTGGGTCTTGAAGGTGTCGAACAGCTCACGTTCGCCCGGAAGCGAGACCAGCGACTCGTGATCCTTGGCGCGTTTTTCGATGGCTGCGATCTTGTCCTTCAGGCGAGCGCTCTCGCTGGCAAGATCGGCCTTGTCGTCGAAGCTGATGATGTTGGCCACGCTCAGGCGGACGTCGATGACCGAGGCGCGCAGCGTCGCGGCGGAGCGGACGCTCGGCAGCATGTGCGCGCCGAGCAGGTCGTTCGCGCTGGAGAGCGTCTGCGCGCCCATGATCGCGGCGACGCCGAGCGCGGCCAGGGAGGCGATGAGAAGGCCGAAGCCGCCGATGAGCTTCTTGCTTATCGAAAGATCAAATTTGTGCATTCCACCAGTCCCCGAAACAGCCCGTGTCCTACCGCGCTGGCGTGAACGTGTCATGATGTGGCTAATGAGAGATTAAAATGAAGTAATCAATCGATAATCGTATGAGGATTGCATCGATCGATGTGAAGGTTAGCTGCGCTGTTGTCGCCAGAAAATAGTTTTGCGTCATTTCCGCACAGCATTCGGCCGCGTCGTTCTGGAACGGAAGGTCTCAGGGCGGTCGGTCACGATGCGTTATCGCCACAAGCATCGTCCGTCGGCGGATCGACGTCGCGCCTTCGGCCATCTCCTATCGGCCCATTCCGTCAATGGCGCGCGCCGACGTCGGAGCTCGGGACGCCCGTCGGATTGCCCCCTTGCCAGCCGGCGCCGCCCCCGTCACAAGGCTGTCGCGAGGCTTCAGGGCGGGCGTGATGGACTATGTGAAGGACGGGGCGGAGATTTATCGCCGCTCGTTCGCGACGATCAGGGCGGAGGCCGATCTTGGGGGACTGCCCGACGACGTCGCCGGAGCCGTGGTGCGGATGATCCACGCCTGCGGCATGACCGATCTGCCCGCCGACGTCCGGTTCGACCCCGCCGTGGTCGCGGCCGGCCGCGCCGCGCTGCGCAACGGCGCGCCCATCATCACCGACGCCAAGATGGTCGCCTCCGGCGTCACGCGATCCCGCCTGCCGGCCGACAACGAGGTGCTGTGCTTCCTCGACGACCCGCGCACGCCGGGGCTCGCGGCCGACCTCGGAACCACGCGCTCCGCCGCCGCCGTCGAGCTGTGGCGCGATCGGCTGGACGGGGCGGTGGTCGCGATCGGCAACGCGCCGACGACGCTGTTTCACCTGCTTGAGCGGCTCGACGCCGGCTGGCCGAAGCCCGCGGCGATCCTCGGCCTGCCCGTCGGCTTCATTGGGGCGGCCGAATCGAAGGACGAACTGGCGTCGAACCCCCGCGGCGTCCCGTTCCTCACGCTGCTCGGACGGCGCGGCGGCAGCGCGATGACGGTGGCCGCAATCAACGCCGTCGCGGACCCGAAGGAATGACCGCCCCCGGACGACTTTCCGGCGTCGGCGTCGGGCCCGGCGATCCGGAGCTCCTGACGCTGAAGGCGCTGCGCCTGATCCAGCAGGCGCAGGTCATCGCCTATCCCGCCGCCAAGGCCGGCAACGGCGTGGCGCTCGCCGCCGCCCGCCCGCATCTCCGCCCCGACCAGGAGCTGCTGCCGCTGGTCTATCCGGTGACGGCGAGCCCGGAGGCGGATCTGCCGTCCTACCCGCAGGTGATGCGCGACTTCTACAACGCGAGCGCCGAGGACATCGCCTCCCGCCTGGACCGTGGCCTCGACGTCTGCGTGCTGTGCGAGGGCGACCCGTTCTTCTACGGCTCCTTCATCTATTGGCACCACCGCCTGAAGGACCGCTACGAGACCACGGTGACGCCGGGCGTCTCCTCGGTGATGGCGGCCCCGGTCGCGCTCGGCCGTCCGCTGGTGCTCCGCCGCGACACCGTCACCGTCATCCCCGGCACGCTGCCGGCGGAGGAGCTGACGCGACGGCTCGCCGCCGCCGACGCCGCCGTCGTCATGAAGCTCGGCCGCACCTTCGCAAAGGTCCGCGCGTCGCTGGACGCCGCCGGCGTGCTGGAGCGGGCGTTCTACGTCGAGCGCGCCAGCCAGGAGCGCGAGCGCGTGCTGCCGGCCGCCGAGGTTGACCCGGCCTCCGTGCCCTACTTCTCCATCATCGTCTTGCCCGGTCTCGAGACGCCGTGACGCGCGACGCCGCGCCTCGGCCGATCGTCTTCGCCTTCAACGCCTCCGGCGCCGAGACCGCGCGGCGGACGGCTTCGGCCGTGGGCGGGGAGACGGCGGGCCTCGCAGGCCGCGTCACGGGTCTCGACGGCGTCTTCGAGGACGCCGCCAGCGCGGTGGCGGAGGCGTTTCGCGCGGGCCGGCCGATCTTCGGCGTCTGCGCCGCGGGCATCCTGATCCGCCTGATCGCGCCTCTTCTCCGGGACAAGCATGTGGAGCCGCCGGTGCTGGCGGTGTCCGACGACGGCGCGGCGGTGGTCCCGCTGCTCGGCGGCCTCGCCGGCGCGGATGCTCTGGCGCGGACGGTCGCCGCGGCGCTGGGCGGCGCGGCGGCCATCACCGGCGCGGGCGCCCGCCGCTTCGGTCTCGTGCTGGAAAGCCCGCCGCACGGCTACGTGCTGGCGAACCCGCAGGACGCCAAGCGCGCCACCTCCGACCTGCTGGCCGGCGCCCGCGCCCGGATCGAGGGCGAGGCGCCCTGGCTCCGCGCGTCCGACCTGCCGCAGGGCGACGACGGCGCGGTGCTGCTGCGGGTGACCGCGGAGGACGTTCCCGCGCCGGCCGACGGCCTGCTGTTCCACCCGCAGGTGCTGGTCGCGGCCTTCGACCGGCCCGACATGGCGACGCTCGAGGCCTTCGACGCCGCGGTGGCGCGGCTCGCCCTGGCGCCGGCCGCGTTGGGGGCGGCGCTGGCGCCGGAAGGCGCGCCGCTGCACCACCTCTTCGTCGAGGCGCTCGCCGCGCGCGGCGTTCCGCTCAGGATCGTCGAGCAGCGGCTGGAGGACGGCGAGACGATCCACGCCGAGCCCGGCCTGCGCATCCATCGCTTTCCGGCGCCCGTCGCGCCCGAGGATTTTGGGCGCGCGCCCGGCCGCGTGACGGTGGTCGGCCTCGGCCCCGGCCCGCGCGGCTGGCTGACCCCGGAGGCGGCGGCGGCGCTCGACCGCGCCTCCGATCTCGTGGGCTACGAGCCCTATCTCGCCATGGCGCCGGAGCGCGCCGGCCAGCGCCGCCACGGCTCCGACAACCGCGTCGAAGTCGAGCGCGCGCAGGCGGCGCTGACGCTCGCGGCTCAAGGGCGCGAGGTGGCGGTGGTCTCCTCCGGCGACGCCGGCGTGTTCGGCATGGCGGCGGCCGTGATGGAGGCGCTGGAGGCGGCGCCCGCGGGCTGGCCCTCGGTCGCGGTCGAGGTCACGCCCGGCGTCTCCGCCATGCAGGCCGCCGCCGCCCGCCTCGGCGCGCCTCTCGGCCACGATTTTGCGACCATCTCGCTGTCGGACTACCTGAAGCCCTGGGAGATCATCGCCCAGCGGCTCTCCGCCGCGGCCGAGGGCGACTTCGTCATCGCGCTCTACAACCCGGCCTCCAAGACCCGCCGCGAGCAGCTCTTCCGTGCGCTGGACATCCTCCGCGCCCGGCGCGCGCCGGAGACGCTGGTGGCGTTGGCGCGCAGCGTCGGTCGGACAGGCGAAGGCTTCACCCTGACGACGCTGGGCGACCTCGACCCCGACCTTGTCGACATGCGCACGCTGGTGCTGATCGGATCGTCCAAAACCCGCGCCTTCGCCCGCGCCGACGGCAAGACGTGGGTCTACACGCCCCGCAGTTATTTCGCTGACGAGGCGGGCTGACGTGGTTCTTGGCCGATGCGGCGGGCTGAGTACGCCTCACTCCGTCGCCGGTTTCAGATGCCGGTCGTGGGCGGCGTCGTAGAGCGCGCTTGTCGCGTCGCCTGCGCCCCGGAGCGCCCAGCCCACCAGCACCAGCGCCGTGCGCTCCACGCCATAAGGCGCGACCTTCTCGACGATGTCGGCGAGCGTCCCCCGCACGATGACCTCGTCGGGCCAGGTCGCGCGGGCGACCAGCGCGACGGGGCAGTCCGCCCCGTAGAGCGGGGTCAACTCGGCTGCGATGCGGGGAAGCTGCTTCGCGGCGAGGTGCAGGGCGAGCGTGCCGCGGGACGCCGCCACGTTCGCAAGCGTCTCGGCCGGGGGCATCGGCGAGGCGCGGCCGGAGAGCCGGGACAGGACGACCGTTTGCACGACTTCGGGCACCGTCAGCTCGACCCCGAGCCGCGCGGCGGCGGCGGCGAAGGCCGGCACGCCGGGGGTGATCTCGTACGGGATGCCGCGGGCGGCGAGCGCCGAGAACTGCTCGGCCGTCGCGCCGTAGAGCGAGGGGTCGCCCGAGTGCACGCGCGCGACGTCCAGCCCCGCCGCGTGCGCCGCCTCGAATTCGGCGACGATCTCCTCCAGCGCCATGCCGGCGGTGTCCCGCACGCGCGCGCCCTGCGGCGCGTAGGCCACCACCGCCTTCGGCACCAGCGAGCCGGCGTAGAGGCAGACGGGGCAGCGGGCGATCAGGTCGCGGCCGCGCACGGTGATGAGGTCCGGGTCGCCAGGGCCTGCGCCGATGAAATGGACGGTCATGCCCGTCTCCTTAGCCACGCGGCTTGGTGGCGACGAACTGGGTGACCGGCATCGCTGGCCGCCAGCCGGTCATGCGGCCCACCGGTTCGGCGTTCGCGATCTGGAGGCGGACGAGGTCGCCCTCCAGCGTCCCGCGCGCTGCGAGCAGCTTCGTCTCAGTCTCCAGCGTCACGGCGTTGGCGACGAGCCGCCCGCCGGGCTTCAGCGCGGCCCAGCAGATCTCCAACGCGCCGGGCGCCGTCGCGCCGCCGCCGAGGAACACCGCGTCGGGCCGGGGCAAGCCGGCGAGGCCTTCCGGCGCGGCGGCCTCGCGCACGTCGAGCGTGGGGACGCCGAGTCGGGCGGCGTTGGCGCGGGCGCGGGCGGCGCGGTCTGCGCGCGGCTCCAGCGCGATGGCGCGCGCCCCGCGGGCGGCGCGCATCCATTCGATTCCGATCGAGCCCGAGCCTGCGCCGACGTCCCAGAGCAAAGCGCCGGGGAGGGGAGCGAGCCGCGCCAGCGTCAGCGCCCGCACCTCGCGGCGCGTGATCTGGCCGTCGTTGGCGAAGGCGTCGTCGGGCAGGCCCGGCACGCGCGGCAGCAGGCGCGCGTCCGGCCCCGCCACGCAGGCGATCGCGATCGTGGTGAGCGCGTCGAAGCTGCGGTCGCCGACCGCATGGGCGGGCAGCGACGTCGCCGCGGCGTGAGGCCCGCCGAGCCGCTCGAGCACTGTGACCGCGCTGTCGCCGTAGCCATGGGCGACCAGCAGCGCGGCGGCCGCGGCGGGTGTCGCGCCGTCGGCGGAGAACAGCACGATGCGGGCGCCGTCGTGAAGCTCGGCCGCGAGCGTCTCCACCGGCCGGCCGCAGGCGGTGACGAGGGCGGTGGAGGCGACCGGCCACAGCATCGCCGCGCAGGCGAGCTGGAAGGCGGAGGGCGCCGGCAGCACGGTCATCTCCTCAGGCCCCACCCGCCCGAGCAGCGTGGCGGCGACGCCGTGGAGCAGCGGATCGCCGCTCGCCAGCACGACGGCCGGCCGGCCGCGCCAGGAGACGAGCACGTCGAGGAACGGCAGCATGGGCGAGGGCCAGGCGTGGCGCTCGGCCTTCGGAGACGCCTCGGCCGGGATCAGCGCGAGGTGGCGCGCGCCGCCAACGACCTTCTCCGCGGTCGCGAGCGCCGCGCGGGCCGCGAGGCCGAGACCGTCGAGGCCGTCCTCATTGACGCCGACCACGGTGAGCCAGCGGGGGTGATCAGGGGAGCGGGTCATGGGATCCGGGCGCCGGCTCTGGGGGGAGTGCGTGCTTCGAGACGCATGCCTTACGGCATGCTCCTCAGCATGAGGAGGTGAGAGATAGGTTTAGGGCGCGCGCGGACCGTCGTCGCCGCTCGCAACCGTCATGTCACCCTCGCCGTCATGGTCCGGCTTGACCGGACCATCCATGTCCGACGTCGATCTCTACGCCGCAGATGGGTCCTCCGGTCGAGCCGGAGGACGACGGGTGAGGGTGGCCCAGGAGGTTGCGTCAGTCGGATCTCAACCCGAGCATCTCCCTCGCAAGCCGCGCGGCCTCCTCGACGCTCTCCGCCGTCACACCTTCGGGGCGGGGCGGTCGCTCCACCATGACGACCGGCAGCCCCAGTTCCCGCGCGACCACCAGTTTCGCCTCCGCCGCCGGGCCGCCGCTGTTTTTCGAGACGACGGACCCGATCCCCCGTGTCGCGAACAGCTGGCGCTCCGCCTCCAGCGCGAAGGGGCCGCGGTCGCAGAGGAAGGTCGCCGCCGGATGGTCGAAGGGCGCGTCGGGCGGGTCGATCACGCGGAGCAGAAGCGTCAGGTCGCGGCGGGCGGCGAAGGGCGCGATCTCCTGGCGGCCGACGGTGACGAAGCAGGGGCCGTCCGTCGCCGGCGCCAGCGCGGCGGCGGCCGTCACGTCGGGCGCCGTCCGCCAGTCGTCGCCGGGTTGAGGCCGCCACGCCGGCCGCTCCACATGAATCAGCGGAGTCCCGGTCGTCCCGCAGGCCGCGGCGGCGTTGGCCTTCATGCGGGCGGCGAAAGGGTGCGTGGCGTCAATCACCAGCGCCACGCGTTCGGCCTTGAGATAGGCCGCGAGCCCCTCCGCGCCGCCGAATCCGCCGACGCGCGCGTGTCCCACGGGCTGGCGCCGCGCGCCGGTGCGGCCGGCGAAGGAGGTGGTGACGTCATAGCCGAGCTTCGAAAAGCGCTCAGCCGCGGCGAAGCCCTCGGACGAGCCGCCAAGCACCAGAACGCGCGGACAGGCCGCCATCACAGCGCCGCCTTTATCCGAAACGACGTGGCGGCGCGGGATTGTGCGGCGCCGTCCGAACCGCCATGGTCCCGCGCATGTCGACTGCCTCTGATCCCGCGCGCGTTCATTCCGCCCCCGTCGCCTTCGATCCCGCTTTCGCGCGCGCGCTGCCCGTGTTCGCCCCAGGCGCCGTCTGGCTGGTCGGCGCAGGCCCGGGCGATCCCGGCCTGCTGACGCTTCAGGCCGCCTGGGGACTGTCACAGGCCGATGTCGTCTTCTTCGACGCGCTCGTCAACGACGCCGTGCTGAACTTCGCCGCGCCCGCCGCCGAGCTCGCCTTCGTCGGCAAGCGCGCCGGGTGTCCCTCGCCGAAGCAGTCCGAGATCAACGCCCGGCTGATCGACGCCGCCCGCGCGGGCAAGCGCGTGCTGCGACTGAAGGGCGGCGACCCCTACGTCTTCGGGCGCGGGGCCGAAGAGGCTCAGGGGCTCGTCGCGGCCGGCGTGCCGTTCCGGGTCGCGCCGGGGGTGACCGCCGGCGTCGGCGGGCTGGCCGCAGCCGGCATCCCGGTGACGCACCGCGACGTCAACCAGTCCGTCACCTTCCTCACCGCCCACGACGCCTCGGGCGGCCTGTCCGCAAGGCTCGACTGGGCCGCGCTGTCCGCGGGCTCGCCCGTGCTGGTGGTCTACATGGGGTTCCGCCTCATGCGGGTGATCGCCGAGAAGCTGATGGAGGCCGGGCGTCCGGCCTCCGAGCCCGCGGCCATCGTGGCGCAGGCCACCACCCCGCGCCAGAAGGTGGTGCGCACCACGCTGGGCCGGCTCGCCGCAGGCGAGGACGCGGGCGGCCTCGAGCCGCCGGTGCTGGTGGTGGTCGGCGGGGTCGTGGCGCTGGCGCCCGTGCTCGGCGTCGGCGGCTACGCCGCGCCTTCGGATGAGGCTGGCGGATGACGCCCGCGCTGGTCGTCGCCGCGCCGGCCAGCGGTTCGGGCAAGACCACGCTGACGCTCGGCCTCTTGCGGGCGTTCCGCTCGGCGGGCGTCGCGGTGGGCTCCGCGAAGATCGGGCCGGACTACATCGATCCGCGTTTCCACGCGGCCGCGACCGGACGGCCCTGCCTCAACCTCGACGGCTGGGCGATGCGCCGCGACCGGGTGCTGACGTTGGCGACGGAGGCGGGCGAGGGGGCCGAGCTGCTGGTCGTCGAGGGCGTCATGGGCCTGTTCGACCGCGCGGCCGAGACCGGCGTGGAGGGGCGGGGCGGCACTGCGGAGGTCGCCGGCATGCTGGACGCGCCGGTCGTGATGGTCGTCGACACGGGCGGCATGGCGCAATCGGTCGGCGCGCTGGTCGACGGGTTTCGCCGACGCTACCCCGAGGTCGCGGGCGTGGTGCTGAACCGGGTCGCGAGCCCCCGCCACGAGGCGCTGCTGCGCGAGGGCTGCGCGGAGGCGGGGGTCGCGGTGTTCGGCGCGCTGCCGCGCCGTGTGGAGCTCAAGACGCCGTCGCGGCATCTCGGCCTCGTCCAGGCTGAGGAGATGTCGGACCTCGAGGGCTTCCTCGACCGCGCCGCGGCGCTGGTCTCAGCCCATGTGGACCTCGACGGGATCCGGGCGCTGGCGCGGCCCCTGCCGCGCGCCGTCTCTCACGTCGGCCGCCCGGCGGTTCCGCCGCTGGGCTCCCGCATCGCCGTCGCTTCCGACGTCGCGTTCCGCTTCGCCTATCCCCACCTGCTGGAAACCTGGCGGGAGAGCGGCGCCGAGCTCATGCCGTTCTCGCCGCTGGCCGACGAAGCGCCGGCCGCGGACGCCGACGCGGTCTACCTGCCCGGCGGCTACCCCGAACTCCACGCCGGCCGGCTGGCGGCGGCCGGGCGTTTCCGGATCGGCATGGCCGACGCGGTCGATCGCGGGGCGGCCGTGTTCGGCGAGTGCGGGGGCTACATGGCGCTCGGCGACGGCCTCGTGGACGCGGACGGCGTCCGCCACGCCATGCTCGGCCTGCTCCGGCTCGAGACCTCGTTCGCGATGCGAAGGCTGCATCTGGGCTACCGGCACGCGACGCTCGTCGCGGACAGCGCGCTCGGCGCTCACGGCGCGGCCTACCGGGCGCACGAGTTCCACTACGCCTCGGTGCTCGCCGAGACGGGCGACCCGCTGTTCCAGCTTCCCGACGGAACCCGCTGCGGCCTGGCCGCAGGACCGGTGTCAGGCTCCTTCCTGCACCTCATCGACGGCGGCTGACGCCGGTTCCTCCACCAAGGGGTGGGATACGCCATGCGGCGGCAGGCGGGCGATGGTGTTCTTGCGCACCACCTGCGGGCGCGCGCGCCACGACGGGACTCCGTCCGCGCTCTCGGCGTGGGCGAGCGCGAAGCCGACGAGGTCGGCGGCGTCGAGCGGCGACAGGTTGCCGACCACATAGCCGAACTTGGCCTCGCCCGAGACCGTGGCCGAACAGGCGCGCGAGCAGGCGGAGAGGCAGGCGATGGCCTTCACCTCCACCGTCGCTGCCGCCTCGCGCAGGGCGACCGCGGCGACGACCTCGCGCAGCAGAACGGCGCCGGGACGTTCGACGTCTTCGGGCGCGCCTTCGGGACGGCAGGTGCGGCAGATCGTGAGGGTGACCGGCATGCTCATGGCCCGCTCCTAGCATCAAACCTAGCCGTCCGACCACTTGACCAAGCGGCGCGCCCTGTGCGGTTTGCGGCCATCGTCTGCGGGGACGGGGAGACGGCAAGCGAATGGATCTCGCGCACAATGCGCTGGTGGTGTTGATCGCGCTCGCGATTGACGCGCTGGTCGGCGACCCCGACACGGTGTGGCGCCGGATCGCCCATCCCGTCGTGCTGATCGGACGCGGCGTCGCGGCGCTCGATCGCAGGCTCAACCGGCTGGACCTCGACGAGAGCGAGCGTCGCAGGCGGGGCGTGGTCGCGATCACGATCGTGGCGCTCGCGGCCCTGGCGACGGGCGCGCTCATCGCCTGGACCCTCACGGACATTCCCTTCGGCGTCTTCGCGGAAGGCGCCGTGGCGAGTGTGTTCCTGGCGCAGAAGAGCCTCTACCTCCACGTCGCCGCGGTGCGCCGCGCCTTCGCCGCCGGCGGGCTCGAGGCCGCCCGCAAGGCGGTCTCGATGATTGTCGGGCGCGATCCGAAGCGCCTCGACGAGGCCGGCGTGTCGCGCGCCGCGATCGAATCGCTCGCCGAGAACTTCGCGGACGGCGTGGTGGCGCCGGCGCTCTGGGGCGTGGCGCTCGGGCTGCCGGGGATCATCGCCTACAAGGCCATCAACACCGCGGACAGCATGATCGGCCACAAGACCGAGCGGCATCTCGCCTTCGGCCGCGCGGCGGCGCGGCTCGACGACTACGTCAACCTCGCGCCGGCGCGGCTGTCTGGCGCGATCGTGGTCGTGGCGGCGCTGCTGACGCGCCGGCCCTGGCGGCACGCCTGGACGGCGATGCGCCGGGACGCGCCGCTGCACGCCTCGCCGAACGCCGGCTGGCCGGAAGCTGCTGCCGGCGGGGCGCTGGGCCTCGCGCTCGGGGGCCCACGCAGCTACGGCGGACGTCTGGTCGACGACCCCTACATGAACCGCGACGGCGATCCGCAGGCGACGCCGCAGGACATCGGCCGCGCGCTGCGGCTCTACCTGACAGCCTGCGCGGTCCACGCCGCGCTCTGGGCGGTCGCGCTCGCGGTGTTCATCTGAAGCTCTCGCGCCGGGCGATTGCGAGCAGCGCGTCGACGTCGAGGTGCGCCTCCAGGTGGTCGGCGAGCGCGTCGAGCGTCGTGTCCACCGTCGCGTCGTAGCCGTAGACCTCGCCGGTCCCCCCGAGCGCTTGGAGATAGGCGCGGCGGAAACCGTCGCGGGCGAAGACGCCGTGGAGGTAGGCGCCCGCAACCCGGCCGTCGGCCGAGACCGCGCCCTCGGGGCGACCCGCCACCTCGAACGGGGCGCGGGCCGTGTCCGGCCCGTCGGTGCGGCCCATGTGAATCTCGTAGGCCTCGACCTCCTCGCCGCTCGCGACGTGCCGGCCCGTGACGAGCGCGAGCCGCTTCTCGGCCCCCAGCACGGTGTCGACCGCCAGCAGGCCGAGCCCCGCGACGATTCCGGGCGCGCCCTCGACGCCGTCGGGATCGGCGATGGTGCGCCCCAGCATTTGGTAGCCGCCGCAGAGGCCGAGCACGCGTCCGCCGCGGCGCACATGGGCGCGAATGTCCGCGTCCCAACCCCAGGCCCGAAGAGCCGCAAGGTCGGCGATGGTCGCCTTCGAGCCGGGGAGCAGCACGAGGTCGGTTTCGGGCGGCAGCGGGGCGCCGTCGGCGATCAGGGTGAGGGAGACGGACGGGTCGAGCCGGAGCGGGTCGAGGTCGTCGAAGTTCGCGATCCGCGGCAGCGCGAGGGCGGCGATGCGCACCGCGCCCTCACGCCGGCCCGTGCGGGAGGCGAGGTCGACGGAGTCCTCGGCCGGCAGCTTCAAGGCGTCCGCGAACCAGGGCGCGATCCCGAGCGACGCCCAGCCCGTGCGGTCCGCGATCGCCCGCAAGCCTTCGTCGAACATGGTGACGTCGCCGCGGAACCGATTGATGAGGAAGCCTTTTACGCGGGCGAGATCGGCCGGCGGCAACAGCGCGTGCGTGCCCACCAGCGTCGCGATCACCCCGCCGCGATCGATGTCGCCGACGAGGACGACCGGCACGTCGGCGGCTTCGGCGAAGCCCATGTTGGCGATGTCCCCGGCGCGGAGGTTCACTTCCGCGGCGCTGCCGGCGCCTTCGACCACCATGAGATCCACGCGGGCCGCGAGCCGGTGGTAGCTCTCCAGCACGGCGGGCATCAGGCTCGGCTTCAGCGCGCCATAGGCCTTGCCGCGGTAGCTTCCAAGCCGCCGGCCCTGCACCACCACCTGGCTGCCGGTCTCGCTCTCGGGCTTCAGCAGGACGGGGTTCATGTCGATCAGGGGCCGCAGCCCCGCGGCGCGCGCCTGCAGCGCCTGGGCGCGGCCGATCTCGCCGCCGTCGACGGTTACGGCGGCGTTGTTCGACATGTTCTGCGGCTTGAACGGCGCGACCCTAACGCCTCGCCGGGCGAACAGGCGGCAGAGCCCAGCCACGATCAGCGACTTGCCGACGTTGGAGCCGGTGCCCTGCAGCATCACGGCGGGGGTGCGGCGCATAGGGGGCGTATCCGGGAACGACGCTCGAGGCGGGGGAGCGCACACCTCGCGTCAACCGCCTGCGCGGTCAAGCCCGCGTGGAACTACGTACCCAGCCGAAATCAACCCACGGTTAATCATCGCCAAGCATTCTACCGGCGAGCGCCGAGGTGGGGTGAGAGGCTGGTGGACGGCCCGTCGCCACGTGACGGCGACGTTAAACGACGTCTCATTTTCGTCTCGCATTTCCAATCCGTGGTCGTGCGCCTTGAACGACGCGACGCGGCGCATCTTACCCCCATAGATCAACCGCGCCGGGACGCGCTGTCGCCGGCCGAGGGCAGATTAATGTCGCTCTTTTCGTTTTCATCCGATTCAGCAGCCTCCGCGAAGCTCGCGGCGCTCGATCGGTCTCAGGCCACGATCGAGTTCGGGCTGGATGGGATCATTAAGACCGCGAACGCCAACTTCCTGGCGGTGGTCGGCTACGGACTCGATGAAGTCCGCGGCAAGCACCACAGCATGTTCGTCGACCCGGTCGAGGCCTCCAAGCCGGAATACAGGGCCTTCTGGGAAGCGCTCGGCAAAGGCGACTTTCGCGCCGGCGAGTTCCGGCGCATCGCCAAGGGCGGCCGCGAGGTCTGGATCAACGGCTCCTACAACCCGCTGATCGGCCGCGACGGCAAGCCGTTCGGCGTGGTGAAGTACGCCTCCGACATCACGGCAGCGAAGATCAAGGCGGCCGAGGACGCCGGCCAGATCGCGGCGATCCGGCGGTCCCAGGCGGTCATCCGCTTCAACCTCGACGGCACGATCATCGAGGCGAACGAGAATTTCCTCGCCGCCACCGGCTACCGCCTGGAGGAAGTTGTCGGGCGTCACCACAGCCTGTTCATGAGCGCGGAAGCCAAGTCCAGCCACAGCTACAAGCTGTTCTGGGAGGCGCTGGCGCGGGGCGAATACCAGGCGGGCGAGTTCCTCCGTCTCGCCAAGGGTGGCCGCGAGGTTTGGCTGCAGGCGACCTACAACCCGGTGATGGACTCTGACGGTCGGCCGCTGAGCGTGGTGAAGTTCGCCATGGACATCACCAAGGACGTCGCCGAGCGGGCGCGTCGTGCGGCCGTTCAGGTCGCGATCGACGGCGACCTCAACGAGATCGGCGACCGCATTACGGCGACGAACGGCGAAGCGTCGAGCGCGGCCGCCGCGGCGACGCAGTCGACCGCCAATGTGCAGAACGTCGCAGCCGGCGCCGAGGAGCTTGCGGCCTCCGTGTCAGAGATCAGCCGGCAGCTCGACTACGCGCTGAAGACCACCGTCGAGGCCGTGGATGCGGCGAACCGCGCGTCCGACACCGCGGGCGGGCTCGCGAGCTCCGCGACCGAGATCGGCTCCGTGACCGAGTTGATCCGCGACATCGCGGCCCAGACCAACCTTCTCGCGCTCAACGCGACGATCGAGGCGGCCCGCGCCGGCGAGGCCGGACGCGGCTTCGCGGTCGTCGCGGCGGAGGTGAAGAACCTGGCCGCCCAGACCTCCCAGGCCACCGACGAGATCTCCCGGAACGTCGCGACCGTCCAAAGCTCCACCTCCGGCGTCGTCGAGGCGATCCGGCTCGTGGTGGCGACGATCCAGCAGATCCACAACGCGTCCACCAACATCGCCTCGGCGGTGGAGGAGCAGTCCGCGGTGACGCAGGACATGTCGGCGAACATGCACGAGGCGGCGCGGGCGGTGGAGACCGTGACGGAAAGCCTCAACTCGATCGCGCGCTCGGCCGCCGACATCGACGCCGCGACGCAGCAGGTGCGGGCGGCGTCGCGCTCGATCGCCTGATCGCCTGATCGCCTGATCGCAGGCGTCAACGAAAAGGGGCCGCGCGAACGATCACGCGGCCCCTTTTTCGTTCAAAGATCAAGGCTCACTTCTCGACGAAGGCCTTCTCGATCACGAAGTGTCCGGCCTCGCCGTGGTTGCCCTCTTCATAGCCGCCGTCGACGAGCAACTGACGGGTGTCGCGGATCATGTCCGGGCTGCCGCACAGCATGAAGCGGTCGTTTTCCTTGGACATCATCGGCAGTCCGATGTCCTCGAAGAGCTTGCCGGAGGCCATCAGGTCGGTGATGCGGCCGCGGTTGCGGAAGGGCTCGCGGGTGACGGTCGGATAGTAGATCAGACCCTCGCTCACGAGCTCTCCGATCAGCTCGTCCTTTGGCAGGCCTTCGGTGATCAGCTCGCCATAGGCGAGCTCGCTCACCTGGCGGCAGCCGTGGACCAGCACCACCTTCTCGAAGCGCTCGTAGGTCTCGGGGTCCTTGATGATCGACAGGAACGGCGCGAGGCCGGTGCCGGTGCCAAGCAGATAGAGATTCTTGCCCGGCAGCAGGTTGTCGAGCACCAGCGTGCCGGTCGGCTTCTTGCCGACGAGGATCGGATCGCCGACCTTGAGGTGCTGCAGCCGCGACGTGAGCGGGCCGTTCTGAACCTTGATCGAGAAGAACTCGAGCTCCTCGTCGTAGTTCGCCGAGACCACCGAATAGGCGCGCACCAGCGGCCGGCCCTCGACCTCGATGCCGATCATCGTGAACTCGCCGTTGCGGAAGCGGAACGAGGGATCGCGCGTGGTGCGGAAGCTGAACAGGGTGTCCGTCCAGTGCTTCACGTGGGTCACGCGCTCTTCAAGATACTTGCTCATCGGTCTCTCGGTCTCTCAAGCTCGCGTCGTCACGCCGCCGCCGGATCGGACGCTCCGAACACGGCTTCGAGCTTGCCCGACGCGCCGTCCCAGACGGCGGCGTCCGCGGGCGGCTCGCCTTTCTCGGTCACGTTCGGCCAGACGGCCGCGTATTTCGCGTTGAGCGCGATCCAGCCCTGCAGGTTCGGTTCGGTGTCGGCCTTGATGGCCTCCGCCGGGCACTCGGGTTCGCACACGCCGCAGTCGATGCATTCGTCGGGCGCGATCACCAGCATGGTCTCGCCCATGTAGAAGCAGTCCACCGGACAGACCTCCACACAATCCATATACTTACACCGAATGCAATTTTCGGTGACGACATACGTCATCGCGCATCGCTTTCCAATGGCGAAGAATGCAGATCGGTTCCGCTCACAGCGCGCGGAACACGTCCTGGCCCTCGAGGTTGATCGCGAGGCCCTGCAGGCCGTCGGCCGTAAGTTCGCCGCCCATGGCCTTCAGGCTCTCCTCGCGGATGAGCGACATCAGGCCGCGGCGGAGCGCCAGAAATTCGGAGGACATGGTCATCGCCGGCAGGCGCGGTCGGGGCAGCGGAACCGCGATCTCGGCTTTGATCTCGCCCGGCCGCGCGGTCATCACATAGATGCGGTCCGACAGGAAAATCGCCTCGTCGAGGTCGTGGGTCACGAACAGCACCGAGATCTTCAGCCGCTGCCACATGTTGGTGAGGATCTGCTGCATGATCAGCCGCGTCTGGGCGTCGAGCGCGCCGAAGGGTTCGTCGAGCAGCAGGATGCGTGGGCCGGTGGCGAGCGCGCGGACGATGCCGACGCGCTGTTTCATGCCGCCGGACAGGCGGTCGGGGTAGTGGTTCTCGAACGGGGTGAGCCCTGCGAGCCCCAGCAGCGTGCGCGCCGCACGGGCCCGCTCGGACCGGCCCATGCCCTTCATCTTCAGCCCGAACTCGACGTTCTCCCGCACGGTCTTCCAGGGGAACAGCGAGTACTGCTGGAAGATCATGCCGCGGTCGGCGCTGGGGCCGGTGATCGGCTCGCCGTCGACCGTGACGATCCCGCGCGTGGGCTTCAGGAACCCGGCGAGCGCGTTCAGCAGCGTGGACTTGCCGCAGCCGGAAGGGCCGATGATCGAGACGAACTCGCCGGGCTCCACCGTCAGATCGACGCTGGAGACGGCGTCGGTCGCGCCGTCGGCGGTGTCGTAGGTCAGGCCGAAGCCGCGGACCTCCACGCGTCCCTTGGTGGTCTTGGGCGGCGCGTAGGGCGTCGGACCCGAGTCGAGCAGTTGAGCCGCGGCGGTCATCGTGCGCTCCATGGCATCAGGAGCCGGCCGACCAGCCGGATCGCCCAGCTCGAGGCGAGGCCGAGCACGCCGATCGCCAGCATGCCGAGCGCGATGTCGGAGTATTGGACCAGACTGTAGGCCTCCCACGTGAAATAGCCGATGCCGAACTGGCCGGAGATCATCTCCGCCGCGATCAGCGACACCCAGGCGACGCCCATGCCGACGGTGAGCCCGGTGAAGATCTGCGGCAGGGTCGCCGGCAGGTAGACCTCACGGAAGGTCGCGGCCTCGGTCGCGCCGAGGCAGCGGGCGGCGCGCACCAGCACGGGATCGACGGTCGCCATGCCGTGCAGGGTGTTGAGCAGGATGGGGAAGAACGAGCCCAGGAAGGTGATGAACACGATCGACTGCTCGTTGGTCGGCCACAGCATGATCGCCATCGGCACCCAGGCGATGGCGGGGATCGGCCGCAGCACCTCGGTGACCGGGAACACGATCTCGCTGAGCAGCTTGAAGCGCCCCATCAGCAGGCCGAGCGGCACGGCGACGGCCGCTGCGAGCAGGAAGCCATAGAGGATGCGCCGGCAGCTGATGGCGACGTGCTGGAAGAAGGTCGACGTCGCGAAGGCGGTCCGCGCGCTCTCCAGCACGTCGGCGGGGGACGGCACGTTCATGAAGCGGACGTAGAGGTTCACCCGGTAGGTGGTGAGCAGGTGCCAGGCCAGCACGAAGGCCGCGACCGAGAGCGCGCCGACCAGGACGGCGCGGATTTCGCCGCGGTGCCGGCGGACCATGCGCAGAAGGGGGGCCGGCCGTGGCGCCGTGGGGGCCGCGGCCGGACGGGCCGTCTCGCGCGCCGCCGGGGGAGGCGTCTCGCGGGACGATGAGAGGGCGGCGGTCTGCATGCGCCTCAACCCGCGGTCGCGGCGGTCAGCGCGTCTTCGAACGGCGCGACCTTGCCGCCGGACGTCGTCGCGAAGGCCTCGGCGTCCTGCTTCAGCATGAAGGGGGTGACGCCCGCCTTCGGATCGATCACGTAGAACGCCTTGTCGGCGAACAGCTTGATGCCGCGGGCGGCGTCGAACACGTAGGCGACGTTCATCGCCGTGCCCTTGGTCTGCATGTCGCGGTAGGCCGCGAGCGTGCAGGAGGCGCTGGAGAACGCCAGGATGTCGCCGTCCTTCACCCAGATCTCTCCGGCCTTCCGCGGCTCGGAGATCGGCTTCTTGCAGAAGGCGTCTTCGCCGGTCACCTCGTAGTTCGCGGTGCTCGCCACGGCGGCGTTGTAGTCGAGGCCGCGGGCCTTGAAGGCGGCGCGGAGATAGCCGTCGTTGACCCAGGGGTCGACGTCGAACGGCGTCTTGATGCGGTCGAGGCTCTGCAGGACCTTCACGTCCTCCTTGGCGGCCGCGATCAGCGGCGCCTTGAGCGTGGGGTCGAGCGTCATGATGCCGCCGGGGCCGAGGAAGATGTAGACGACCTCCTTGTCGGTCCCGGTCCACTCCGAGATCTTTTCGGCGGCGCGCTTCGGGTCGCTCTTCACCCACTCGTTGGCGTCGAGCACCGCCTGCAGATAGGCGTCGACGATCTCCGGGTATTTTTCGGCGAAGTCGGTGCGCGCGACCACGCCGTGCCAGGTCGGCAGGTTGGTCTGCACGCCGTCGAACACCTTGCGGGCGAAGCCGCGGAACGGCAGCAGCTCGGCGAAGGGCACGAAGTCGGCGTGGGCGTCGATCTTCTGCTCCTTCAGGTTGGTGGAGCCGACCTCGGGGCTTTGGCTCACCAGCGTGAAGAAGTCCTTCGGCATCTTGGCGTCCTGCATCGCCTTCAGCAGCATGCCGTGGGCGGCGGAGCCGAAGGGGACGCTGACGACCTTCCCCTTGAGGTCCGCGAGCGCGAAGTAGGGCGAGTCCTCGTGCACCACGACGCCGTTGCCGGAGCCGTCGAGGTTGTAGGCCGCGACCGAGATGAGCTGGGTCTTGCTCTCGGGATTGGACTGGAAGGTGTAGCCGTTCACGACGAGCGGATAGTCGCCCATGGCGCCGAACTGCAGCTTCCCGGCCATCATGCCGTTGGTCACCGGCGGTCCGGAGGTGAAGTTCTGCCAGTCGAGCTTGATGTCGAGGCCGGCGTACTTGCCGTCCTTCGGCAGGTGCTTCTCGATCAGCTTGAGCTCGCGGAGCACCACGCCGGTGGTGACGGTGTTGGTCGTGGTGTCCTGCGTGCCGATGCCGACGATCAGCGTTTCGGCGGAGGCGGGCGCGGCGAGGCTGGCGCCCGCCGCGATCAGCGCGGCGAGCGAGGCCGCCGTGCGGGAGAAGGTCGGGAAGGCCATGGCTCACCTCGTTGGAAGCTGGGGTCATCCGCCGGGGCGTCCCGACACAGGGATGATCCGGTCCGAACCCGCCGAGGATCAAACGGAGATGGCCGATCGTGGTTGATTAGTTGCCAAGAAAGCGGGCCCGCCTAAAAACGCGCCGTCCTGCTGGATGGACGTGCGTGGTTGGGGCAAGGCTTGGGGCGCGCCGCACGCGACCCGAACGACCGCCGCGGCCGTCGAACCCGTTGTCCGAAAGCAGCTGTGGCGTTTGTCGCTTCGGTCAAAACCGAAAACGGCGGCCCGGCGTCGTCAGCGCTCCGTCGCCGCCGTCTTCAAAGAGGTCAGGCGTCGCCGCCGCTCTTCATCTGCGCCAGCACGTCGGGTTTGCGCAGCACGATCTGCGAGCGGCGGACCTCCAGCACGCCTTGAGCGCTCATGCGCTTCAGGCTGATCGTGATCCACTGCCGCGTCGCGCCCACCATGTGGGCGAGGTCGGCATGGGTGAAGGCGGCCGCGATCGCGACCCCGCCGTCCTCCTCCTCGACGCCGTAGAGGTCGGCGAGGTGGAGCAGGAGGTGCGACAGCCGCTCGGTGATCGAGCGGGTGCCGAGCATCTGCGCCAGCGCCGAGTAGCACTTGCCCTTGAACGCGACGCCCTCGATCACGTTGACGGCGAGCGTCGGGATCTGGGTGACAAGCTCCTTCAGCGTGCGGCCGGGCAGGTGCAGCACCGAACTGTTGCTGGCGGCCATGCCGGACCAGCAGTGCTGGCCGGCGCCGAACACCTCGGGGCCGCCGACGAAATTGCCGGGGTACCAGTACGCGAGGGTGATCTCGCGACCCGTGGGGGCGGCGTAGAACACGCGGATGCGGCCGGTCTCGATCAACCAGATGCCGTCGTGCGGGGTCTCCTGGGTGAACAGCGTAGCGCCGCGGTAGAGCACCCGGCGACGGGCGCGCTCCATCACCAGCGCGGTCTCGCGGTCCGTCAGCCCATTGAGCATCGGCTTGGGGCCGCGCTCGGGAGCCTCGCTGTCGGCGAGCAGAAGCGCGGAGGCGCGCGCGGGCTCCGCGGCGGCCTGCGGGCGGAGCTGGGGAGGCCAGGCCAGAGGGACGGTCTGCTGCATCGCGGATCTCCCGACGTCGCACGTGGTGCGACGCAGCAGAGCATAGGATTGTTTTGATTCCAATGAGCCGCAGCGCGCGGCGCGGCTTCGTGACCGCGCCGATGCGAAGAAGCCGCCGGAGGGGCGCTCCGACGGCTTTTTCATTTCAAGCGTCGCTTAGCGGGATCAGGCGCCCTGGCAGCGGCCGATCGCCCAGCGGATGAGCTTGCGGACGTCGGGGTCGGGATCGTCCATCGCGCGCTCCAGCCAGGGTAGCGCGGCGGGAGCGGCGATCTCGCCCAAGGCCGCGGCGGATTCCTTGCGCAGGTTCGGGATCTCGCTGTCGAGGCCCTTGGCCAGCGGCTCGACCGCGCTCTCCGCGCGCAGCCGGCCGAGGGCGTTCGCGGCCTTCACGCGGACCTGCCAGGCGTCGTCGGACAGGGCGCCGATGAGCGCCGTCGTCGCTTCCGGCAGCCGGATCTTCGCGGAGACGATCGCCGCCTCCTCGCGCACCTGCCAGTGTGGATCGGCGAGCCCCGCCACGAGCGTCGTCGCGCCGGGGCCGCCCGGCCGCACGAACACCAGCGCGGACATGGTGGCGCGGCGGACCGACGGGTCCGAGTCGGAGGCGGTCGCGATCAGAGCCGGCATTGCCTCCTCGGCCTTCAGCCAGCCGATGACGCCAAGACCCTCTCGGCGGACGTCGGGGGAGGGGTTGCGGAGCGCCTTCAGCGCCGCGGCCAGCGCGTCTGGAAGCGTCAGTTCACGGAGCGCCCGCAACGCCGCCGCCTGCACGAAGGGATCGGAGTGCTCCGCCCGCTCGATCAGCAGCGGGCCGCAGGCGGGCTCCTTCTTGTCGGCGAGCGTCTCGGCCGCCGCATGGCGCACCGCGTCGTCCGGGTCCTCCAGCGAGCCGACGAGGCCTTCGACGACCTCGGGGCCGTCGTGCTCGTCGAGCGCCTTGGCGGCGGCGGCGCGCACCTGCGCGTCGGGGTCGCCAAGGCCCTTCAGCAGCAGCACGGTCGCCTCCGGGCCCACCTGCTCGGCGAGCTCCATCATGGCGACCCGCCGCACGCCGGCGTCGGGGTCGGAGCAGCGCTCCCGGAGGTCGTCGAGATCGTCGTCGAAGGCGTCGAACGCGGGCATGGGTTCTGGTCCCTCAGCGCAGCAGGTAGGGGATGTTGACCTTGACCGCGCCGGTGGGGCAGTCGGCCTCGCAGGGCATGCAGTACCAGCACTCGTCGTACTTCATGAACGCCTTTTTCCGCCCCTCGTCGATCGCGAGGATGTCGAGCGGGCACACGTCCACGCAGACGGTGCAGCCTTTTTCCGCGATGCACTTCGCGTCGTCGATGACGACCGCCGCGCTCTTGGCCTGGGTGATGATCGGCATGGGTCTCGTCCTTACTCGGCCGCGGCCGGCGTCTTGACGCGGAGCTGGTGGTAGGCGGCCATCTCGTCGGCCTCGACGGCGACGACGTAGGGGTCGACCTCGCGCTTGGCGTGGGCCACCCGGCCCTCATCGTCCTTGTAAAGAACGGTGTGGCAGAACCACTCGTCGTCGTTGGTCTCGGGATGGTCGACGCGGAGGTGGTAGAAGCCCCAGCGGCTCTCTGTGCGGTAGAGCGAGGCGGCGGCGGCCATGTCGGCGCAGTCGAGGATGGTCTGCATCTCGAGCGCGCGCAGCAGCTCGTGCGGATCGCGGGCGCAGAGCTCCGACAGGTCGTCGCGGATCTCCGCGAAGCGGCGCTGCGCGATTTCCATCTTCGCCGTGACCTTCGGCGGCTCGAGGTAGTCGTTCACGAGACGGCGGGTCTTGAACTCCATTTCGTTCGGCGTGAGCCCGTCCGAGCGGCGGGTCGGCGCCATCACGCGCTCCTGCTCGGCGGCGAGATAGCCCTCGTCGAAATCGGCCATGGCGACGTTCGCGCAGTACTCGGCGGCGTCACGGCCGGCGATGCCGCCGTTCACGAAGGCGCCCAGCATGTAGTTGTGCGGCACGCTCGCCATGTCGCCGACCGCGTAGAGGCCGGGGATCGTGGTGCGGGCGTTCTCGTCGACCCACACGCCCGAGGCCGAGTGGCCCGAACAGAACCCGATCTCCGAGATGTGCATCTCGACCGGCCGCTTGCGGTAGTCGTTGCCGCGCTTCTCGTGGAAGCGGCCGCGGGAGGGGCGCTCGTTGGTGTGCAGGATGGTCTCGATCTCGGAGATGGTCTCCTCGGCGAGGTGGTCCATCTTGAGGTAGACGGGGCCGTTTCCGCTCTGCAGCTCGCGCCAGAACTCCAGCATCATCTGGCCTGACCAGTAGTCGCACTCGATGAAGCGGTCGCCCTTGTTGTTGGCGGTGTAACCGCCGAACGGGCCGGTGACGTAAGCGCAGGACGGGCCGTTGTAGTCCTTGATCAGCGGGTTGATCTGGTAGCACTCGAGGTTCGCGAGCTGGGCGCCGGCATGATAGGCCATGGCGTAGCCGTCGCCGCAGTTCGCCGCGTTCTCGTAGGTGCCGAACATGTAGCCGGAGGCCGGCAGGCCGAGCCGGCCGGCGGCGCCGCAGGCGAGCACCACGGCCTTGGCCTTCACCACCAGGAACTCGGAGGTGCGGGTGTTGACGCCGACCGCGCCGGCGATGCGGCCGTCCGGGCTCTTGAGCAGGCGTGTGGCCATGTAGCGGTTGGTCACCGCCACCTGCAGGCGGCGAAGCTGCCGGTACAGCACCTTCTTGACGTTGTGACCTTCCGGCATGGGCAGAACGTAGGTCCCCATGTGGTGGACCTTGCGCATGTTGTATTCGCCGGAGCCGTCCTTCTCGAACTTGACGCCCAGCTTGTCGAGATACTGGATCATCGGGAAGGAGCCGGTGGCGTAGGCCATCACCGCCTTCTGATTGACGATGCCGTCGTTGGCGACGGTGATCTCCTTCACGTATTGCTCGGGCGTGGCGTAGCCCGGCACGACGGCGTTGTTCAGCCCGTCCATGCCCATGGAGATCGCGCCGGAGCGCTTCACGTTGGCCTTCTCCATCAGCACGACCTTGAGGCCGGGATTCGCCTCCTTGGCCTTGATGGCCGCCATCGGGCCGCCGGTGCCGCCGCCAATGACCAGGATGTCGGCCTCGATGATCTCGGTCTTGATGTCGGTCATGGGGCGTCTCGTCTGTCTGGTGAGGGCGTGGCGGTCTCAGGCGGCGCGGGCGGGCGCAGGCGCCGCGGCGTCGCCTTCGGCCAGCCGACGGATGTAGGTCCAGGGGTAGATCCCCCGGTCGTGGCCGTCGGAGAAGCTGAGGTGCGCGGCGTAGCCGCCGATCAGCTTCACGTCGGTCACGGCGACCGCCTCGAAGCGCGCGGGGAAGCGATCCTCGATCCGGGCGCGGGTGCACCAGGCGCAGCGGCAGTTCAGGCGCAGCGCCTCGGCGGCGACCGTGGCCTCCGCGCCGTCGCGGAACGTCAGCCGGAGGTCGAGCCCGCCGCGCGCGACGGTCACGGCCTCCGGCGCGTCGGCCGGGTCGAAGGGCGGCGGCGCGACCAGCGCGGCGAGGCCGTGATCCATGGGGGTTCGCTCCTGAACGCGATGTCCTTGAGGTGAGGAGACAGGAGGGGGTTATCGCGCGACAGCAATTAGTTGCCGCATCGGCCCGTTTGGCGGAGGCGCGCCTTCGGCGGAGAGGGCGCTAAAAGCATCCACGTGGTGTGATCGGTCATGGCCGATCGTCGAGAACCGCTGTTCAGCCGCCGCACAGGCCGGGCTAAGGTCCGTCCCAACGCGTCAAGAACCGCCAAGGGAGAACGGCATGCGTCAGATCGGTCATTTCATCGGGGGCCGTCGCGTCGAGGGGACCAGCGGGCGCTTCGCCGACGTCTTTCATCCGAGCACCGGCGACGTGCAGGCCCAGGTGGCGCTGGCGAGCGCCGCCGAGATGCGCGCCGCGGTCGAGAACGCCAAGGAGGCCCAGCGCGGCTGGGCGGCCCAGAACCCGCAGAAGCGCGCGCGGGTCATGATGCGGTTCCTGGAGCTCGTGCGCGACGAGTACGACGCTCTGGCCGAGCTGCTCGCGAGCGAGCATGGCAAGACGGTGCCGGACGCCAAGGGCGACATCCAGCGCGGCCTCGAGGTGGTGGAGTTCGCGATCGGCGCGCCGCACCTGCTCAAGGGCGAGTACACCGACAGCGCCGGTACGGGCATCGACGTCTACTCCATGCGGCAGCCCCTGGGCGTGGTCGCCGGCATCACGCCGTTCAACTTCCCGGCGATGATCCCACTGTGGAAGGCGGCCCCGGCCCTCGCCTGCGGCAACGCCTTCATCCTGAAGCCCTCCGAGCGCGACCCCTCCGTGCCCATGCGGATCGCGGAGCTGTTCCTCGAGGCCGGGTTGCCGGCCGGCGTGCTGAACGTCGTCAACGGCGACAAGACGGCGGTCGACGCCATCCTGGAGGACCAGGACATCAAGGCGGTCGGCTTCGTCGGCTCCTCGGCGATCGCGGAGTACATCTACGTCCGCGCGGCGCAGACGGGGAAGCGCGCCCAGTGCTTCGGCGGCGCCAAGAACCACATGATCGTCATGCCGGACGCCGACCTCGACCAGGCGGTCGACGCGCTGATCGGCGCCGGCTACGGCTCGGCCGGCGAGCGCTGCATGGCGATCTCGGTCGCGGTGCCGGTGGGCGAGAAGACCGCCGACGCGCTGATGGAGCGGCTGGTTCCGCGGGTGGAGTCGCTGAAAATCGGGCCCTCGACGGACGGCTCGGCCGATTACGGCCCGCTCGTCACCCGCGAGGCGGTGGAGCGCGTGACGCGTTACGTCGAGACCGGCGTTTCGGAAGGCGCAGAGCTCGCCGTCGACGGCCGCGGCTTCAAGCTGCAGGGCTACGAGAACGGGTTTTATCTCGGCGGCTGCCTGTTCGACCGCGTGACGCCCGAGATGACGATCTACAAGGAGGAGATCTTCGGCCCGGTGCTCTCGGTGGTCCGCGCCAAGGACTACGAACAGGCGCTGGCGCTACCGACGACGCATTCCTACGGCAACGGCGTCGCGATCTTCACCCGTGACGGCGACGCCGCGCGGGACTTCGCAGCGCGGGTCGAAGTCGGCATGGTCGGCGTCAACGTGCCGATCCCGGTGCCGATCGCCTACCACACCTTCGGCGGCTGGAAGCGCTCGGGAATGGGCGACCTGAACCAGCATGGCCCGGACGCGTTCCGGTTCTACACCAAGACCAAGACCGTCACCTCGCGCTGGCCGAGCGGCGTCAAGGCGGGCGCGGAATTCTCGATCCCGACCATGAAGTGAGGGCCGACGGAGCGGCCGGCGGCTAACCCGCCGCGGGCGCCAGCGGCGTCTTGAAGATCTGGTTGCGCATGAGGTAGCTGGCGCCGTGACGCCACGACTCGTGGTTGTTGCCACGGATGTCGACACTGCCCTTGCGCACGACCTCGCCGGTCTTCGCGTCGCGGATCTCGACGTTGATGTTCAGGATGAGGTTCGAGACCTTCTGGACGTAGCCCATCAGCGCGTAGTCGGCGCCGAGCGACTTGGCGATCTCCGCCGGGCAGTCGCCGCAGGTGCGCAACACCTGCGCGTCGACCTGGGCCTTGGCGGGCGCGGTGTCCACCAGATCGAGCTTCTGGGACTTCAGGAAGTCGCGAATCTGCTCGGTCACCTCGGCGATGCGCTGGGCCTCGTCGGCGCGTGGGCCGTTGAGATCGCCCTCGGTGCTGGTGTCGTAGAGTTCAAAGTCGAAGGCCGCCACCTTCGGCGGGGCGGCGTTTCCGGCCGCGGTCGAGCTTGCAAGCAAGGCCGCGGCGAGAAGGGCGCTGGTGCGCATGAGGGTCTCCCGGGTTCTAAAGGGGGCGTCTTTCGCGCCCTACCTTGAAGAACCCGCGCCTTCGGCGTTCCGTTCCGTCTTCGCTCAGGGGGCGACGGTGTCCGCCATCTGCGCGCCGCGCGCGCCGAGGGGGCGCGGCCGGCCCGTCGTGCTGTCCACCTCGGTCTGGTGCTCGATCTCGGCGTTGAGTTCCCCGCCGAGCAGTACCACGATCCCCGACATCCAGATCCAGGTCATGAAGCCGATCGCCGCGCCGAGCGAGCCGTAGGTCTCGTTGTAGGTCGCGATGTTCTCCGCGTACCAGGAGAAGGCGAGCGAACCGGCGATCCAGAGCCCCGACGCGAGCAAAGACCCCGGCGTGATCCAGCGCCACCGCGCCGGGCTACGGCTTGGTCCGAAGCGGTAGAGCACCGACAGCCCGAGGATCACCACCAGCAGGAGAGCCGGCCAACGGCCGAGCGAGAGCAGCGGCTCCGCGCCGCCGAGGCCGACGTAGGACAGCACGATCGGCAGGACCACGACGGCGTTGAAGGCCAGCAGGACGAACACCAGCGCGCCGGCGGTGAACAGCAGCGACAGCAGGTTGAGCATGACGAAGGAGCGCTTCTCGCGCTCGCCGTAGACCACGTTCAACGCGTCGAACATGGCTTTCATGCCGGCGTTCGCGCTCCAGAGCGCTACGCCGAGACCGAAGGCGAAGGCGAAGCCCAGCGCGCCGTCGCTCTTCGTCACGATCCGCGCCACCTGTTCGCGCACGAAGCCGAGCGAAGACGCCGGCACCACGCCGGCGAAGGCGTCGAGATGGCCGTCCAGGGTCGTAAGATCCGCGGTCAGGCCGTAGAGCGACACCAGTGCGACGATCGCCGGGAACAGGGCGAGCAGCGCGTAGAACGTCACGCCCGCGGCGACCGCGAGCAGGCGATCCTCGGTCATCTGCTGGAACACCCGGAAACCGATCTCCTTCCAGCCCCGCGGCGGGATGCGGATCGGGGCGTCCGCGGTCTTGCCGCGCGGATCGACCGGGCCGCGCGTTTCAGTCCGGGCGGCTGGGGCGTCCGTAGGCTCCGCCGGCAGACGCCGATCGGAGGCGGCCGCAGCCCGTCCACGGCGCGCGAACGGCGGCGCGAGGTGCGGCCATTGCGCCATGGCCGCGCGCGCGACGGTCCCGATCGCCACCAGCGCCGCTCCCGCCGCCACCATGTCGGCGCTTGCGCCGCGTCCGCCGGTCTTCGCCATATCGCCCTCTTTTTGTCACGATTGCTGAACGCGCGCCGACGCGTTCGGTTTCGCGACGCTGCGTCGCAGCAAAAGCCCTTCGCAATGCCGTGAGAGCGGCCGCCCGAGGGTTTCGCGGCCGGGACCGGGATGACAGGTTTGTCGCCCGATCATGATTGACGTGTTGTGGAAGCCCCTTTTTGACGTCTGGATATTCGACCTTCCCGGCGGTCGTGCTGGCGTGCGCCGTCGCCGCAAGCTCTCCCGCCGCGGCTCAGCACGCCTGGCTCGCCGACTGGGCCTCACAAAAACAGGACGCCCTCGCCGCGCCGGCCGAGACGAACCCGTTCGTGGATCCGACCCCGCTGTCTTTTCCGAAGATCGAGCTCCAGCGCTCGTCCCGGTGGGAGCGCGCGCTCCAGGACGCGACGATCAAGGCCTATGAGCGTCTGATCGGCGAGAACACGTCGCGCAGCCTGCTCTGGACCGGCGTCGAGACGGCGAACCCGCTGACCCGGTCCGAGGACTACCGCTGGAACGCCTTGCGGGATCAGGACCTGTTCGACGCGTCGGTCCGCCGCGCGGTGACGGACGAACTGCAGACGCTCGGGCTGACGAACGTGCGCCTCGGCCTCGCGAACCACGACATCGACCTCGACCATCCCGAGAGCTGGGCGGAGCACGACGCGCTGATCGGCGACTTCGTGGGCGCCGGGATCAACGTCAGCCTGGACATGCATCACTTCGGGGTCGAAGACCGCTTCCGGATGATCGGCCCGGACGGCCGAACCGACCCGCGTGCGAGCTACTACCTGCATCCCGAATGGCCGGATTACTTCGCGCGGTTCGCAGGCGCGGCCTTCGCGCGCTATGGCGGCGCGATCAAGGCGGTGACGCTTGTGAACGAGCCCGAGACCACCATCGGCTTCAACAGCGAGATGTGGCACGGCGGCTTTCCCGGCTGGGGATCGGCCGAACATGACGTGATCTATGTCGAGCGCGCGTTCCAGGTGGCCATCGGCGCGCTGAAGGCGCGGATCGCCATCGAGGCTGAACGCCGCCGCCGGCCGCAGGACGTGGTGTTCATGCACACCGAGGCGGTGGTGACGAAGCCCGCCCGGGTGGCGTTCGACCGCGTCGTCCGTTTCTTCCCGAGCGACCTCATTCTCGGTCACCCCTGGCTGATGGACGCCGACCTCGACCGCTTCGCCGCGGCGGCGCCGTCACGGCTCGTCGCGGTCGCCCGGCTGAAGCCCGAGACGGCGCACACCCCGCTGGATTGGCTCGCGCTTCACTACGTCGGAGCGGAGGAGGACCCGGCCGCGCAGTCCCGTGCTCGGGACCGTCTCGTCGAGCGGCTGCGCGATCTCCGCGCCCTTCACAATGATTTGCGGCGCGCGTTCGGCAAGACGATGACGTCGGAGACGGTGTTCGCAGCGGATTACTACGCGCACAACGAGGCCGCCGGCGCGGCGAGCGGCGCCTGGCTGTCGCCCGAGCCGCAGCTCTACGCCGCGCAGGTGCAGTCCGGCGAACGGGTCGGGCTCTATCCCCTGCTGATGGCTTACTACGACCGCTATCGGCTGCCGATGATGATCGGCGAGACGGGCACGCCCTACTACAGCTACGGCGCGCGCTGGCATCAGCAGATGCTGCTCGAGTGCGCGGCCGCGATGGAGCAGGGTGTGCCACTGCTCGGCTATACGCTCTATCCCCTGCTGGACACCTGGGGCTGGGAGATGGGGCTGTCGCAGCCCAAGGCCGCCGCTTTGCACAATCCGTCCGGCGTGCTCGATCTCGACAGGAAGCCGAGGCCGTTCATGGAGGCGCTGATCGCGGCGCTCAGCACCCAGACCGCAGCCGCCCGGACCGAAGAAACGCCCGACGTGCAGTAGCGCGGTCTCAGGCGCCCTCGGCGCGGGGAACCAAGGCCAGTCCCGGGCCCTGGCCGAAGGCGTGCTGGTTCCGGCCGCCGGCCTTGGCCGCGTAGAGCGCCTCGTCGGCGGTCCGCACGAACATCTCCGGGGTGAGCGCGCCGCGGCGCGTCGGCGACGACGACGCGCTGCCGATGCTGACCGTCGCGACGCCGCCCGGCGCCCCGCCATGCGCGATCCTGAGGTCCCGCACGCTCGACAGGATGCGGGCGGCGACCGACGCCGCGCCGTCCGCGCCGGTGTTCGGCAGGATCACGGCGAACTCCTCGCCGCCGTAGCGCGCGGCGACGTCGCCAGGGCGATTGGCGCAGGCCCGGATCGCGGCGCCGATCCGGCGCAGAGCGTCGTCTCCCGCCAGATGGCCGAAGTTGTCGTTGAACGATTTGAAATGGTCGACGTCGATGAGCAGCGTGGAGAGCGAGCCGCCGTCCCGCTCCGCCTGGGCGCAGGCGGCCTTCATTTCAGCGTCGAAGCGGCGGCGGTTCGCCAGTCCGGTGAGCCCGTCCTCGTCCGCGAGCGACTGGAGCCGATGCTTGGCGGCCAACAGCCGTTCGGCGGTCTCGTTGAGCGTTGCGCCGAGCACGCGGATCTCTGCGGGCTGGAAGGCTCCGATGCGCGTCCGGGCCGTGAGATCGCCGGCGCCGATCTGTTCGGCGACGCCGGTCAACAGCCGGATCGGACGAGCCAGCGTCCAGTATCCGAGAAACCAAGCGGCGAGCAGCGCGACGAGCGCGACGAAGAGCGCGATCGCAAGACGCTTCGCCGCAATCGCCGCGGCGTCCCTCAGGACCGCGTCCAGGGGCGCCCCGACGACGATCACAGGGCGGGACAATCCCTGGATCCGGACGGGAGCAAAGCCGACGATCTCGTCGACGCCGTCGAGCCCCCGCACCTCCGCCGTGCCTTCGTAGCGCGCCGCGACGAGGGCGGTGAGCAAAGGATGACCTTCGATCGACGTGTTGATGAGCCGACGAAGCGCGCCGGATCCGGCGACGACCTTCCCGTCCCGCGCGTCGATGACGGACACGCTGAGGGCTCCGCCCTGGTCGGATTTGTCCGCGAGATCGCTCAACGCGCTCAGATCGATCGAGGCGAACAGCATGCCGTCCACGGTCGCGCCGTCCCTGCTCGTCGGCGTGGCGACGGCGATCGTCGGGCGTCCGCTCACCCTGCCGATCACCAGTCGTCCGATCATCGTGTCGCCGGGGCGCGCGCCCAGCGCCTGAGCGAGCAGTTCCACATCCGTAAAGCGGACGCGCTTGTCCAGCCGGCTGTGGCAAACGATGTCGCCGCTGCGGTCGACCACGCCGATGGTCATGAATTGCTTGTTGCGGTCCGCGGCTCTCGCGACCAGCCCGCCGCACTCCGCCGAACCGGCGGCGTCGAGTTCAGCGAGCGCCGACAACGTCGAGAGCAGCACGACGGCGTCGTCGAAAACCTGCGACTGCCGTTCGGCGACGAGACGCGCGGTGGCGCGCACGTCGTCCGTGGCGCGCTCGATGGCCAGCCGGCGATCGTCGATCGCCCCGACGATGAGCAACGCCAGCAGCGGCAGCACGACGCCGGTGACCAGAATGATCAGCCTGGAGCGAATGCCAAAAACGGACAAGACCTGCTGCAGGCGCACCGGCGACCTCTCGTAACGTCTTGATATAGGCCCCGAGCGCTCGCTGCTTTCTTAACAGCGTGAGGCGCCAGCGGACAGCGGCGCGCCGTGGCGGCGCAACACGAAAGTTTCATCGTTCGTTAAAGATTCTAGGAAAGCTTCGGACTTGGTTTTCGGTCTCGGTAAAGGCCGGAAAAGGGGCCGTGGGCGTGTTGTGTCCGCGGCGCGTCTCTCCGTTGGCCGCACTGTGCGGCCGCGTAGCACGGAGCTTGTCATGGCCGCCTCGTCGCGCCGCAATCCGCTCGTCCTCCTGATGCTCGCGGGGCTCGCCCTCGCGATCGCCGGCTGCTCCTCCGATCGCGCGCGCCGCGTGAAGACCGGGTCGGTCTCCTACGCCACGGTCAGCCTGATGAAGGACCGCGACATGCCGCGGCAGGCGCCGATCCTGATCCGCGTGTTCAAGGAGGAGGGCGTCCTCGAGGTCTGGAAGCAGGAGAGGGCGGGCCACTACGGCCTCCTGCGGTCGTACGAGATCTGCAAGTTCTCCGGAGCCCTCGGGCCGAAGATCCGCGAAGGCGACCGCCAGGCGCCCGAGGGCTTCTACGAGATCTCGGCGAAGAGCCTGAATCCGTTCTCGCGCAACCATCTCGCCTTCGACGTCGGCTTTCCCAACGCCTTCGATCGCTCCCTCGGCCGCACCGGCAGCCATCTGATGGTGCACGGCGGCTGCAAGTCGGTCGGCTGCTACGCCATGACCCATAAGAACATGGAAGAGATCTACGGGCTCGTGCGCGAGGCGCTGCTGAACGGCCAGACCAGCGTGCCGATCCAGGCGTTTCCGTTCCGCATGACCGAGAGCAACATGATCCGGCACGCGGACAACCCGAACATGCCGTTCTGGGTCATGCTGAAGCAGGGCCACGACATGTTCGCGGCGACCGGCCGCCCGCCGCGCGTCGGCGCCTGTCCCGGCCGCTACGTGTTCGCCCCCGCCGGCCGCGCCCTCGACCCCTACGCCTGCGAGGCCCAGGCGAGCCTCGGCCCGGATCGGTCCACCGTTGCGGACCGGTCCTATGCGGCGGAGCCGAACTACTACGAGCCGCGTTGAGGTCTCAGCCGCGCGGCGGCTTCCGTGGCGCGTCCAGCACGTCGCGGATCCGGGCGGCCAGATCGGCGTAAGTGAACGGCTTGGTGATGAGCTCAACGCCGACGTCCAGCCGCCCGTGGTGCACGATCGCGTTGCGGGCGTAACCGGTGGTGAACAGCACCTTCAAATCCGGCCTGAGCTCGCGCGCTTGCTTCGCGATCTGCTCGCCGTTCATGCCGCCCGGCAGCACGACGTCCGTGAACAGCAGGTCCACGCGGCTCTCCGGGCGCTCGAGCAACCGGAGAGCCGAGGCGCCGTCGTAGGCCTCGAGCACGCGGTAGCCGAGCTCTCGGAGCACCTCGACCGAGTACATGCGAACGTCGTCGTCGTCCTCGACCACGAGGACCGTCTCCGAGCGCGAGCCCTCCGGCACAATGGCCTCGGCGGCCGCCGCCTCCTCCGGCGTCTCGCCCATCAGGCGCGGGAGATAGATCTTCACGGTCGTGCCTTCGCCGATCTCCGAATAGATCTTCACGTGCCCGCCGGACTGCTTCACGAAGCCGTAGACCATTGACAGGCCGAGGCCGGTGCCCTTGCCCACCTCCTTGGTGGTGAAGAACGGCTCGAAGGCCTTGGCGAGGGTCTCCTTCGTCATGCCCGACCCGTTGTCGGACACGCTCACGACGACGTACTGGCCCACCGGCACTTCGACATGTTCGGCGGCGTAGGCCTTGTCGAGGTGGGTGTTCGAGGTCTCGATGGTGAGCTTTCCGCCGTTCGGCATGGCGTCGCGGGCGTTGACCGCGAGGTTGAGGATCGCCGCTTCGAGCTGGTTGGGATCGGCCTCGACGCGCCACACGCCGGCGCCCTGAACGGTCTCGAGGTGGATGGTCTCGCCGAGCGTTCGGGCCAGCAGCTCGGCCATGCCGGTGACCAGCCGGTTGGCGTCGATGGGCTGGGGCGCAAGCGGCTGCCGTCGTGAGAAGGCGAGGAGCCGCTGCGTCAGCGTCGCCGCGCGGTTTGCGCCGGTGGTGGCGTTCTCCGCGGCGCGGCGCAACCGCCCGGACTCCTCCGGCAGATTGCGCCGCAGGATCTCGAGATTGCCCACGACGACCTGCAGCAGGTTGTTGAAGTCGTGGGCGACGCCGCCCGTGAGCTGGCCGAGCGACTCCATCTTCTGCGCCTGGCGCAGCGCGTCCTCCGCCGTCCGGCGTTCGGCGATCGCGGAGGCGACGCGCGCCTCGAGCGTCTCGTTCAGCTCGCGCAGAGCCGCCTCGGCGGTCTTGAGATCGTGGATGTCGGTGCAGGTGCCGTACCAGCGGACGATCGCGCCGGCCGCGTCCCGAACGCACTGCGCGCGGCCGATGACCCAGCGGTATTGGCCGGACCGATGCCGCAGCCGATACTCGATGTGGTAGGGCGCGCCCGTTTCGAGCGAGCGTCGCCATGTGGACCAGGCGCGCTCCTGGTCCTCGGGATGGAACATGCCGTTCCAGGCCGCGCCGTCGGTGGAGCCGTAGGGCACGCCGGTGAACTCGTACCAGCGGTCGTTGTAATAGTCGTGATAGCCGTCGGCTTGGGTCGACCAGATCATCTGGTCGATCGAGTTGGCGATCGCCTGGAAGCGCGCCTCGCTCGCGACGACGAGCTGTTCCGCGCGCGCCTGCTCGACCGCCGCCCAGGTGCGCTCCGCCGCGCCCGCGACGATCTCGACTTCGTCGTCGGTCCAGAGCCGCGGCGCCGCGGCGTGGAGATAGAACACGGCGCGGGGCGCGCCGTCCTTGACCAGCGGCACGGCGACCATCCCCGGAGCGCCCAGGCGGGCGAAGGCTTCCTGGCCGCCCTGCGCGACCGCGTCCGCGGCGACGTCGTCGATGCGGATGACGGCGCCCGACCGCAGCCGGTCGAGCAGCGGCTCGCCGAAGGCCGACAGGTCGTGGCGGCCCGCGAGACTCGCCATGACGCCGTCCGTCCAGTCTTCGTCGATGACGAAGGCCCGCGCCTCGTCGACGATCTCGGCGTAGCCCGCGCGGCCGCCGCCCAGCTTCCGGCCCACCAGCTCCGCCGCGGACCGCTTGACGCTGACTGGATCGGAGTGGGCGCGCAGGCGATCCGACAGCTCGACCATGAAGTTGAGGCGCATCTCCGTGAGCACGCGCTTGGTCTGCTCGCTGACGATGCAGAGGATGCCCGCGACGGCGGCGGCTTCGTCCCGCACCGCCTGGTAGGAGATGTCGAACCAGACGGTCTCGGGGCGCTCGCCGCGCTCGATGTAGAACGGGCGATCCTCGGCATGGTAGGTCTCGCCGGTCTCCCGCACGCTGCGCAGCAGGGGCTCCAGATCGTCCCAGAGCTCGCTCCAGTTCTCGCGCGCCGGCCGGCCGAGGGCGCGCGGGTGCTTGTCGCCGATCGTCGGGGCGTAGGCGTCGTTGTACAGCGCCAGATAGTCGGGGCCCCAGAACAGCACGATCTGCGCCCGGGCCGAAAGCATGAGCCCTACGGTCGTCCGAAGGCTCTGCGGCCATCCCTCCCGATCGCCGAGCGGCGTCGCCGCGAGATCCATGCCTCTGAGCAGGGTCGCGACCTCGCCGGAGAAGCCGCGGAGAGGATCGGTAGCGAGGGAGCCATCAGTCATCGGCAAACGCGGTCTTCAACGCGGAGGTGGCGGCGATCGCAAACTAGGGGGACACGCCCGAAAGTCACGGGCTGCGCCTCACCGCGGGGGCAAAGCGTCGCGCAGCTCCTTCAGCCAGGCGTCCGGCAGCCCGTCGGAGGGCGCGCGCCAGTCGCCGCGCGGCGAGAGCGCCCCGCCGGGCGAGATCTTGGGGCCGTTCGGAATCGCGCTGCGCTTGAACTGGCTGGTGGCGAAGAACCGCATGATAAAGGCCTCCAGCCACCGAACGATCGTCGGCAGGTCGTAGGCGCGGCGCTCCTCCTCCGGAAAGCCCGCCGGCCACTCGCCGGCCTCGAGCTCAACCCAGGCGCGCCAGGCGAGGAACGCCACCTTCGACGGCGGCAGCCCGTAGCGCAGGATGTGGAACAGGAAGAAGTCGTGCAGCTCGTAGGGGCCGATCTTGGACTGGGTGCTCTGGATCGCGCCCGAGGCATCCGCCGGCACCAGCTCCGGCGAAATCTCGGTGCCGAGGATCGCTTCGAGCACCTCGGCCACAGCGTCGCGGAACTCGCCGGTCCGCACCGTCCACCGGATCAGGTGCTGGATCAGCGTCTTCGGCAGTCCTGCGTTGACCGCGTAGTGGCTCATGTGATCGCCGACGCCGTAGGTGCACCACCCCAGCGCGAGCTCCGACAGGTCGCCGGTGCCCACCACGAAGCCGTTCCGCTGGTTCGCGAGGCGAAACAGATAGTCGGTGCGCAGGCCCGCCTGCACGTTCTCGAACGTGATGTCGTAGACCGCCTCGCCGCGGGCGAAGGGATGGTCCATATCCGTCAGCATCTGCTTCGCGGCCGGGCGGATGTCGATCTCCTCCGCGGCGACGCCGAGCGCCCGCATCAGGCTCCAAGCGTTGGCGCGGGTGTCCTCGCCTGTGGCGAAGCCCGGCATGGTGAAGCCCAGGATCGCCGTTCGCGGCAGGCCCATCAGGTCGCAGGCCTTGGCCGCCACGATCAGCGCCTGGGTGGAGTCGAGCCCGCCGGAGACGCCGATCACCATCGTCCGCGCGCGCGTCGCCTCGAACCGGCGCACGAGCCCGTGGACCTGGATGTTGAAGGCCTCGTAGCAGTCCTGGTCGAGTCGGGCGGGCGCGTCCGGCACGTAGGGAAAGCGGCGGAGCGCGCGCTTCAGTCCCAGGTCCGCGAAGCTCGGCTGGTGGCGAAACCCCACGGTGCGAAAACTCTGCTCCGGATGGCCGGCGAGCGCGGCGGCGTCGTTGAAGGTGCCGAACCGCGCCCGCTCGAGCCGCAGCCGCTGCACGTCCACGTCGGCCACGATCAACTGCGGCTCACGCGCGAAGCGCTCGGACTGGGCGAGAAGCTCGCCGAGTTCGTGGATCGAGCCCTGTCCGTCCCAGGCGAGATCGGTCGTGCTCTCGCCGGCGCCCGCCGCCGAATAGGCGTAGGCCGCCACGCAGCGCATGGATTGTGAGGCGGACAGCAGCGACCGATCTTCGGCCTTGCCGATCACGATGTTGGAGGCCGAGAGGTTGCACAGGATCAGCGCCCCGGCGAGCGCGCCTTGCGTCGAGGGCGGCGTCGGCGCCCAGTAGTCCTCGCAGATCTCGACGTGGAACGTGAAGTCAGCGAGGTCCTCCGCCGCGAAGATCAGGTCCGTCCCGAACGGCGCTGTCTGCCCGGCGACCTCGACCGCGAGCCCCGTGAGCCCCGCCCCGGAGGCGAACCAGCGCTTCTCGTAATACTCGCGGTAGTTCGGCAGGAAGGTCTTCGGCACGACGCCGAGGATCGTGCCGCGCGCGAGCGCCACCGCGCAGTTGTAGACGCGCCCGTTGCGCCGGATCGGCGCGCCGATCAAGGCCGTCGTGGCGAGCGCCTGCGTCCGCGCCGCGAGATCCTCCAGCGCCCGCTCCACGCCTTCGAGCAGCGCGTCCTGCAACAGCAGGTCGTCGATGGCGTAGCCCGACAGCGCGAGTTCCGGGAAGATCAGCAGGTCGACCCCGTCGTCCGCCGCCCGCGTCATCGCCTGCAGGATCGCGGCGGCGTTGCGCTCGGGGTCCGCCACCGCCACCGCGGGCGTCGCTACGCCGACCCTGACGAAGCCGTGCCCGTGAAGCGCGGAAAAGTCCGGACGATGGGACGGCATAAGGAGACCTTCAGCCGAAGCGGGAGGCAGGTGGCGGAGACGGAGGGATTCGAACCCTCGAGACCCGTTTCCAGGTCTGCTCATTTAGCAAACGAGTGCCTTCAGCCTCTCGGCCACGTCTCCGGCGCAGGGAGGGGTACACGCGTCGGATGGGCGGGTCAACGGGCCTGCGGCGCCGAAGGGGGCGCGGGCCTGGCGCCGGCGGGGCGGGCGGCGGTCCGGCTCAGCCCTGCGCGAGCCAGGCGCGGGCGGCGCGCTGGGCTTCGGCGACCTCGTCCGAGGTCATCTCGAGCGCCAGCTCCTTGCGGAGACGGGCGGCTTCGGCCACGCCCTCGCGGGCCGCGAGGTTGAACCACTTGTGCGCGGCGACCCGGTCGGTCGGCACCGAACGGCCCACCGCGTACATCAGGCCGAGCTGGAAGAGCACCGTGCCGGTCGCGACGGCGCCGAGCGCGCCGCAGTCCACCGAGGACATGTCATAACGAGCCATCTCTGCGAACCTTCGTCCTGTGGTCGGGCGCCAAGCTTTAAGCCGTCGCCTCGGGCGTTGATCTCCGGTTTGCTTTGCAGCGTCCGGCTTGATCGAAGGATCGCAGCAGATTTCTACAATGCCATTAAAAGTCGACGTAAATGAGAGATCAATGAAATGAAAACCGGACGTTAAATTAGAGCGCCGTTTACCGAGTGAGCCGTTCAGAACCGAGCAAATCCAGGTAGCTGAACGCGAAGACGTGCGGCGACGTCTTCAGGGATCGTGAACCACGACGGACGAAGACGCGACGAGACCGCTCGCAGCAAAAGGCGGGGTTGGCGCGGCGTGCGATTGGGGATTGGGTGGAGGCGCGATCGTCCGGCGTCGCGGCGACCGCGACGTCCGACGCAACTGGCTTTCAGGAGATCCACATGTCCGCCCTGTGCCGCCGCATCGCGACAGCCGCCGCCATCCTCGGAGCGTTCGGGGCGCGCCGGCGCTTTCGGATCCGCTCGGTCTCTGGAGCACGCCGGGAGGGAAGGCGAGGGTCAAAATCAGCGCGTGCGGAACCGCGCTCTGCGGCGCGATCGTGTCGCTACGCGAGCCGACGGACGAGACCGGCAGAACCAAACTGGACGTCAACAACGTCGACAAGACGAAGCAGGGGCGCCCGATCGTAGGGCTCTCGCTCCTCAGCGGCATGAAGCCGGAGGGCGAGCGTTGGACGGGCCAGATCTACAACCCCGAGGACGGCAAGACGTATAAGGCCTACATGACGCCGCAGGGCGACGGCGCACTCAAGATCGAGGGGTGCGCGCTGGCCGGTCTGGTCTGCAAGACGCAGGTTTGGACGCCCGCAGACTGAACGTCAGGCGCAAGCGCGCCGGCGCTTCTTCGGCGCGCTCTTCGCCGCTGCGGGCGCAGCGCCCGTCGTCCAGAACGCCAGCGTCTGGCGCGTCATGTCCTCGATCGCCGTCTTCTGGGCGCGCGCGAGATTTGCGACGAACAGTCCGCGTGCGGAGGAGGCCTGCGCGTTCGCCGCGCTCAGCCAGAGACTCATCCAGGGGTTTTTCATAGCGACGGAACGGTCGGGTGACCGGAAGGTTCCGTCCGCGCCCGGCAGGCCGCGGACGGAAGCTCGGTCACAACCGGCGGCCGAGCACGATTCCGGCGAGCGCCGCGATCAGGATCATGTTGACCCCGCGGGCGCGCCGTTCGCCTGGCAGGCGCGGGCGGTCCGGACCGGAGAACGCCGATCCGACCGCGCTGAGCTCCGACCGCACGCGGTCGGCGATCGGCGCCGCGGTCGGTCGCGCCGTCCGCTTCGGAGTCCAGGTCGCGGCCCAGCCGACGAACGCCGCGACGACGAGCGTGACGCCGCCGACGATCCCAGCGGCGCCGGCGGCGCCGAAGCGGGGCTCAAGCAGGGCGCCCAGCGCGAACAGCAGAGCGCCGAGGGCGAGGAGCCCCAGCACCCCGGCGATCGCGAAGTAGATCGCCATGCGCTTCAGCCGCGCGATGCGGCCGGCGACGTTCAACGTCGCAGCCCCCATGCCGGCCTGAAGCAGGAAACGCCACATCAGCGGCGACGCCCGAGCGCGCCGACCACGTAGCCCACGCCAAGGGCGATCAGCACGGCGGTCAGCGGGTTCTGCTCGATCGAGGCGCTGACGTCGTCGACGGCGGAGACCGCCTTGTCGCGCGCGGTGTTGGCGGCGTCGGCGGCGGCCCCCTTGGCGGTCGCGGCGCCGTCGGCGACGAGGGTCGAGATGGTGTCGGCGAGCCGGGAGACGTCTTCGCGAAGGGTCGCCAGATCGTTCTCGATGGCGGCGGCGCCGGTTCCGGTTCCGGTGGTTTCGGACATGAGGTCTACTCCTGGAGAGTGTGAAGCGGTTCGCGCCTGAGCGCATAACTGGATCGCGCGGTCTCCCCGTCGAGCGGGGGGCGGCCGGAAAAACGCCATGGGGGCCCGGAACGCGCCGAAACGGCGCCGCGGCGGACGTCAGCCCGCGCGGGCGCGCTGGCCGAACAGCATCTTCTGCGCGTCCTTGTCCGTCGCGAGGTCCATCGGCGGCTGGTCGACCTTGACTTCCAAGCCGCGCGCGACCGCGGGTCGGGCGAGCATGACGTCGAGCCAGCGCTTCACGTGCGGGAACTCGGCGATGTCCTGGCCCTGACGCTCCCAGAGCTTCGCCCATCCGACGACCGCCATGTCGGCGATCGAATAGTCGCTGCAGATGAACTCGCGGTCCTTCAGGCGCTCGTTCAGCACGCCGTAGAGCCGGTGGGTCTCATTGGTGTAGCGCTCGATCGCGTAGGGCACCTTCTCCGGCGCGTACTGGCGGAAGTGATGCGTCTGGCCGAGCATCGGGCCGAAACCGCCCATCTGCCAGAACAGCCACTCGTCGACCTCGACGCGGCGACGCTCGTCGGACGGATAGAACTTGCCGGTCTTGCGGCCGAGATACTGCAGGATGGCGCCCGATTCGAAGACCGAGATCGGCTGCCCGCCGGGCCCGTCGGGGTCGACGATCGTCGGCATCTTGTTGTTCGGCGAGATCTGCAGGAACTCGGGCTTGAACTGGTCGCCCTTGCCGATGTTCACGGGGTGAAGCGCGTAGGGCAGGCCGCACTCCTCCAGCATGATGGTGATCTTCCAGCCGTTCGGCGTCGGCCAGTAGAACAGGTCGATCGGCGGCGTCGTCACTTCGGCCATTGCGGCCTCCTTGGATGAGAGCTGCCCGCGGGCGGCGCGGGCCTGATCGCGAGCTCAAAGCTAGCTGGCGCGACGGCCGCGGCAAGCGCGCGCGCCGCGGGCGCGTCCTTGCGGCCGCGCATGGCTGCCAATGTCAGATCATCGGCAGGCGCCGCGGCTCCCGGCCGCGCGGAAACACCGCGTCGATCCGGGTGAGCTGGGCGGGGGTCAGTTCGAGGTCGGAGGCGGCCGCGTTGTCGCGGGCGTGGGCGACGCTGGACGCCTTCGGGATGACAAACACCGACGGTCGCCGGGAGAGAGCGGCGAGCGCCACCTGCCGGGCCGTCGCGCCATGCGCCGCGCCGATTTCCGCCAGCGCGCGCCCGCCGGGCGAGTTCGGGGGCGGGAAATCGTCGTGGCCGAACGGGCTGTAGGCGACGAGCGCGACGCCGTTCGCCTCGCACCACGGGAGGACGCGGTGCTCGATGGCGCGTTCGCCGAGATGGTAGAGCACTTGGTTGCAGGCGATGCGGCCGGGCCCCGTGACGGCGAGGAGCTCGTCGAGGTCCTTGGCGTCGAAGTTGCTGACGCCCCATGAGGCTATCTTGCCGGCCTCGACCAGACGCTCGAAGGCCGCGACGGTCTCGGCGAGCGGATAGGAGCCGCGCCAATGCAGCAGGTAGCAGTCGAGCCGATCGGTCTTCAGCCGCTTCAGCGAGCGCTCGCAGGCGGCGATGGTCCCGCGCGCGGAGGCGTTTTCCGGAAGGACCTTCGAGACCAGGAAGATTTCGTCGCGGCGGTCGGCGAGGGCCTCCGCCACCATCACCTCGGCGTCGCCGTACATTTCGGCGGTGTCGACATGCGTCATGCCGGCGTCGAGGCCGGCGCGAAGCGCCTCCACGGGGCCGGCGCGGTCCTCCTCGTCGATCAGCCAGGTGCCCTGGCCGATGGCGGAGACCTCGCGGCCGGTGGGGCCGAACGGCGCTGCGCGCATGGCGTGTCTCCTTCAACAGTCGGGGCGCGGAACCTCCGACACCCGGAAGGGCGCGTCAACGCGGGGGTTCGGCGTAGCCCTTGTAAAGGATCGGGCCGGTCGGCCGGGCGGTCGGCGATCCGCCGGCGGGCTCGAGGGTGATCTCGTAAAGCTGGCGCGGCTTCGGGGCCGGGAGCTCCATGGACGCGAGCCGCGTCCGAGCCGCCCGCGGCATCAGGCCGAGGGAGACCGGGCCGCGCTGGACGTCCGGCAGCGTCCACACCTGCAGCGTCCGCCCGTCCGGCACGGAGACGTCCTGCAGCGGCGCGACCAGCGACTCTCCGTCGGCGTAGATGTCGACGACCGCGCCGGGGACGCCGTCTGATGTCAGCAGGACGGCGATCGCGATCGGCGCGCGCGGCTTCGGCGCCGCGACCAGCACGAGGCCGAGCGCCACGCTTGCCGCAGCGCCGGCAAGACCCACGCCGCGCCAGAGCGTCAGGCTCTCCCAGAGACCGGCAAAGAGCGACGGGCGGGCTTTGGCGCGCTCCGGCGTCCGGACGGAGGGGGCAGGGGAGGCCGCGGCGACGCCGGGCGGGGCTTCGACCGCGCCTTCGATCTTCGCCCAGAGATCGGGCGACGGCGGGATCGGCGGCGCCGCCGCGTCAAGCTCGTGGAGACGGTCGCGCCACGCGGCGACGGCGAGCGCCAGGGTCCGGTCGGTCGCGAGCCGGAGCTCGAACGCCTCCTGCTCGGCGGGGGGCAGCAATCCGAGGACGTATTCGCCGGCAAGGGCGAGATCGCTCTCCCGTGGGCTCACGCCATGCACTCCTTCAGCGCGAGCAGCGAGCGGCGCACCCAGGCTTTGGCGGTGCCGAGCGGCACGTTGAGGCGCTCGGCGATCTCGCCATGGCTGAGGCCCGCCACATAAGCGAGCAGCAGGCTCGCGCGCCGCCGGGGCTCCAGCCCGCCGAGACAGCGGCGAAGCGCGCTCGAGGCGGCGAGCCGGCCGAAGGCGTCGTCCACGTCGGTCGCGGCCTCCGCATAGGCCGCCAGCGCCTCGTCCTCCACCGGCACGTGCCGCTCGTCGCGCACGGCGTTGAGCGCGCGGTTGCGGACGATGGCGAAGACCCAGCCGCGGCCGGAGCCGAGGGCGGGATCGAAGCTTCCCGCGCGCCGCCAGATCTGGACGAAGGCCTCCTGCACCACCTCCTCGGCGACCTCGCGCCGGCGCACGATGCGCGCCGCGACCGCGATCAGCGTCGCGGCCTCGCGCTCGTAGATCGCTCGCAGCGCCGCGCGGTCCCCGCGCGCGCAGGCGGCGAGGTCGGCGGCGCAGGGGTCGGTCCGGTCGGTGGCGAAAGCGTCGGCCGTCATGCTCGTTCGATCTCCGGAGCCGCGGTCCGCGGGCGGGTCCCAAGTCATACCCGAGCGACCGCGTCGGGGATGCAGGGACGGCCAAAAATCTCCGCTCACGCAAAAGACATCGCATCCGCTGCATCCGCCGCGGGCGTCCCGCGGGTAGGGCCAGTGCGGGTCGCGTTCGGCGGCGCGCCACGACACGACAGGAGACGCAACCCGATGTCCTTCGCCCTTTCGTCCAAGCTCCGCCTCGCCGCCGCCGTCGGCGCCCTCAGCCTCGCCGCCGCGGCGCCCGCGTCCGCCGACACCGTGATCGCGCTGGTCGGCGGCAAAGCGCTGGCGCTGGTCGACGCCTCGACGCTCAAGGTCTCCGGCACGGTCGAGCTGACCGGCGCGAGCGACCTCGTCGGCATCGACGTCCGCCCGGCCGACGGCATGCTCTACGGCGTCACCGCCGCCGGCGACATCGTCACGATCGATCCGAAGTCCGGCGCGGCGACGAAGAAGAGCGCGCTGAGCGAGAAAATCCCCGCGGGCGCCAAGGTGACGGTGGACTTCAACCCGATGGCGGATCGCCTGCGCATCCTGACCGACGGCGGCATGAGCCTCCGCGCCAACGTCGACGACGGCAAGGCGACGGTCGATGGGTCGCTGAAGTACGCCGAGACCGACATGCACAAGGGCGAGAAGCCCAACATCGTGGCCGGCGCCTACACCAACTCGGTGAACGGCAAGAAGGCCGAGAAGACCGAACTCTACGACATCGACGCCACCATCCCGGCGCTCGTGAAGCAGGCCCCGCCGAACGACGGCATCCTCTCCGCCATCGGCAAGATCGACGTGAAGCTCTCCGGCCCGGTGGGCTTCGAGATCGCCGCCTCGGCGGACGGCAAGAACACGGGCTGGTTGATGACGGGCGGCGCGCTCTACTCGATCGACCTCGCCTCGGGCAAGACCACCAAGGCCGGCGACGTCGCGGGCGGCAAGGACGTCACCGACATCGCCTGGTGGCCGAAGAGCTGAGCTTGAAGCGTAACTGTCTCTGAAAGACTGATCGTCATGCCCGACGAACGAGCGGGCATGACGCCGCCCCCGCCGACTGCGTGCTTCGAGACGCAGCCTGGCGGCTGCTCCTCAGCATAAGGACGTTCTGAGCTATTCGACAGGATGACCTCCTCATGCTGAGGAGCCTCGCGTCAGCGAGGCGTCTCGAAGCACGCACGGCGTCAACGCGCGCAAGTCTCAACCTCCGGCTGAACTCCTAGCCCCGTTCCACCCCCAGCGCTTTCATGCGGGAGGCGAGGGTGGTGGGTTTCAGGCCGAGCCGTTCCGCCGCTCCGCCAGGACCCGAGACCTTGCCGCCCGCAGCCAAAAGCGCCGCGCGGATGTTGGCGGCGTCGCGGGCGCGGAGGTCCTGCGCGGTGAGGATCTCGTGGCCCGCCTCCTTCGACGGCGCCGGAGCCGCCGCCCGAGAGCCGGATGCGGCGGGAAGGTCGATCCTGAGCTTGCCGTCGCGCGCCAGGATGATCGCGCGCTCCATGACGTTCTCGAGCTCGCGCACGTTGCCCGGCCAGTCGTAGGCGGTGAGCCGGCGGACGTCGCCTTCGGTCAGCGCCAGCGGTTTGCCCGGGGCCGCGCGCCCCGGCCGCCGCAGGATGTTGAGCGCTAGCGGCGGAATGTCCTCGGGCCGTTCGCGCAACGGGGCAGAGTGCAATGGAAACACGTTCAGCCGGAAATAGAGGTCGCGGCGGAACGTTCCCTTCCGCACCTCGGCGTCGAGGTCGCGGTTTGTGGCGGCGATGACCCGGACGTCGACCTTGCGCGTCCGCTCCTCGCCCACGCGTTCGATCTGGCCCTCCTGAAGCACGCGCAGCAGCTTGCTCTGGAGCTCGAGCGGAATCTCGCCCACCTCGTCGAGAAACAGCGTCCCGCCGTTCGCGAGTTCGAAGCGGCCCACGCGGTCGCGGAAGGCGCCGGTGAAGGCGCCCTTCACATGGCCGAAGAACTCGCTCTCGAACAGCTCGCGCGGGATCGCCGCGCAATTCACGCGGATCAGCGGTCGCTCCCGGCGCCCGCTGGCTTCGTGGATCGCGCGCGCGATCAGCTCCTTGCCGGTGCCGCTCTCGCCGGTGACGAGCACCGAGGCGTCGGTGGGCGCCACGAGCTCCACCTGCCGCAGCACGGTCTCGATCGCGGCGCTTGTGCCGATGATGCCGTGGTGGCGGCCTTCGAGACGAATCTCCTCCTGCAGATAGGCGTTCTCCAGCTCCAGCCGCTCGCGCAGGCTCTCGACCTCGGCGAGGGCCGCCTTGAGCTTGGCCTCGGCCTCCCGGCGCTGGCCGATGTCACGGAACACCACGACCGCGCCGACCACGGCGCCCCGGTCGCGGATCGGCGTCGAGGTGTACTCGACCCAGAGCGGGGCGCCGTCCTTCCGCCAGAACACCTCATCCGCCACCTGATGCACCGCGCCGTCGCGGAAGGCGGCGTAGATCGGGCAGTCGTGGTGCGGGTAATGCGCGCCGTCGGGATGCTTGTGGTGCACGGTCGCGTGCATGTTGCGCCCGACCAGCTCCTCCGCCGTCCACCCCAGCATCCGTTCGGCCGCCGGGTTGAGGAAGGTGGTGATCCCGTCGGCGTTGACCCCGTAGACGCCTTCGCCGGCCGCGCGGAGGATGAGCTGGTTCTCCCGCTCCACGTCCTGGAAGAAGCGCTCCACCCGGCGCCATTCGGCGATGCCGTCGCGAATGTAGCGGTCGGCCTCGGCGTTCGCGTCGCGACGGCGGCGTTCGTCGAGATCCGAGAGGGTGACGAGGATCTGGTCGCCCTCGGGAAGCCGGACGCCGACGTATTCGACGTCGCGAGGTCCGTCCGACGCGAGCCGCGGCTTGAGCGAGCGCGTCCAGTGTCGGCCGAGCGTGAGCACGGCCTGGGTGAAGACGACGAGGGCGGGGCGCTGCCCGGGATGAAGCGCCGCGAAGGACTGGCCCTCCAGTGACCCGCCATCCCCGGCGAACAGTCGGCGCGCCACGGCGTTCGCGGCGATGATCGCGTCCTGGTGCGGGTCTACGATCAGAGCGGCGTCGGGGGTCGTCTCGAAGGCGAGCGCGCCAGGTGAAGTCACGAGATCTCGTCCTTCTCGCACGAAAAGTCGCGACTGACGATATTTCGTGAATCCACGGACGGTGCAAGTTCGTTCGGATCTCAGGCCCTTGTGCGTGACGACGCGCTTGGCACGGCGCCTGCTATGGATCCGGCACGACCGTTCACCCGGAGCCCGCGCCGATGACCACCTTCAAAGACCCGTTCGACGCCCGCTATCGCCTCAACAGCCGCGGCTGCTCGTGCGGCCAGCACGGCAGCGAGACCGAGCACGCCGAGGCGCAGGCCTCCGACGACGCGCGGACGGGCCGCGTCGTTGAGGGCGCGGTGATGCGCGCGCTGTTTCCGCACGACGCCACCCGACGCGCCTTCCTGAGCGCGGTCGGCGCCGGGACGGCCTTCGCGGCGGTGAACGCGCTGTTCCCGCTGGCCTCCGCCACCGAGGTCTTCGCCCAAGGGGCGAAGCCCGAGAAGACCGACCTCAAGGTCGGCTTCATCCCCATCACCTGCGCGACGCCGATCATTATGGCGAAGCCGATGGGCTTCTATGAGAAGCAGGGTCTGAACGTCGAGGTTGTGAAGACCGCGGGCTGGGCGGTGATCCGCGACAAGGCGATCAACAAGGAATACGACGCCGCGCACATGCTCTCCCCGATGCCGCTGGCGATCTCCATGGGCGTCGGCTCGAACCCGATCCCCTGGACCATGCCGGCGGTCGAGAACGTCAACGGCCAGGCGATCACGCTCGCGGTCAAGCACAAGGACAAGCGCGACCCGAAGGAATGGAAGGGCATGAAGTTCGCCGTGCCCTTCGACTACTCCATGCACAACTACCTGCTGCGCTACTACCTCGCGGAAGCCGGGATCGACCCCGACCGCGACGTGCAGATCCGCGCCGTGCCGCCGCCCGAGATGGTCGCGAACCTGCGGGCCGACAACATCGACGGCTTTCTGGCGCCGGACCCCGTGAACCAGCGCGCGGTCTACGACGGCGTCGGCTTCATCCATATGCTGTCGAAGGAGATCTGGGACGGCCACCCCTGCTGCGCCTTCTCGGCCTCGAAGCAGTTCGTGACCGAGATGCCGGGAACCTACCAGGCGCTGCTGAAGGCGATCATCGAAGCCACGGCCTTCGCGCAGAAGGCGCAGAACCGCAAGGAGATCGCGGCTGCGATTGCGCCGACGAACTACCTCAACCAGCCGCAGACGGTGGTGGAGCAGGTGCTCACCGGGACCTACGCGGACGGCCTCGGCGGCGTGAAGAAGGACCCGAACCGCATCGCCTTCGATCCCTTCCCGTGGGAGAGCTTCGCGGTCTGGATCCTCACCCAGATGAAGCGCTGGGGCCAGATCAAGGGCGACGTCGACTACGCCAAGGTTGCGAACGACGTGTTCCTCGCGACGGACGCCAAGAAGTTGATGGCGGAGGCCGGCCTCACGCCGCCCGAGACGACCACCAAGACCTTCTCTGTCATGGGCAAGCCGTTCGACCCTACAAAGCCGGACGAGTACGTCGCCTCCTTTGCGATCAAGCGGGGCTGAGGACGATGGACCGCAGCCGTCATCCCGAACGCGGCGACGCCGCGAGCCGGGATCGCCACCCGATCGAGGCGCTGATCTTTGCTTTTTCCTCGGAGAAGAGAGGCGAGGGCGCGCGCCGTACTCCGGTGACGATCCCGGCTCTCCGCTTCGCTTCGGCCGGGATGACGACACGGGGCTCGCGATGACCTCGTCGCTCACCCTGCGCGCGGGGCTGCTGTCGCTGCTGATCTTCGCGGCGTTCATAGGGGCCTGGCAGTGGGCGACGCTGCCCGGCGCGGGCCCGGGCGGCGGCGCCGTCGACCCGGAGTACGCGGCGCTCGTCTCGGGGGCTGCGGCGCAAGGGGCGAAGAGCGCGTTCCCGACCCCCGCGGACGTCGCCGCGACGCTCTGGGGGCACCTGAAGGACCCGTTCTACGTCCGCGGCGCCAACGATCAGGGCGTCGGGATCCAGCTCGCCTATTCGCTCGGCCGGGTTCTGATCGGCTATCTGCTCGCGGCCGCCGTCGCGATCCCGCTGGGCTTCCTGATCGGCATGTCGCCGCTGACCTACCGCGCGCTCGACCCGTTCATCCAGATCCTGAAGCCGATCTCGCCTTTGGCCTGGATGCCGCTCGCGCTCTACACGATCAAGGACAGCGGGATCTCCGCGATCTTCGTGATCTTCATCTGCTCGCTCTGGCCAATGCTGATCAACACCGCCTTCGGCGTCGCGAGCGTCCGCAAGGAGTGGCTGAACGTCGCCGCCACGCTCGAGGTGGGCGCCTTCCGAAAGGCGTTCCTCGTGATCCTGCCGGCCGCGGCCCCCACCATCATGACGGGCATGCGGATCTCGATCGGTATCGCCTGGCTCGTCATCGTGGCGGCCGAGATGCTCGTGGGCGGCACCGGCATCGGCTACTTCGTCTGGAACGAGTGGAACAACCTCTCGATCGGCAACATCATCACCGCGATCCTGCTGATCGGCCTCGTCGGCATGGCGCTCGACCTCGCGCTCGCCCGCGCCGCGCGCCTCGTGGCCTACCGGGAGTGAGCGGGATGACGGACAAGCCCCTCATCTCCATCGAAGCGCTGGCCCGCCGCTATCCCAAGCGCGGCGGCGGCGAGACCACGGTGTTCGAGGACCTGTGGCTGCCGATCCAGAAGGGCGAGTTCGTCTGCCTGATCGGCCATTCCGGCTGCGGCAAGACCACCATCCTCAACGTGCTCGCGGGTCTCGACCAGCCCTCCTCGGGCTCCGTCATCGTCGACGGCCGCGAGATCTCCGGTCCCAGCCTCGACCGCGCAGTGATCTTCCAGGGTCATTCGCTGCTGCCCTGGATGACGGTGTTGGGCAACATCGCCTTCGCGGTGTCGTCCCGACGCCCGGAGTGGTCGCGCGAGACGATCCGGGCGCACTGCCAGCGCTACGTCGACCTCGTCCACCTCTCGGGCTCGGAGCACAAGAAGCCCTCGGAGCTGTCCGGCGGCATGAAGCAGCGCGTGGGCATCGCCCGGGCGCTCGCGATCGAGCCCAAGATGCTGCTGATGGACGAGCCGTTCTCGGCGCTGGACGCGCTGACCCGCGGCTCGCTGCAGGAGGAGGCGCGTCGCATCTGCCGCGAGACCGGGCAGACCGTGTTCATGATCACCCACGACATCGACGAGGCCATGCTGTTGGCCGACCGGATCGTGCTCATGACCAACGGGCCGCAGGCGAAGATCGCCGAGATTGTCGAGAACCCGCTGCCGCGCGACCGGCTGGCGGCCTCGATGCACCGGCACGCCGACTACTACCCGCTGCGGAACCACCTGCTGGAGTTTTTGGTGACCCGCTCGAAGAGCTTCGCGAGCGAGATCGAGGGCCGACCCTACGATCCACGCAAGCCGACTGTGGTGCGTCCGCGCGCCGCGGCCGAAGACCCGCTGCCGGCTGCCGCCTCCGTCTGAGGCGGCAGCGCTCGACCCCAACGCCATCCCTGAAGGAGGAAGCGCCATGACCCGCGCCGAAGTGACCGAACTTGTGCTGTCCGCCAAGCGGATGAAGGGCCTGACCTGGAAGCAGATCCACGAGAAGGTGTCGATCTCGACCTCGCAGATCGTGATCACCGCCGCAATGCTCGGGCAGATGCGGCTGGAGCCGAACGAGGCCGCCAAGGCCGCCGAACTGCTCGATTTGCCCAAGGAGGCCGAGATCCTGCTGACCGAGATCCCGTATCGCGGATCGTTGCCCGAAGTGCCGCCGACGGATCCGGTGATCTACCGGTTCTATGAGCTCATCCAGGTCTATGGCACGACGTGGAAGGAGCTGATCCACGAGGAGTTCGGCGACGGCATCATGTCGGCGATCGACTTCGACATGACGCTGGAGCGCCAGCCCGACCAGAAGGGCGACCGCGTCAAGATCGGCATGTCCGGCAAGTTCCTGAGCTACAAGCGGTATTGATCGGTTGGGGGAGCGGCGTCGCGCACGGGCCTCATGCCGCGGCGTCGCGGGCGCTCCGCCGCTCCACAACCGTGACCTAACGCGCTAAGGGATCGCTGACCGCCGGGGCGCCGTCGGGATGGGGCGGGGGATACCATGGCAGCGATGCGGCGGGTGCTGTTGCGGTCGACCGGCGTCGCCATCCTCTCGGTCGCGCTCTCGCTCGGCCTCGCGGTGACCCTCGTTCCGGCCCTCGGCGGCGTCGTCGACGGCAACGCCTGGCTGATGTGCGTTCTGTGCCCCCTCCTGATCGCCTGGCCCGCCAGCGCGTGGCAGTTCTGGCAGCATGAGCAACTGCGCGCCGCGCGCGCCGCGCTCGTGGCGGCGCATGAGGAGCTTCAGCGGGCGCATGACGCGCTGGCCGAGACCGCGCGCCGCGACGGCCTTACCGGTTTGCTCAACCGCGAGAGCCTGCTGGCCGTCGTGGAGCAGGCGCGCTCGTCGCCTGAGGCGGCGTGGCTGCTCGTCGCGGACCTCGACCACTTCAAGGCGATCAACGACCGCTACGGCCATGCGGCCGGCGACGACGTGCTGACGCAGGTGGCGTCCCGGTTGTCGTCTGGACTTGGCGAGGGCGACGCAGTTGGTCGGCTCGGCGGCGAAGAGTTTGCAGTGGTCCTGGCGTCCGCGGACGAAGACCATGCGGCGGACGCGGCGGAGCGTCTGCGCGCGGCGGTCGCCCAGACGCCGATCCTGGTCGAGGGCGACGTCAGATTGAACGTCACGATCAGCGTCGGCGGCGCGGCGATCGATCCGGCGCTGCCGGTCCGCGACGCCTACACCTCCGCCGACGCGCGGCTCTACGAGGCGAAGAGGGCGGGGCGCAACCGCGTCGTTCTGGCCGCCGCCGAGAAGGTCGACGCGCTCGCGGCGTCGTCCTGAACGCGCTCCCGACGTCACGCCGGACTGCGCCAGCGTAACGTCGAAGATCACGATCGCCTTCAAAACCCGAGCGCGCAGCCGTCCTTGCGGGGGTCGGAACCGGCCAGCAACAGGCCGTTGGCGCGGTCGATCCATATCGCCTGGGCGCCGCCGATCGGCGAATCCGCCACCTGGATGCGATGGCCGAGGGCGCCGAGACGTTCCAGCACGATCGGATCGATCGTCGGCTCCACCTCGAGCAGGCCGTCGAAGGCGAAGGAGCGAGGCGCGTCGATCGCCTCCTGCACGCCCAGCCCGCGGTCGAGCAAGCCCGACAGCAACGCCGCCTGACCCGCCGCCTGATAGTGCCCGCCCATGACGCCGAAGGGCGCGACGGTCTGGCCGTCCTTGCGCAGCATGCCGGGGATGATGGTGTGCATCGGGCGCTTGCGCGGGCCGATCGCGTTGGGGTGGCCCTCGATCAGGCGGAACGACGCCCCGCGGTTGTGCAGCAGGATGCCGGTTTCGGGGTCAAGCCGGGTCGAGCCGAACGAGTTGAAGATCGAGTTTATGAAGGAGATTGCGTTGCCGTCGCGGTCGACCACCGAGAGGTAGACGGTGTCCTTGTGCTCGGGCTCGGTCCAGAGCGTCGCCGGGCGCGCCGTCTCGCGCGAGACGCGCTTGCGCAGGGCCGCGGTTGTCTCGTCCGAGAGCAGCGTCTCGGTCGGATGGGGGAGGTGGTCGTGGTCCGCGATCAGATGGTCGCGGTGGTGATAGGCGAGCTTCGTCGCCTCGGCGTGCAGATGGATGCGCTCCGCCATCGGCACGTCCGGGCCGAGATCGAAGCCGCCGAGCACGTTCAGGATCATCAACGCGGCCACGCCCTGGCCGTTCGGCGGGCACTCGTAGACGTCGTAGCCGCGGTAGTTCGAATGGATCGGGGTGACGTAGTCCGCCACCGTCATGCCCGCGGCGAAATCGTCCATCGTGTGCAGGCCGCCGAGGGCGTTGAGCCGCTTCACCAGGCTCTCGGCCACCGCGCCGGTGTAGAACGCGGCCGCGCCGTCCTTGGCGATCTCGCGCAGGCGCGCGCCGATCTTCGGCTGCGCGTGGCGCTCGCCGGCGCGGGGCGCGCGGCCGCCGTCCACCAGCATCACTTCGGCCGCGCCTTCGTCGAGCGCGAGCAGCGGAACCGCGCGGGCCCAGTCGAACGCCACGCGCTGCGTCACGGGGTAGCCGTTCTCGGCGTAGGCGATCGCGTCCCGGAACAGGCGGTCCAGCGGCAGCGAGCCGTAGTCGCCGTGCAGTTTCATCCACGCCGAGATCGCGCCGGGAACGGTGACGGCGAGGGCGCTGGTCGGCGGGATGTCGGAGAGCCCGAGCGCCTTCAGCGCCTCGACGGTGGCGGCCGCCGGCGCCCGTCCGCTGCCGTTGAGCGCGATCACCTCGCCGCCGGCCGGCGCGTAGAGCACGAAGCAGTCGCCCGCGATGCCCGTCATGTGCGGCTCGACCACGCACTGCACCGAGACGGCCGCAAGCGCCGCGTCCACGGCGTTGCCGCCCTCGCGCAGCACGGCGAGGCCGGCCGCGGTCGACAGCGGGTGGGACGTCGCGATCGCGGCGTTCGGGGCGAGCAGCGTGCTGCGGCCGGGGCGGAACAGGTCTCTCATTTCGAAGTCCTTGAGCGTCGGTCAGTGTGGCGGCGGCGCGGCGCGCGCTTCGGGACGCGACCTTACAGGCCGGCCGCCCTGTCTATCAGGCCAATGCGGGTTCGCCGATCAGCGGGTGGAGGCAGGCGAATTCGCGGTTCGGCGCGCCGGCCACAAGCTCCGGGTCGCGGGCCCGGCAATCGTCGCGCGCCTCGGGGCAGCGGCCGGCGAAACGGCACCCGGGCGGCAGGTCGATCGGGCTCGGGATCTCGCCGCCGAGCGGCTCCGCGATCGGCTCGAAGAACTTCGGGGCGGCGTTAAGCAGGGCGCGGGTGTAGGGGTGCGCCGGGGCCGAGAGCACGTCCTTGGTCAGGCCGGTCTCGACGATGCGACCGAGGTACATCACTGCGATCCGCTCGCAGAGATAGGCCGCGACGCCGAGGTCGTGGGTGATGAACAGCAGGCTCACCCCCATTTCGCGCTGCAGGTCGCGCAGCAGCTTGAGGAGCTGAGCTTGGGTCGAGACGTCGAGGCCGGATACGGCTTCGTCCGCGACCAGGACGGCGGGCGCGGAGGCGAGCGCCCGGGCGATCGCGACGCGGCGCACCTGCCCGCCGGACAGCGCGGAGGTGTAGCGCTCCATCATCTCCGGCGGCAGGCCCACGCGCGACAGCAGCGCCGCCACCCGCTCCCGCCGTTCCGAGGCCGCGCACAGACCATGGTGGTCGAGCGGCTCGGCAACGAGGTCAAGGATGCTCATCCGCGGGTTCAGCGAGCCGCGGGCGTCCTGGTAGATCATCGCGACTTCGCGGCAGAAGCGGTCGCGGTCGTCGCCCTGGAGCAGGGTGATGTCCTTCTCCCGGTACAGCGCGCGCCCGTCCGTGGGCGAGGTGAGGCCAAGCAGCACCCGCAGCAGCGTGGTCTTGCCCGAACCGCTTTCGCCGACGATCGCGACGCTCTCGCCGGCCTTCAGCGACAGCCGCACGCCGTCGAGCGCGGCCAGCCGCCGCCGCGGGCCGGAGGCGAACAGGCCGCCCTTGCGGCCGACATCGTAGGCCTTTTCTACGTCGAGCAGGCGAAACAGTTCGGGCGGCGTGCTCATGCGGCGGGGTTCCAGCAGGCGAGCTTGCGGCCGCGCACGGTTTCGAGCGGCGGCTTCTCGTCGACGCATTTCGCCAGGGCGTTGCCGCAACGGGGCGCGAAGCGGCAGCCGGGCGTCCTCGAGGCGAACGACGGCGCCCCGCTCGGGAGCGGCGTCAGCTCCTCGGTGTCGAGCTCCAGCACGCAGGCCTTGAGGCCGAGCGTGTAGGGGTGGAGCGGCTCGGCCAGCAGCACGTCGCTCGGGCCCGCCTCCATCACCTGCCCGCCATAGAGCACCACGATCTCGTCGCAGGCCTGGCTGGCCAGCGCGAGGTCGTGCAGCACGAAAATGCAGCTCGCGCCGCGCTTCTGGGTCTCGTCGAGGATCAGCCGGACGATCTGCGCCTGGATGGTGACGTCGAGCGCGCTGGTCGGCTCGTCCGCGAGCAGCAGCTCCGGGTTGGTGGCGAGCGCGATGGCGATCATCACGCGCTGCTGCATGCCGCCGGAAAGCTGATGCGGGTAGGCGTCGAGGCGCGAGGCCGCGTCGTTCAGGCCGACGCTTTCCAGCAGCTCGATCGCCCGTGAGCGCGCGTCCTTCGTTGCCATGCCGAGCAGCCGGCGCAGCGGCGACATCAGCTGGCTGCCGACTGTGAAGCACGGGTTCAGCGCCGAAGAGGCGTCCTGGAAGATCATCGAGACCCGGCGGCCCCGCAGCTTCAGCCAGTCCTTCTCGGTCGCGTCGACCAGATTGGCGGAGCCATCGAGGGCCATGCGACCCTCAAGACCGACCTGAGGCTTCTGCAGCAAGCCTATGAGAGCCAATGCGATTGTGGATTTTCCGGCGCCGGACTCGCCGACGAGGCCAAGCGTGGCGCCGCGCTTCAGCGTGAACGACACCTCGTCGAGGATCAGCTTCTCGCCGCGGCTGAGCGAGAGGCGCTCGACGGTCAGAAGCGGCGCGGAAGCGGGCGCCTCACGCGGCGTTTCCGGTGGCGTGGAGGAGGTGCGGGCGAGAGCGAGCGCCATGGTCACCCCTCCTTCCTGAGCTTGGGATCGAACTGCTCGCGCACGCCGTCGCCGACGACGCTGAGCGCGATCAGCAGCACGGCGAGCGCCGCGCCCGGCACGCCGGCGATCCACGGCGCGAAGCTGACGAAGCTGCGCCCCTCCGCGATCATCAGGCCCCAGTCCGGCGTCGGCGGGGTCACGCCGATGCCGATGAAGGAGAGGCCGGAGGAGACGAGGATCGCGTAGCTCACGCGGATCGTCGCCTGCACCGCGAGCGGGAAGATCACGTTCGGGATGATGTGCCGCCAGACGATGGCGAGCGTGCCGACGCCCATGAGACGCGCGGCCTCTACGAAAGGCTGCGCCTTCACCTGCAGCACGTCGCCGCGCACGGTGCGCGAGAACGGCCCGATCAGCGCCACGCCGACCGCGAGCACCACCTTGTCGACGCCCTGGCCGAGGATCGAGATGAAGGCGATCGCCATGATCAGCGACGGCAGCGCCAGCAGCGAATCCACGAGGCGCATCAGCGCCCATTCCACGCGACCGCCGATCAAGCCGGCGGCGAGGCCGATCAGGAGGCCGCCGCCGGCGCCGATCGCGACCGCGCCGAGGCCGATCAGTAGCGCGTACCGCGCGCCGTAGATGGTGCGGGACAGCAAATCCTGACCGAAGCTGTCGGTGCCGAGCAGATGCGGGCCCCAAGCCGGCGGGGCCATGAAGCTCATCATGTCCTGCTCGGTCGGGGCGAAGGGCGCGACGAAGGGCGCGAAGGCCGCCGCGAAGACGTAGGCCCCGACGACGACGGCCGCGATCACGAACCAGACGTGGGTGCGCACATAGTCCCAGGCCATGGCGCCGCGGGAGGGCGCCGGGCGGGGCGGCGACGAGAGAACGACGTCCGCCATTAGCGTGGCCTCAGACGCGGATCGAGGAAGGGATAGGCGAGGTCGACCAGCAGGTTGGTCAGCACGAACAGGCAGGCGGTCATCATCACCCCGGCCTGCACCACGCCGTACTCGCGGTTCAGCACCGCGCTCGTCATCATCTGGCCGACGCCGGGCAGCGAAAACACGGTTTCGGTCAGCACCGCGCCCTGGAGCAACGCGCCGAGCTGAAGGCCGAGGATGGTGACGAGCGGCAGCATGACGTTGCGCAGGCCATGCACCCACACGACGCGCCAGCGCGGCTCGCCGCGGGCGCGTGCGGCGGCGACGTAGGGCTGCTCGAGCTGCTCGATCAGGTTCGCGCGGGTGAGGCGCACGATCATGGCGAGGAAGTAGGTGGAGAGCGTGATCGCAGGCAACGTCATGTGCACGATCCCGCCCCACAGGTCGTCCCATGGCGCGACGAAGCCGAGAGTCGGGAACCAGCCGAGCTGCACGCCGAACAGCCAGATCAGCAGGATGCCGAGGTAGAAGCTCGGGAACGAGGTGCCGGTCAGCGTAAGCGTCGCGACGGCCGCGTCCCAGCTGGTGTCCTTGCGAGTGGCGGACAGCACGCCGAGCGGCACGCCGATGACGATCGCGAGCCCGAGCGCGGAGGCGGCGAGCGTCAGCGTCACCGGCAGCGCCTCGAGGAAGGCGTAGCGGAAGATCGGCGCCTTGCTGACGAAGGAGGTCCCCCAGTCGCCGCTGAGGAAGCCCGCGAGCCAGCGGACGTACTGCTCGGCGATCGGCCGGTCGAGGCCGAGCTGCTTCACCAGCGAGGCGTGGGCCTCGGCGGAGTATTCGGAGCCCAGCATCAGCTGCACCGGGTCGCCCGGCGCGAACTTCAGCAGCGCGAAGCTCGCGATCGAGACGATCAGCAGAACCATCAGGGTCTGCAGGATTTTCTTGGAGACGAACCAGGCCATCAGGCGAAGCGGCCCTCATGCGGCGACGAGCCGATCGCGATGTCCGGCGGGACCGGACAGGCGGGCGGGAGGCGTCGGTGAAGTCATTGGGCGCCCGGACCCTTGGGTCCGGGCGCGTCGAGACGCCTGTCGCGAGACGGGCGTCGTTGTTACGACACCGTCACGGTGTGCAGGTTCAGGCTGTCGACCGGGATGTACTTGAAGCCCTGGACCTTCTTGGCGAAGATCTTGAACACCGGCATGTGCGAGGTGATCGCGATCGGCGCCTCGTCCATGATGATGTCGCTGGCCTCGGTGTAGAGCGCCTTGCGGGTCGGGATGTCGAGGCTGACCTGCGCCTGCTCCACGCATTCGTCGAAGCGCTTGTTCGACCAGCCGGGGTAGTTCCAGGCGGCGCCGGTGTGGAACTCCGGGAACAGCGTCTCGTCCGGGTCGAGGTCGGCCCACCAGTTGAAGTCCAGCATCTCGAAGTCGCCGGAGTTGCGGCGGCTGACCCAGGCGGCGCGCTCGACGAGCTCCAGCTTCGGCTTGATCCCGATCTCGGCCAGCATCGGCAGCACGGTCTGCGCGAGGCGCGAGCCGTAGGTGCCTTCCTCCGTCACCATGAACTTCGGCTCGATCACGTCCTGCACCTTGGCCTTGGCGCGGAACTCCTTGGCCTTGGCGAGGTCGAAGCGCTGGCCCCGGCCGGTCTTCGCCACGTTCGGATCGTAGAAGTCGGTCATCGGGGGCGAGATCGGCGTGTAGGCCGGGATGCCCTGGCCGAAGAACGCCTGCTTGATGATCTGCTCGCGGTTCAGCGCGAAGGCGACCGCGCGGCGCAGGTTGATGTCGTCGAACGGCGCCTTGCGGCAGTTCATGGCGATATAGACGTAGTTGCCCTCGATCTCGCCGAAGACCTGCAGGTTCGGGTTCGCCTTGAGCTGCGGGATGAACTGCACCGGGCTGTCGCTCATGCCGTCGACCTGGCCGGACATGACGGCGGCGATCGCGGAGGAGGCCTCCTTCATGATCAGGATGGTGATTTTGTCGAGCTTGGGCAGGCCGGCCTCGAAGTAGTCAGGGTTCTTCTCGAGGACGATCGAGTCGTTCTCCTTCCAGGAGACGAACTTGAACGGGCCGGTGCCGACCGGGTTGCGGCCGAAGCTCGCGCCGAACTTCTGCACGGCCGCCGGCGAGACGATCGTGCCCGCGCGGCCGGTCGAGCCGGTCAACGCCACGGGCAGGAACGCGTAGGGCTGTTTGAAGGTCAGCTTGACGGTGAGCGGATCGACGACCTCGACCTTTTCGAGCGACTTGAATTTCCAGCCGTGCGGCGACTTGGGCTCGCCCTTCCACACCCGCTCGACGTTCCACTTCACGGCTTCCGCGTCGCAAGGGGTGCCGTCGTGGAACTTGACGTTCGGGCGCAGCTTGAAGGTGTGGATCACGCCGTCCGTGATGTCCCAGGTCTCGGCGAGGTCGGGGACGAAGGCGACCTTCTGCCCGTCGTAGGTGACCTTGAGCAAGCCGTTGTAGATGTTGTTGTGGACCTTCACGGCGCCGAGGAAGCCGGTGAAATGCGGGTCGAGCGTGTCGATGTGATCGACCCAGGCGAGCTTGATTTCGTTGCCGGCCGCCTGGGCGGGCCGGCTGAGGCCGCCGGCCGCCATCACCACGCCGCCGGCCGCGAGGCCCTTCATGAGATCGCGGCGGTTGAGGCCTCCGAGAAAACGTTCGGCCAGGATCGCCTTGTGGTCCGTCATGAGAGAAACGTCTCCGCTGTCCTGCGCGGCCCTGGAGGCGGGCGCTAAAAATGCGGGGTAAGCCCCGCGTTTCAGGATCGGAGGAGCAAGCGGTATGCCAAACGGCAGACGCCCTAAACCGAGGCGTTCGCTGCAGGGCTCGTTGACGAAGTGCCTACGACTTTTGGGCAATCCGGCGCATTGTTGAGCAGTTCGAGGTCACGTAGCCGTGAGGCGCGGCTTCAAAGCGGGGACGTTTCGAAGCTCTTGAGCACGTGCAGTAGCGCGCGCGCCCCGGCGTCCACGTCGCGGGGCTCGGCGTGTTCGTCCGGATGATGGCTGAGGCCGGCGCGGCAGCGGACGAAGATCATGCCGATTGGGGCGATCCGGCTCATCACCATGGCGTCGTGGCCGGCGCCGCTCGCGAGCCGCAGCGGCTCGTAGCGCTGGGCCTCGATTGCGGCGTCGATGCGGTCCTGCAGGGCCCGGTCGCAAAGCGCCGCCGGCTCCTCGTGGATGCGTTCGATCGAAACCCCGAGGCCGCGCGTCGAGGCGATCGCGACGATCGACTCCTCGATGCGCTTCAGCGTCGAGAAGCGCTGGTTGTCCTGCGGCGCGCGGACGTCGACGGTAAAGGCCACGTGGCCGGGGATGACGTTCGCGCCGCCGGGCTCGACCATCAGCCGGCCGACGGTCGCCACCAGCCCTCGGGTCGCGGTCGCGGCCTGCTCGACGGCGAGGACTGCCGCCGCCGCGCCCACGAGCGCGTCGGCGCGCTGGTTCATGGGCACGGTGCCGGCGTGGCCCGCGGCGCCGGTGAGCGTCACGGCAAGCCGCGTCGCGCCGCAGATGGCGCTGACGCAGCCGATCGGCAGCTTGCAGTTCTCCAGCACCGGGCCTTGTTCGATGTGGACCTCGAGATAGGCCGCGATCTCGGACGGATCGCGCCTCGCCTCGCCGATCCGCTCCGGGTCGAGCCCGTAGGCCCGGATCGCGTCGGCCATGGCGACGCCGTTCCCGTCGCGCAGCTTCAGCAAGGCCGGATCGAAGGCCCCCGCGAGCGCCTTGCTTCCCAGCATTGTGGCGCCGAACCGCGCGCCCTCCTCGTCGGAAAAGCCGACGACCTCGATCGCATGGGGCAGGCGCAGGCCCTCGCGCGCCAGCGCGGCGACGCACTCGATGCCCGTCACCACGCCGAGGATGCCGTCCCAGCGTCCGGCGTTGCGCACCGTGTCGAGGTGCGAGGCCACGAGGATCGCCGGGGCTCCGGGCGTCGCGCCTTCGTAGCGGCCGACGACGTTGCCGATCGCGTCGACGCGGGCGTCCATGCCCGCCTCCGTCATCCAGCCGAGAACCAGTTCGCTCGCGCGCTTCTGCTCGGGGCTCATGAAGACGCGCGTGATCGCGCCCTTCTCGGCGGAAATCGCCGCGAGGGCGTCCACCCGCTCGCAGATGCGGGCGCCCATGGGGGCCAAGGCGCCGGGGGAGGTCGAAGTCGTGCTAGGAGGCGTGAGCATCTCAGGATCGAAGGCAGACGTCGTGGCGGGCGAAACGCGCATCTTACTGATCAATCCCAACACTGCAGAATCCGTTACGGCCCTGCTTGCGGCCGAAGCGCGCCGCGCGGCGGGGCCCAGGGCGGAGATCGTCGCCGTGACGGCGGCCTTCGGCGCGCCGGGCATCCAGACGGTGGAGGAGGCGAAGGCCGCCGTCCGCGCCGTCGTCGACGCCCTGCGCGCGAACGCCGGATGCGACGCGGCTATCACGGCCGCGTTCCTCGATCCAGGATTTGAAGAGGCGACGGCGCTCGGGATCATGCCCGTGGTGGGCTTCGGCCGCGCCGGCCTGCGCGCCGCAGGCGCCGGCGGGCGACGTTTCGCGCTGGTCACCGCCGGCGCGGCGATGGAGGACGCGGTGCGCGCGCGCATCGACGACCTCGGCTTGTCGCGGCAGCTCGTGGGCCTTCGTCTCGTTCGCGCCGGGGTGCGGGATCTGATTTCCGACCGCGCGGCTCATCGCGCGGAGGTTCTGGCGGCCGTGCGCGCCTGCGTGGAGCAGGACGGCGCCGAGGCGGTGCTGCTGGGCGGCGCGCCTTTCGCGGGTTTTGCGGAGGAGATCGCGGCGGAGGCCGGCGCGCTGGTGCTCGACGGCGTGGCGGCTGCGGTCGAGGCGGCCCTGGACGCGCGGCGCGGGAGCTGAACGCCGCGCCGCCCGGGTCATGCGACCACGGCTTCGTAAGCCTCGGCCGTCGTCCGGGTGCGGATGCAGCGCGCGAAGTGGGCGGCGCCGACCGAGACCGCTTCGGGCTGGACCTCCGCGCAATCGTCGATGGCGTGCCCGCAGCGCGGGCGGAAGGAACAGCCCGGCGGCAGGTCGGCGAGGTCCGGCGGCGCGCCGGGGATCGCGGCCAACCGGGCCCCGGGGGTCGGCGCATGGCTCGCGCGCGAGAGCAGGAGCCCTTGCGTGTAAGGGTGGCGCGGCTCGCGGATCACGTCCCGCGCCGGGCCCATCTCGACGATGCGGCCGGCGTACATCACCGCGATCCGGTCCGCGACCTCGACCGCGACGCCGATGTCGTGGGTCACAAACACCACCGCAAGGCCAAGCTCCCGCTGCAGCTCGCGGAGCAGCAGCAGCACCTGGATTTGCACTGTGGCGTCGAGGGCCGTCGTCGGCTCGTCGGCGAGCAGCACCTTCGGACGGCAGGCGAGGGCGAGCGCGATCATCGCGCGCTGCCGCATGCCGCCGGACATCTCGTGGGGGTAGTTGTCGAGCCGCTTGTCGGGCGAGGGGATGCGCACCCGTTCGAACAACGCGAGCGCCCGCGCCCGCGCCTCGGCCTTCGAGAGTGTCTCATGGCGGCGGACGGCTTCCATGATCTGGTCGCCGATGCGGTAGACCGGATCGAAGGCGAGCCCGGGATCCTGGAAGATCATGGAGACGATCGGCCCACGCAGGCCCGCGAGCTCCCGCGACGACAGCTTGAGCACGTCGCGGCCGTCCACCTCCACCTTGCCGCCGATCCTGGCGGAGGAGGGGTGGAGCCGCATCAGCGAGCGTAGCGTCACGCTCTTGCCCGAGCCGGATTCGCCCAGCAACGCGACGGTCTCGCCGCGCTTCAGGTGCAGGTCGACGCCGTCGACCGCGCGGATCGGGCCTTTCGGCCCTTTGAAGTCGACGGTCAGCCCGGCGACGTCGACCATCAGGGCGTCGCTCATGCCGCAAGCCTCGGGTGGCCGGAGGAGGGGTCGACGAGCCAGCACGCCGCGCGGTGATCGCCCTCGCCGGCCGCAAGCAGGGTCGGCTCCTGGTGCGCGCAGAGCGCCGCGCTCTTGGCGCAGCGGGGATTGAAGCGGCAGCCGGGCGGCGGGTTGATGGGGTTCGGCGGGTCGCCCGCCAGAGGCGCCACCTCGGTGCGGGCGTCCGGATCCATCGACGGCATCGAGGCCAGCAGCGCGCCGGTGTAGGGGTGGCGCGGGGTCTCGAACAGCGCTTCGGACGGGCCGAACTCGGCGACCTTGCCGAGGTACATCACCATCACGCGGTTCGACATGAAGCGCACGACGTTGAGGTCGTGGCTGATGAACATGTAGGTCAGGCCGAACTCGTCCTTGAGGTCGAGCAGCAGGTTCAGCACCTGCGCCTCCACCGACTTGTCGAGCGCCGACACCGCCTCGTCGAGGATCAGCAGCCGCGGGTCGAGCGCCAGCGCGCGGGCGATGTTCACGCGCTGGCGCTGGCCGCCGGAAAGCTCGTGGGGGTAGCGCCCGGCGAAGCGTGCGGGCTCGAGGCCGACGCGGTGGAGCAGGTCGTGGGCCCGGGTCGCCGCCGCGCGCCGTGTCGCGCCGTGCACGCGCGGCCCGAAGGCGATGGTGTCCTCGACCGTGAGCCGCGGGTTGAGCGAGGCGTAGCTGTCCTGGAACACCATCTGCACCTGACGGCGGAAGGCGTTCAGCTCCAGCGCCCGGGAGCCGACCGCCTCGCCGTCGAACAGGATCTCGCCGGCGTCCGGCCGGATGATCTGCATGACGAGGCGCGCCGTGGTGGACTTGCCGCAGCCGCTCTCGCCGACGATGCCGAGCGTCTCGCCCTTGGCGACGTCGAAGTCGACGCCGTCGACGGCGCGCACCACCGGGCCGGCTTTGGTGAGGAAGCCCTTCTTCTGGCCGAAGTGCTTGATGAGGCCTTTGACCGACAGCAGGGGCTGGCCGGGCCCGCCGCGGTCGCGGGTCGGGCCGCCGGGGGGCGGGGCGGGTTCGCCGATGATCACTGGCGGACCTCCATGGCCGAGCGCAGGCCGTCCGAGAACAGGTTGAACGAGATCGAGGTCAGGAAGATCATCGCCCCGGGGAGCGCGGCCACCAGCGGCTGGTTGTAGATCGCGGTGCGGAGCGTGTTTAGCATCAGGCCCCATTCCGGCTCCGGCGGGCGCACGCCGAGGCCGAGGAACGAGAGGCCGGAGGCCAGGATCATCGACACGCTGATGAGGCTGGTCGCGTAGACGAAGATCGGCCCGAGAACGTTGCCGAGCACATGCACGCGGACGATCGTGAAGCCGCTGGCGCCGGAGATGCGGGCGGCCTCCACATAGTCGCGGGTGCGGATCTGCGTCGTCACGCTCTCCGCCACGCGGGCGATCTGCGGCACGAACACCACGGTGAGCGAGACGATCGAGTTCAGGATGCCGGCGCCCAGCGCCCCCGACAGCGCGATCGCCAGCAGCACGGAGGGGAAGGCGAAGAACACGTCGATGGTGCGCATCGTCACCGTGTTGATCCAGCCGCCGAGGTAGCCGGCGACGATGCCGATCGCCGAGCCGATACCGAAGGCGAGGATAACGGGCGTGATGCCGAGGAACAGAGACAGCCGGCCTCCCCAGAGCAGGCGGCTCAGCATGTCGCGGCCGAGCTCGTCGGAGCCGAGCAGGTAGCCGGGCGTGCCGACCGGCCTCAGGCGGCGGATCATCGAGCCCTTGAACGGGTCCGCGGGGGCGATCCAGGGCGCGAACACGGCGGCGAACACGATCAGCAGGATGACGCCGAGCGCGACCATCGCCACCGGGTCGCGCCGCAGGCGCTGGAGCACGCTGCCCCAGTAGCCTCGGCTCGGCTTCGTGGGGGCTGGTTCGAGGGCGACGCTGTCGGCGATGGCGGCCATGGCGTCAGGCCCTCTGGATGCGCGGATCGAGCGCCGTCTGGGCGACGTCCACGATCAGGTTGAGGCTCACGAAGAACATCGCCAGCACGAGGATCGTGCCCTGCAGCAGCGGCAGGTCGCGCTGGAAGATCGCGGCGTTGAGCAAAAAGCCCGCGCCGGGCCAGGCGAACACGGTCTCGATCAGGATCGAGCCGCCGAGCAGGTAGCCGAGCTGGAGGCCCATGACGGCGAGCGCGGTCGGGGCGGCGTTGGTGACGACGTGCTTGAACACGCCCCATTCGCCGAGGCCCTTCGCCCGCAAAGCCTGGACGAACTCCTGGCCGAGGATGTCGGCCACGAGCGCCCGCACGGTGCGCGCGATGATGCCCATGGGGATCACCGACATCGTGATCGCGGGCAGGATGATGTAGCGCAGGTGCTCGAGGTCCGGCCGCCAGTCCGCGGAGCCGCCTGGCCCGGCGCCGGTCGGCGGCAGCCAGTTGAGCTGGGCGGAGAAGATGATGACCATCACCATCCCGAGCCAGTAGTGCGGCACCGAGACGCCCAGCACCGAGATTGCGGAGGCGAGCCTGTCGAGCGGGCTGTTGCGGAAGTAGCCGGCGACGAAGCCGAAGAACGAGCCGAGCGCGAAGCCGATCAGCGTGGCGGCGCAGGCGAGGATCAGCGAGTTCTTCACCGCCCGCGCAACCTCGTCGAGAACGGGCCTTCCGGTCGCGATCGACTTGCCAAGATCGCCGGTCACGACCTTGCCGAACCAGAGCCCGAACTGCACCGGCAGGGGCCTGTCGAAGCCGTAGATCACGCGCATCTCCGCCTGCTGCTCGGCGGTCGCGTCCACCGGCATGATGGCGGTGAGCGGATCGCCGGGCGCGAGATGCACCAGCATGAAGCAGACCACGCTGACGCCGAGCGCGACCGGCGCGACGTAGAGAATCCGCTTCAGGATGTAGAGAAGCATCGGACAGACCCCCGATTGTCCGCTCGCCGTCCCTCATGAAGGGCGAGGCCTTCGCCTCTCCCCGGCGGGAAGAGGCGAAGCAGCGCCTGCGTCCGAGGCGTTACGGCTCCATCGTGATCGTGCCGAAGTCCTGGAACCAGTTCTGCGCCTGCACGAAGCCCTTCACCTTGGTGCTCATGGCGCGCGGGGCGACGTCGTGGGTCACGAACAGGAACAGCGCGTCGTTCACGAACTTCTCGTGCACCTTCTTCAGGATCTCGGTCTGGGCGACCGGGTCGAAGGTGGTCCGCACCTGATCGAACAGCTTGTCGGTCTCGGGGTCGCAGTAGTAGCCCCAGTTCACGCCGGAGGGCGCGGACAGGTTGCACTGCGTCTGCCGGATGAAGCCGCTGAACGGATCCTGGATGAAGTAGGAGTAGTTGATCGCGGTCGCGCCGCGGGACGAGGGATCCTTCGCGCCGGCGCGCCAGATGTTGATCATCTGGTTCCACTCGACGACCTCGTAGTCGACCTGGATGCCGACCTCGGCGAGGCTTTGCTGGATGAACTCGTTCATCGGCAGCGGCAGCATCTGGCCGGAGCCCGAGGGCGAGATCAGGATCCGGGTCTTGATCGGCTTGTCCGGCCCGTAGCCGGCCTCGGCCAGAAGCTTCTTCGCGGCCTCAGGATCGTAGGTCACCTTGAAGGTCGGCTGGCCGAACCACTGGTGCCCGGGCGGCAGCCAGCCCTGCGCCGGGATCATCATGCCCGACAGCAGCTCCTTCATGCCCTCGCGATCGATCGCGAGGTTCGCGGCCTTGCGCACGCGGATGTCGTTCCACGGCGAGCCTTCGACGCGCGAGAGGTGCCAGGTCCAGTTGTGGGGATAGGCGTTGGTGACGATCTGGAAGCCCGCGCCCTTCAGCGACTCGACCGCGTCGGGCGCCGGCGCCTCGATCCAGTCGACCTGGCCCGCGCGGAGCGCGGCCACGCGGGCGTTGGGCTCAGGCAGCGGCATCAGCACGAGCTTGTCGAGCTTGGGCACGCGGGTCTTGTCCCAATACTCCTTGTTCGGAGCCATCTCGGCGCGCTCGCGCGGGGCGAAGGCGGTGAGCTTCCACGGGCCGGTGCCGGACGGCGTCTTGGCGAAGGCCTCCCAGCTCTTGCCGAGCTTCTCCCACTGCGCGGGCGAGGACATCATGATCCAGGCGAGCTGGTAGGGCAGGGTGGCGTCCGGCGCCTTGGTGACGATCTCCAGCGTCATCGGGTCGACGACGCGGTAGGAGGCGACCGCGGGAATGCGCGACTTGCCCTGCGCGGACTGGCGCTGGTCGTACTGCGGCGCGTCGGTCTTCATCAGCTTGTCGAGGTTCCACACCACCGACTCCGCCGTGAAGTCCGATCCGTCGTGGAATTTCACGCCCGGCCGGATCTTGAACAGCCACTTGGTCTTGGTCTCGTCGCCGGGGGCGATGCCCCACTCGGTCGCAAGGCCGGGAATGACGACGGAGGGCTTGTCCGCGCTCGTCAGGTCCCAGTTGATGAGCGCGTCATAGACCGTGTAGCCCATGAAGCGCATGCCTTCACCGCCGTTGTCCGTCTGGCCGGTCGTCAGCGGAATGTCGGAGGCGGTCATGCCGATCCGGAGCGTGCCTTGCGCCGAGGCCGCGCCGTGCGCGCCGAGGATCAGGGACGCCGCAAGGGCTGCGCGCGTCAGGGTCGTTCGAAACATCATGCTCTCCCCGCGGTCCGGCGCCATCGCGCCGTTGAGTGCGGCGCAGCAAACGTCGTGCCATCCGCTAGAGCCGTGGTTTCGCGCGGGCCGGCGTCATGCGACGAAAGTCGAAGGAGGTAGTGAATGGCTAATAAATGGGCGGGCGCCGCTCCAGGAGGCGTGCTCGACGCCCGTCCGTTTACGCAGGAGGCCTTCGCCGCGTTCGGGGACGTAGTCGCCCCAGGAGATCAGAGCCGGCGGGTCAACGACGGCCGCGCGCTGCGCTACGACGGCGTGGCGCGATTGGAGCACGACGCCTGCGCCGCGGACCCCGTCCTGGCGCTCTATGCGGTGTCGGCGTCGCCCAAGCCGTTCGCGATCGACCTGCTGGAGCGCCACCCGCTCGCGTCGCAGACCTTCGTCCCCATCCGGCTCGCGGAGCCCTACCTCGTCGTCGTGGCGCCGTCGGGGGCCGACGGCGAGCCGTCGGTCGACCGCGCCGAAGCTTTCGCGGCGCCGCCGGACGTCGGCGTGCACTACGCGCCGGGCGTCTGGCACATGCCGATGGCGGCGTTCGGCGCTGACGCCTTGTTCGCCATGTGGATGTGGGAGGCGGGGGACGGCCGCGACACGGAGGAGCGCCGCCTTCCCGTCGCTCTTCGGGTGCGGGGGTGGTGACGCGCGCGCCGGTCGCTTGCGTCGATCCGGTGGACTACGTAGGTTCCGCGCGCTCATGCGCCTGAGGTCTTGATGTTCGCTCCCCCGTCCCCGCGGCGCTCCCGTTTCGCGGCCTTCACCGACGCCATCCGGCGCTCAGGCGTCGGCGCGCCGACGCGCGCCTGAATGTCCGTTTTTCCGACATTGCGGAAGGAAGCGGCGCCGAGCGCCGGCCTGCCTCTCGTCGCAAGCGACCTGCTCGGCTGGGGCGACCTGGCGGCGGCGGCGGCGCGCCACATCGGCGTCCAGCGGCTGCAGCTGGAAAGCTCGGCGGCCGCGGCGTTCATCGTCGCGCTGAAGACCCTGCATCGGTTGAGCGGCCGTCGGGCCGTGGTCGTTCCGGCCTACACCTCGCCGCAGATCGCGATCGCCGTGGCCCAGTGCGGGCTGGAGCTGCGCATCTGCGATCTGGCGGCCGACAGCCTCGACCTCGACCTGACGCAGCTCGCGAGCCTCTGCGATTCCGACACGCTCGCGGTGGTGCCGACCCATCTCGCCGGCCGCGTCACCGCGGTCGCACCGACGATCGCGGTCGCCCGCTCTGTTGGGGCCTTCGTCATCGAGGACGCCTCGCACGCCTTCGGCGCGGTCTCCGCCGCAGGTGCCGTGGGCGCGATCGGCGATCTCGGCTTCTTCAGCCTGGGGGTCGGCGACGGACTGTCGATCTTCGACGGCGGCCTGCTCTGGGCCCACGACGACGCCCTCCGCAAGGAGCTGGCGCTGACCTCGGCGCAAACCATCGCGCCGGACGCCGAGGCCGAACGGCGCGCGGCGCTGCAATTGCTGTTCTACTGGGCGCTCTACAACCCGCGCGGGCTCGGGCGGGTCTACGGGTCTCCGCGACGCCGCGCGCTCGCGGCCGGCGACGTCGCTTCCGCGGTGGGCGACGTCTTTCCTCTTCGCATCCCCATGCACCGCGTGGGCCGCTGGCGGAGCGGCGTCGGCGCGCGCGCGATCTCGCGGCTGGCGACGTTCCAGGCGGACGCCGCCGAGCGCGCGCGGGTGCGCCTCAGCGCGCTCGCCGCGATCCCCGGCGCGACGGTGTTCTACGACCGGCCGCAGGAGGCCGGCGTCTGGCCGTTCTTCCTGGTGCTTGCGCCCCACGCCTCGGCCTGCGAGACGGCGCTCGCCCGTCTGTGGCCGAGCGGGTTCGGGGTGAGCCGTCTCTACCGCTTCGCGCTGCCGGACTACGACTACCTCAAGACGATCGTTCCGCCGGCGAACGCGCCCAATGCGCAGGCGCTGGCCGCGCGCGCACTGACGGTGACCAACAGCGACATGCTGGACGACGCCGGCTTCGCGCGGGTCGTCGCGGTGCTGAAGCGCAGCTTCGCCTGAACTCGCCAATCGCCCTGCGCCGGGGCTCTTGATCTTCGCCGGCTCGCCAGCCATCTCACGCGCCGAAACGCGCTGGACGAACCGGAGACCGCCCATGACCGTCGACGCCCCCGCCTCGCAGCCGACGAGCCCCCAGAGCCGCCCCTTCGAGGCGGACGTCGCCAAGCTGCTGCACCTGATGGTGCACTCGGTCTACTCAGACAAGGACGTCTTTCTCCGCGAGCTGGTCTCGAACGCCGCCGACGCCTGCGAGAAGCTCCGCTTCGAGGCGATCTCCCGGCCCGAACTGCTCGCCGACGATCCGAAACCGCGGATCACCCTGACGGCGGACGGCGCCAACCGCCGCTTGTCGATCGAGGATAACGGCGTCGGCATGAGCGGCGAGGAGATGATCGAGGCGCTCGGCACCATCGCGCGCTCCGGCACCAAGGCCTTTATCGAGCGGGTGGAGGCGGCGCAGGGCAAGGAGGGCGCGCACCTCATCGGGCAGTTCGGCGTCGGGTTCTATTCGGCCTTCATGGTCGCGGAGCGGGTCGAGGTCGTGTCGCGCCGGGCCGGAGCGGACGAGGCGTCGGTCTGGTCGTCGGACGGGCAGGGCGCGTTCACGATCGCGGCCGCCGATCTCGAGGAGGCACCCGCCCGCGGCACGCGCGTGACGCTTCACCTGCTTGAGGACGCGGCCTCCTACGCCGAGGCCTGGACGCTGGAGCGCGCGGTCAAGGCGCAGTCGGGCCACGTGCCGGCGCCCGTCTATCTGGTCGAAAGCCCCGGCGCGGAGCCCCGCGCGCTCTCCGACGGCGCCGCGCTCTGGCTGAAGCCCAAAGCCGAGATCTCGAAGGACGACTACGCCGAGTTCTACCGCGGCCTCGGCGCCTTCGACGAGCCGGCCGTGACCACCCATTTCCGCGCCGAGGGCCGCCACGAATACGTCGCGCTCGCCTTTACCCCCTCGGCCCCGCCCTACGACCTGTTCGACGCCGAGCGCGCGGGCCGGATGAAGCTCTACGTCAAGCGCGTCTTCATCACCGACGACGCGGAGTTGCTGCCTCGCTACCTGCGCTTCGTGCGCGGCCTTGTCGATTCCTCCGACCTGCCGCTGAACGTCTCGCGCGAGATGATCCAGGAAAGCCCGGTCCTCGCCGCGATCCGCAAGGGCGTGACCAACCGCGTGCTCAGCGATCTGGAGAAGCTGGCGGACAACGACGCCGAAAGCTTCGCGAAGATCTGGGAGGCCTTCGGCGCGGTCGTGAAGGAAGGGATCTACGAGGATTTCGAGCGCCGCGACCAGCTGCTGGGGCTCGCCCGCTTCCGCACCACGGCCTCGGGCGAGGGCTTCCGGACGCTGAAGCAGTATCTCGCCGACCTCAAGGACAACCAGACCGCGATCTACTACCTCGCCGGCGCCGAGCCGGAGCGGCTGAAGGCGTCGCCGCATCTCGAAGGCTTCCGCGCGAGAGGCGTCGAGGTGCTGCTGCTGTCGGACGCGATCGACAGCTTCTGGACCTCTTCCGTCCAAGGTTTCGAGGGCAAGCCGTTCAAGTCGGTGACGCAGGGCGCGGCCGACCTGTCGCTGATCGCGAAGCCAGAGGCCGCCGAGGACGCCTCCGTCGCGGAGACGACGCCCGCCGTGACCGCCTTCATCAATTTCGCGAAGGCGACGCTCGGCGAGAAGGTGTCGGACGTGCGCGCGTCCGAGCGGCTGACCGAGAGCCCCGTCTGTCTGGTCGCGCCGGACCATGGGCCCGATCGCCAGCTCGAGAAGATCCTTGCCGGCGCCGGGCGGGCCGGCTCCGCCGCCAAGCCCGTGCTCGAGATCAACCCGTCGCACGCGCTCGTCGCGGCTCTGGCGGCGCGCGCGGACGTCGACGCGGCGTTCAAGGAGGACGCCGTCGGCCTGCTGTTCGACGAAGCCCGGATCCTCGACGGAGAGCGGCCGGACGACGCCGCGGGCTTCTCGGCGCGGCTGGCGCGCGTGCTGCAGAAGGCGCTGTCCTGAATGCAAGAAGGGCGCGGCCATGGCCGCGCCCTTCTTTTTCCGGGTCCGTACGGGCGATCTCGGGGCGAAGGCCTAGCGCGCCGCGGCCGCCATTTTCTTTCGCCACAGGGTGCGCAGCAAGTCGCGCGCCGGGCTCGGCTGGCCATGGCGCAGCGGGACGGCTTTGATCGCGGGATGGTCAAAGATGGTCTTGCCCGGCTCGGCGGAGATCGGAGCGTAGGGCAGGGGGAAGGCCTCGAGCAGCGGGTCGAGGTCGAAGTCGATCGGCTCCCAGGCCGTGTCGATCGCGGCCATCAGCTTCGCCCAGTCGGTCTTCTGGCGCCGCGCCTGATGGTAGATCGGAATGCTCTTTCGCCCGACGCCCAGGTACAGGTCGGTGATCCGAAGATCGTAGCCGTCGTCAGGGTCCATCGGACGCGTCTGGAGACCCTTCCCTTCCGCCCCGCGCGGTGCGAAGTAGAGGCAGGGAATGCCGTAGCTCTCGGCGAAGACAAGGCCGTGGAGGCTGGTCGACACCAAGCGCCGGCAGGACAGGATTTCGTCGAGCCGGTCCTTCATCGCCGTGAGCGAGACGTCCGTCACGGTGTTGATGATCTTGATCCGACCCTTGAATTCGTCGGAAATCTCGTAACGCAGCATCTCGGGTTTCGGCTGCGCCGTGAGGCTGCGGTCGACCAGATCCGAGAGGTGTACGATCACGCCGAGGTCGTACTTCTTTTCGATCTTGGGAGCGTAGAACCGCGGGAGCGCCCACACCGGATCGCCGAAGGCCGCCGGTCCGACCGCGTTTTCCTCCTTGAGGATCGCCCGCGTCACCGGCCCGCGGGTGGCATAGACCTTGTAGGCCGTGTCGGCGTTCGGAACGAACGGGATCTTATCGCCGTGGTGCAGCGGATTGCGGTTCGCGGAGGTGCCCGTTCCCCAGACCGAGACCGAACCCTTCTCGAAGCTGTGGGCGATGGTCCCGACGGCCGCGAGCCGCGGCAGGTCGGAGCGGTGGGCCTCGTGGAAGACCGGGAGACCCGACAGCATCGCAACCATGAGGGGACTCAATGCGTCGCCAAGGTTGAGATAGGTCTGGTCCTGAGTCGCCGCCACCCAGCTCACGGGCGCTGCGCCGATGGACGCCGCGACTTCGGCGATCTCAGTCGAATGCAAAAAGGAACTCCTCGTCTCGTCAGCGGGCGCCGGGGGCGAGGTCGCCCGACCCGCAACTGACATGCGCTCTGCATGGCCCAATTCGCGCCCGGGCTCAACACCTTGATGCCGCGCAGCAATAGATCGCAGCCATGAACACCGCTGCGCCGGCTTCTTTGGCCACAAAGTCGCCTGATTCCGAAAACTGTTGCCGCCTCTCAACACCTGACCAGAAAGACTTGTGGACGACCGGGCCTTTGCTGGCACGGTTCGTAAGGCCTCATTTACGCTCAATTAAAGGGTTCAAGACCGTTATCGGGGCAATGATTGACGGGGGAGCTTGCGGCCTTGGCGTATCGGACGTCTTTCCAGCGGACCGGCCTTCGATCGGCATGCGTCGTCGTGGCGGATGCGGTCGGACGTCGATCTGGCGTCGGGTGTTCGGAATGGGCTCGCGATCTTCGGTGGCGTTTCGCCGACCGCCTGCGTTTGTGGCTCTTGCCGCAGCCGCGCGGATGAGCAATGTGAGCGCGCGCGAAACTGAGAAGGCGAACTGAATGTATGCGTTCAAGCGTCGTGCTTACTGGCGTCCGAGTTCTCGGCAGGCGTCGGTCGCCTGCCTCGGCGTCGCTCTCGCGGCGGCTCCGCTCGCCGGCTGCACCTCGCTGCCATCCAGCGGGCCGCAGGCAAGCGCTGTCGAGCGTGAAGCCCAATCTCCGAAGACACTGCCTTTTCGCCTTGTGAAGTACTCCGCCCAGGCCAGCAGCATCCTGTCGGCCTACGGCGAAGTTGGGATGTCCACCGACGGGTTCTTCCGCGGCGGCGGGGGCGGCGGGGCGCTCGGCGCCGGCGACGCGATCTCCGTCACGGTGATCGAACCGACTTCGGGCGGCCTCTTCACGGGCATCAGCAGCGCCAGCGCCGGCGGCGAAGGCTCCAAGATCGTCACCCTGCCGGACATCCAGATCGACGGCGGCGGGATGATCGTCTTCCCCTTCGTCGGGCGCGTGAAGGCGGCGGGCAAGACGCCGACCCAGCTCGGACTCGAGATCGAATCGAAGCTCAAGGAGAACGCGGTTCAGCCGCAGGTCCTCGTGCGCCTGTCGGCCAATCTCGCGAATCGCGTGGTCGTCGGCGGCGACGTGAAGTCGCCGGGCGAGTTCGACATCACGCCGGCCGGCGAGACGCTTCTCCAGCTCGTGACGCGCGCCGGCGGCCCGGCCGCCCGACCGAGCGACACGGTGGTGTCGCTGACCCGCGGCTCGACCACGCGTTCCGTGCGTCTGCACGCGCTGCTGCAGAGCCCGAGCTCGGACATCCGCGTACAGAAAGGCGACTTCATCAACGTCTCGACGGTGGCGCGCACCTACCTGATGCTCGGCGCTTCCGGCACCTCCGCGGAGTTCCCTCTGCCGGCGGAGCCCCTGAGCCTCGCCGGAGCGCTGGGGCGCGCTGGCGGCCTCAACGACGCGCGCGCCGACGCGAAGGGCATCTTCGTGCTGCGCTACGAGCCGCGGGCGATCGCGGACCAGCTTGCGCCAGGCGGCCCGGGCGGCGGCGCTTTCGTGCCGGTCGTCTACCAGTTCGACATGGGCAGCGCGGGCGGCTTCTTCCTGACCGACCGCTTCAACCTGCGCCAGAAGGACATCGTCTATCTCTCGAACGCCGGCTCCGTGGAGCTGTCGAAGATGCTCGACCTGTTCCGGATGACGGTGAGCCCTGTGCTCACAGGCGCGACGATCGCCAAGACCGGCCAGACCTTCGGCCAATAAGGCCGCTCTGGATCACGCATGCAAAAAGGGGCGCTCTGCGGCGCCCCTTTTTGTTTGGGCACGATCAGCTCGGATGAATCACGCCGTCGCGCCCACGCTGGCGTTCCCCTACGTCGGGGCGGGTGTCGATCTCGACGCCGCGGGCATCCGCGAGCTCGGTCACGGACGATCGCGTTCCAAGTGCGCCTGGACCAGACGCCTTCGTCCAGCCGCGTCGCGTCAGGCGCGGATCAAGCCCTGCATCGGCCGAACCTGCTCGCTGCCGGGAAAGATCGTGCTACCGAGCGTCTTCTCGTCGATGTCGAGCTGGTCGGCCAGGAGCCCTTTGAGCACCGCCCGCATGTCCGTTGTGGGCGCCAGATCGCGGTCCTCGAACAGGGCCCTCTCGCTGAGCCCCGGCCAATCGGCGATCACGCGACCGCCGTTCACCCGGCCGCCCACCAGGAACGCGACGCCGCCGTTGCCGTGGTCGGTGCCCTTCGTACCGTTGACGCGCGCGGTCCGGCCGAACTCCGTGACGATCAGGACGCTGGTGTCCGCCCAGACCGGACCCATGCCGGTGCGAAGCGCCGTCACGCCTTCGTCCAGCGCGACGAGGTTCTTCGCCAGCCGGCCGTCGTAGGGGCCTTCGGCCGTGTGGGTGTCCCACCCGTCGAAGTTCATCACCGCGATCCTGGGGCCGTCCGGCGCCGCCATCAGGCGCGCGGCGGCGTTGGCGGCGAGCGCGAAGCCCTTCGAGGAGGCCGGCGCCTCCTGCTGCAGGCGCTTCATCGAGGGTTCGTCGCCCAGGAACAGGTCGACCCGGGCGCCTTCACGCAGCGCCGCGGCCAGCTTGAGGTCGCGCGCGTCGTAGAGCGCTTCCAGCCGCTGGAGCGTGTCGGCGCGGGCGTAGTTCATGGCCTGCGGCTGCCAGCTCTCGACCGGCGCCGCGCCGCGCAGAATGAGCGGCGTCGTCGCCGCGACGGCGAGACCGCGTTTCGGGGAGAGCCGGACGCCTTTCTCGGGCTGCATCGCGGCGAGCGCGCGGTTGAGCCAACCGCTGTCCTCGCCGGTGCCCGACTTGGGCATCCCGTTCTCCAAAACCTCCTGGCCGTCGAAATGCGAGCGCGCCCGGTAGGGCGTGGCGACCGCGTGGAAGATCAGGGCTTCCTTGCGATCGTAGAGGTTCGCGAGCGCCGGCATGCTCGGGTTGAGCGCGAACATGGCGTCGAGCCTGTGCGCCTCGCCCAGCTTCGGGCTTTGGAAATCCGCGCGCAGCGCGGCGAAATCCGGATCGCCGACCGGCATCACCGCGCCGAGGCCGTCGAGTCCGCCCCGCAGGATGACGACGAGCAGCCGCGGATCGCGGCTCCCAGCGGCCCAGGCCTTGGGGATGAAGGGCGAGGCGAACAGGGCCGCGCTGGTGGCCGCCAGGAAGTGGCGGCGGGTGGTGCCGGTCATCGCCTATCTCCTCTGGAAGTCGGGGCTCAGCAGCAGAAGCGTGAGCGCCTGTTCCTGGCTTTCGCCGCGCAGCACGGCGGTGCGGGTTTCATCGGACAGCAGGCCGGCGAGCTGCGTGTCGACCAGCTGCTTCATGTTCAGGCGATCGGCGTGGCGCGCGGACAGATCCTGCGCCCAGTCCAGCCGGGTCTTGATGCCGTCCGAGGTCGCCCAGGCGTCGTCATCGTCCGACCAGCCCTTGGGGGAGGGCGCGGTCAGGTAGGGTTGGCCCATGGCGACGAGCGCCACATAAGGGACCGGCGGCCGCGGCGTCGCGCCGAGCAGGCGGGCGACGCTGGCGACGAACTCGATCGGCGGCCGTAGCTTCGCCGGCGGCGCCGTCCAGGCCTCGTCGTGGCGCGCCAGCGTGCGGGCGAGCGCCTTCAAGTCTCCGTTCGTGTCCCTGAAGCTGCGCTCGAGCGCCGTGAGCAGCGCAGGCGACGCGTCGTCGGCCACGAAGGCGCGCGCGAAGCGGCGCGACACGTGCCGCGCGGTCGAGGGATGCTCCGCCAGGTCCTTCAAGACGGCGCGGAGCTGGCCCTCGCCGTCGTCGGCGTAGCGCTTGCCCAGAATCGTCTTCGCGCCGGGTTCGTGCCACGCCTCCTTGAACACGGTCGTGCCGCAGGCGTCGCTCTCCGGGTCGAGATCGACCGTCCAGCCGCTCAGAACCTTGGCGAACGAGGCGACGTCGGCCTGGGTGTAGCCGCCGTCGGCGCCGAGCGTATGCAGCTCGAGCACCTCGCGCGCGAGGTTCTCGTTGACGCCGCGCTTGCCGCGCTGGCCGACCTTGGACGCCGGGCCGATTGAGCGCTCGTTGTCGAGATAGAAGATCATCGAGGGGTGCGTGGTCGAGGCTACCAGCATGTTGTGGAACGAGCCGACGACGTTCGGCCGCACGACCTCGCGCTGGAACGTGCCGACCGTGATCGCCACCTTGCCTTTCACCGCCGCGACCGTGAAATGATTGCCCCAGTGAAGGGCCAATCGTTCCTGGTACGGGCAAGGGCTGTCGCGCACCGACTCGAGCCAGGCGTGGAAGTCCTCGGCGCGGTTGTTCGCCTTTGCGATCCCCGTCAGATCGATGTCGAATTCGCCCCGCCGCTTGTCCCGCTTCTGGCGGCGGGCCATGCCGTCGTCCATGGCCATGTCGCCGTCGCCGTCCATGCCGCCGGACGCCATCTCGTTCGCGGCCGCAGCAGCCATATCGCCGCCGGCTGTTCCAGCCGCAGCGGCGTCGTTTCCGGCCTTGCGTTGGGCGTCGCGGTTCGCCGCGACCTGCTCGTTGATCTTCTCGCGCTGGTACCGCCGGCGCTCGACCATGGTGCGAAGCTGGCCGGGGGTGTCGCGCAGGTCGCCCTGATACGACGGGAGCGCGACGTCGAGCTGCCGGTCGACATGGGCGCGCGGATCGGACGGCGGGCCGTCTTTCGACGCCCCGAGGCCAAAGCGTCCCACGGCGAGGAGCGACGGATGCGTCGGTTCCATGAACCCTCCATCCTGAAGAGACCGCGGGCGGCGGCCCTCTGCATGCCTTCTACGGCGTGCTGCACCGCACCCTTCGCTCCGGGAATGGAGAAATTATGGTCGCCGGGTCAGCCGGCCATCACAGAACCGGCATTGCGGGGCGTCAGGCGAGCGCCTGATCCAGGAAAGGTAGAAATTGAGGCAACTCCGTCGTCCACTTGTCGGTGCCGGCCCGCTGGTGTTCGAGCCACGCGCTGTAGTCATGGCCGAGCGCAGTGCACAGTCTCGCGTAGTTGAAGCGCAGAGCGTATGCGCCATCCATGATCGGCAGAATTTCAACGATCTTGGCCCCGCGCTCGGCGAACAAAACGTGCGCGAGTCCAGCGCCATGCGGACCCGCGATGACCTTGGCGCCAGCCGCGGCGGCGATCTGGTCCGCGATCGGAAGATCGGCCATCCGCAGCACGTTAAATCCCCGTTCGTTCATTTCCTTTTCGACGGTCTCTTCGTTGACCATCGGCCGCCTCTTGGCGTCCCGCCGGGAGATATAGATCTTCTCGCCGTAAGACTTCTTCTTCGCCGCCTTCAGCGCTTCAGATTTTAGCGCGTCGAACACGCCCTGGGTCGCATCGGGATACATAAGGCCCGCGAAGCCTACCCGAGGCATCAACAGGCGGCTCACGAAAACCGGCTCGTCGACCTCAGCGTACTGTACGCCGAGCGAACGCTTCAGAAGCTCCAACGTCTCGCGCTCGAAGCGCGGTGATCCCGCGGCGATTACTACGGGGACAGGCCGTGCGGCAGGATCGAGATACATTCCAAACCGCGGCGATTGGTCGACGAGCCAATGGTAGATGCCGCGGGTCCCCATGATCGCGTGGCAGGCGGCGTCGAGGCGTCGGACGTCGGTGGCGACCCGGTCCGGGATCGGCCGTCCGTTGGTCTGGATGATCTCGCCGCCCTCACGCCAGATCTGCCCAAACCGGTCGACGAAGACATCGTTGAATTCCACGACCTTGGGCGCCGTCGGCGAACGGAGCCGGGTCTGCAGGAGAAGCATTTCGCTTTCAAAACCCGCGAGATGGCGTGGCGGCACCTCCGCGCTCGCCGCGGCATGCGCCGTGCCCAGCCGCGCAGTGGGACGATCGACGCCGAGGAACGCGATCGCCGAGGGCGCCGGCTTTGCGGAGAGACCGCCGCCGGTCGCCTCGGTCAGCCGACCGTGGATCTCGCGCTTGACGCCGGCGTCCTTGACTGCGCCGTAGAGCCTTTTGGCCTGGCGGATAAACCCCGCGTCCTTAAGGGTCTCAGGATCAATCGAGAGCAAGCGCCAAGCATCTTCCGGCCGCCCGGCCTTCGCGAATTTGCGCACGAGGCCGAACCGCTCGCGGACCTGCCACGGGTTCGCGAGAGCCATGGCGGCTGCGGCGTCAAGCGTCCGCGCACCTTTCAGCTCTTGACCGGCAAGAATGTAGATTTGAAGAATTCGGACATTCTTGGCCAATGTAGGATCTGCATCGACCATCTTGATGACGCCGTCCCAGTCTCCTACGAGGGCGGATTCCTTAGCTTTTCTTAATGACAACATCTGTTTTATCACAATAGCCGGAGACCGGCGTCGGGGCGGCTCCGAAAGCGTAGGAACGGCTTCTTTAGACTTAGACGCCAGACGGAAAAGAAAGGACTTCAACATTTCATGGTCGCCGCGTGGACTACTGGGGCGAAGGTGTAGCAACAAATTGCGTGGGGACCACGTCTACGATCATTGACGCCCCGTCAGCCGACGCCGACGGGGCGCAAGCGTCCTACACCCGGTGGTCGCGGATCGAGGCCAGCGTCAGCCGTGCGATGATCCAGGCGATGATCGTGCCGGCGATGACCCACATCAGGCTCTTCGGCTTGTTCGGCAGGATCGGATCGACGGGAACCCGGGGCGACACGATGTTGACGATGTAGAGCTTCTTCATCTCCGCCTGCACGAGCGAGCTCTGCAGCATCGCCACGGCGGAGGAGTACTTCTGCTGGGCGAGACCCTGATCCACGCTGAGCATCTTGTAAGAGCCGATCAGCGGCGCGAGAGCGTCGGTCTTGCCGGTCAGGCGCTGCTGCTCGGAGGTGAGCTGCACCTCCAGCGCGTCGAGCATGTTGCGGATTTCCGACGTCCGGGGCGAGGTGGGCGTCGAGGTCTTCGACAACGCCGTCATCTCGGCGCGTTTGCTCGCGATCTGGTCCCGCAGGGTCTGGATGATGGTGCCGTACGACGTGGTCTCCATCGTCGGATCGATCATGCCGTTCGCGAGCTGGAAGTCCGTGATCGCCTGGTTGGTCCGGCGCATCTCGTTGGCCGCCTCGGAGACCTGCTCCTGCGCCAGCTTGATCATGTCCGCGCGGGCGCGCTCGTTGAACTGGTTGACCAGCTGCTCGCTCATGCGCGAGAGCTCGGCGCCGATCTTGAAGGCGGTGTCGGCGTCGTAGCCGTAGGTCGTCAGGCTGATCTGGCCCTGCAGGTCGTCATAGGAGACTTCGATCTGGGAGAGATAGTGCTGGTACTGCCGTTCGTGGCGCGCCTCGGGCGAAAGCCGGCCGAACCAGTCGATCGAGGTTTCCTGCATCCGCGGCGTCAGGTTGATCCGCTTGTTGAGCTCGTCGAACGCTTCGCGCGACTTGATGTAGTTGACGACCGCGTAGGATTCGTCGATCGCGCGCTCGGCCTGGCTCGGCACCGGCTGCCCGACCTGGCCGACCATCGACCCGGGCACGCCCGAAACGCCGCTGGCCGGGTTGCGGATGGCGATGACGCTCTCCGCGACGTAACGGTTGGAGGCGATCCCGAACAGGTAGACGCAGGCGACGAGGAGCGGGACCGCGAGGAAGAGCGCGTTGAAGAGGCGCATCTTCTTGCGCCAGGCGTCGCGCGAGGAGGGGCGCTCGAAGCTCTCGACGTCGTCGATGCGGCCGCGCCGCAGAGGCGGGGGCGAGGGACGCCGGGTGTCGACGAAATCCTCGGCGGGCGTCGCCACTGCGGTCGACGGCGCCGCAGGGGCGGCGGCGGTGGGCGTCCGCAGCGCGAGCGCCTCAGCGCCTGCGCCGGGACGCTGGGGCCGGCGCCGGGCGCCGATGGGATTCATGTTTGCGATCTTCATTGGACCTCCGCCATCACTCGCTGAGCGGGTCGGAGAGATCTTGCCCGTTGGTCGCCCCACGGAACGCCAAGATCGCTTCCCCCTTACTGTCGAATTTCCGCAACTTCCGATCGATGATCACATAGCACTCGTCGCACATTTCGCGAATGGTCTGCGCCGTCCGGGTGACCACGATGAGGCTGCAGTCGCTCTTCATCTCAAGAAGCTTTTCTTGCACCAAGTCGCGAAACGGTTTGTTGCCCAAAGCAACCCGCTCATCGACAACGTAACAATCGAAAGAAAGCGCCAAGCACAGACTGATCGTCGCTCGAGTGTTCAGTTCGTCCGGTAACTGGTCGAGCGCGATGTCGAGATCTTGCCTCTTGATCTTACCGAGATCAATCACCGCGTCAAGCATATCAGGAGGCCAGGCGTTGTAGATCGCCGAGACGAACCGCACGTTCTGGCGGATGCTGAAACGTTTGCTGAAAATCGTGCGCGACGCCAGCGGCCATGACACCGTCATGCCGCAATCGACCCGTCCTTCGGTCGGCGACTGGTTGCCGTTCAGCAAGTTGACCAGCGTCGTCTTGCCGGAGCTCGCCCCCCCGAGAACGCCGATCGACACGCCCCGGCGGAACTCCGCCTCCGCGCGGTCGAACACCAGGGTTTGCTTCCGCCCGGAGCCGAGAACCTTCGTCACGCCGCGCAGACGGATCGTATCGCTGGGCCCGCCGCCGATTTCGGCGAAGCCGGCCGGATTGTCCTTCAGCGCCGCGCCGGCGCCGCCGCCTCTGAGCAAGCGCGCGATCATAGGCCGTCCAGCGCGAAGGGATCTTCGCTTTCCGTGGCGCGGCGGCGGTCGCGTTCGTAGAAGGGGCGGCAGAGCCGCTCGCACATCAAGCCGATCGCGAGCGTCGAGACCACCCAGACTGCGACGAAAAGGCTGCTCGCCACAGGCGATTCATAGGCCACGAAATAGCCGCCGCGGATGAACTCGCACAGATGGAACAGCGGGTTTTCGATGATGATCCATCGAAACATATACGGCACTTCCGGCCAGATGAAGTGAACGCCGCTGGTGAACATCAGGACGCGCATCAAGACGTGCTGCACGGTGCGGAAAAACGGCGCGAACGTATTGATCGCGCCGAAAACCATGCCGACGCCGAAGCCGAACACCGAGGCGACCACCAGCACGGCGATGACCACGAACGGCTGCTCGATCCAGTCGGAAAGGCCGATAAAGAAAAACGCCGTGAAGGCGCCCATCGCGAGGCAGAGGTAGAACAGCGTGTTCACGATCGATCGCGCGATCAGCACGTCGAGCTGCGTCACGCGCGGCATGAACTCGTAGCGCGACTTAGCGGAGGCGAAGCTCGAAGCCTGGGACAGGGTCGTCTTGAACGTCCAGAATATGAAGACGCCGCACGTCAGGAACGGCACCATCGGCATGCCGTGATGCGTCCTCGACCCGGTGAAGTAGCGCAGGGCGGCGAGGCCCGCGACCATGATCGCGAGGCCGCCGATTTCCTCGACGACGCCGAAAGTCTTGCGCGCGAACCGGGCGGACGACTCGGTGCCGACCAGCGCGATCACCGTGCGGATCTGGTTCCGCGCAGCGGCGACGAACCAGCCTTCATGGCGGTCGTTCGCCCAGATCGTCATTTCGCCGCTCCGACGGGCGCTTGCGCAGCCGATGCGGGCGTCTTCAAAGCCGCCGCCTTGGACGCCGCCTTGTCAGCGCGGCGCAGTTCGGTGACGTCGTGCTGCAGCGTCAAGCCGGTCAGTACGGGGTGCTCCCAAATGGTCTCGCCCGGGTGGGCCGCGATCGGCGCCACGTCGACCGGCAGGGCCTCGAGCAGGGCGTCCCCGTCGAGAAGATCGACCGGCGTCCAGTTGGCGTCGACCGCCCGCATCAGCGCGTCCCAATCCGTTCGTGCGGCGCGGCTCTGTCCATAGGCGCGCCGCGTCTTAAGGCCCAGGCCCGTGTAGAGGTCGACGATCCGAAGGTCCGTGCCGCCGTCGGGATCGAGATCGAGGTCGAGCGGCCCGGCGCCGTTGGGCGAGAAGTACAAGCAGGGAATGCCGTAGCTTTCGGCGACGACCATGCCGTGCAGGCTGGTCGACACGATCCGTTCGCACGCGAGAATTTCGTCGATCTTGTCCTGCAGCGACCCGATCGAGATCGGCGTCACCGTGGTGATCAGCCGGACGTCGTCCGCAAACTCCGGCTCGACCACGCACCGCACGATGTGGTCGCGGGGGTGCGCTTCATAGGTCCGGTCGGCGAGTTCGGAGAGGTGGAGAATGACCCCGATCTTCCACTTCTTCTCGATTTTCGGGGCGTAAAACCGCGGCAGCAGCCAGACCGGATCGCCATACACGCCCGTGCCCTGGCCGCCGCCGTTCAGAAGGCGCTCCGAGACAGGCCCGCGGGTCGCCGAAACCTTGAAGACGGAGTCGGCGGAGGGGACAAACGGCAGATGTTCCGCGGCCGGCGCCGAGGGATTGGCCCAATTCGAACTGCCGGTGCCCCAGAACCACGTCTCGCCGCCGGAAAATCCATGGCCGATGGTTCCGACCGCCGCCATGCGAAGCGTCGCGGATTTGAAGGGCACGCGCCGAACGGGGAGCCCGCATCCGAGGGCGACCATCACCGGGCTTAGCGCGTCGCCGAAATTCAGATAGTCCATCTGCATGGTCGAGCCGGCCCACCCAAGGGGGACGACGCCATTGCTTCGCGCGTAGTCGGCCAGACTTCCCCGCATGCCGTCTCCTGCTGTCCCCCGGACGCCCGTCCGAGCGGACGGGCCGCTCGGCAAGACGCCTGCAGCGCGCCCGGATTGCGGCGGCGCTGATGAAGCATCAACTCTTTAAGTGACCATTTTATGGTCACACGCTGCGGTGCAGCAAGAGCTTTCGATACGGGGGAGCGCTTATCGTGTCAGAACGGAATCTTGGCGATCACGGCCGACGGCGTGTTCCACACGCTTGATCCTGCCGAGACCGCGAGCGGCAGAGGGAAGGCCTCGATAAGCGGCCGGTCGTCGTACGACAGCGGCCGCCAGCTTTCATCGACCCAGCGCATGACCGCCTCCCAATCCGTCAGGCGCGCGCGGTCGAGCAGGAAGGCCGACAGGCGGTCCCGGCCGGCGCCGGAGTAGAAGTCGCGCATGCGGTGATCGATATGCGCGCCGGGGTCGTTCAGATCCAGCATGGCGCCGTAGCTGTCGCCGTAGGTCCCGAACCAGGCGCAGGGAATTCCGTAGGTCTCGGAGATCACCAGGCCATGCAGGCTGGTCGAGACGACGCGCCGGCACGACACGATCTCGGCGATCTTCGCCCGCATCGCCTCGGGCGTGGCCGGGCAATAGGTGTTGATCAGGCGGATGCGGTCCTGGAGATGCGGCGGGATGTAGTAGCGTTTGAGGATCGCTTTGGCGGTGGCCTCCGGATCCGCGCTCTCGAGTTCGGAGATGTGCAGGATGACGCCGAGATCGTGCGTTTTCTCCACCTCCGTCATCGGCCAGATCCGCGGGAGGACCCACACCGGGTCGCCATAGACGTCGGGAACGGAAATGCCCTGGCTGCGGAACGTCGCGGCGCTCCGGGGACCGCGCAGCGCATAGACGTTGAACTCGGTGTCCGGGGGGCGGATGTAGCCGCGATGCGCCGGATCGACCGGATTGCGCTCGGCGTCGACGCCGGTTCCCCAGAAATGCAGCACGCCGTTGCGCTGGTTGTGGCCGATGGTCCCGACCGCCACCATCCGCTCCGCCGCCTGGTCGAATCCGGCGCGCCGAACCGGCAGGCCTGCCATGACCGCGACGACGAAGGCGCTCAAGGCGTCGCCCACGTTGGCGTGAGGATGCTCCCGGGTCGTCGCGACCCACGAAAGGGGCACCGAGAGGACGCCGGGGTTCATGCGCACCAGCGTGGCCGCGGGGGATAATGAGGGCTGCGGCCGATCCTGCGGAGAAAGCTCAGGAAGCGGCGAACTGACGGTCTCGGGGAGCATGGAGCCTTGGGATATGAGAAGGGCCTCTAGGGCGACCCTACATGTAAGATCATAGGATTGAATCGGTCAAAGCAGGCGGCGAACCTATGGCGCCGGACCGCTAATGGAAAGCGCGACCGTCGCGGCAGCGCCTTTTGGCGCCCGTGACACGCTTTCCCTTGCCTACGTTGCGGCCCGTGGTTCAGATCGTGCGCGTTCGTCGGCGGGTCGCAAGGCCTCGCCTTCGTTGCGGACTTTGGGTGTGCGGAAAAGAGGTGTTCTCGTATGGCGAACCGCCGATCGATCATGCTCGATGGCTACAACCTGGCCCTCGAGAAGGGGACCGGAGTGGCGACCTACGCCCGAAACCTGAGCTTCGAGTGCGGGGAACTCGGCTACAACACGGAAATCCTTTACGGCTCCCGGGCGTCCCCGAGCGCGGACAGACTGATGCGGGAGATCGCGTTTTTCGATCCTCACGCCGGCGCGCCATCGAAGTTGCTTCAAGCCTTTCGCTGGATGACGGAGTCGGCGTCGGCTCCTCTTGGCGTTCAGGCGCACAAGGTTCCGATCACAGGGAAGGTTGTCACGCGCGGCTTCGAATCCCGGATGCCGCACTTCGACCAGATCTGGAACGTTCCGGACCTGTTCCACAAATCCTACCGCAATTTTCGCACCTACAAGACGATGCTTCGCGTGAGCTCGATCACGAAGCCCGACGTCATGCACTGGACCTATCCGCTCCCGATCCGCATTCCGGGGGTAAAGAACATCTACACGCTGCACGACCTTGTGCCCTTGAAGCTGCCGTACACGACGCTCGACAACAAGAAATTCTACATGCGGATGATCAAGCGCGTTCTGAAGAACGCCGATCATATCGTCACCGTCTCGGAATGCTCGAAGCGCGACATCATCGAGCTGTTCGACTATCCCGAAGACAAGATCACCAACACCTACCAATCGGTCGACATTCCGAAGAAGTATCTCGACAAGCCCGAGGACGTGGTGAAGCGCGAGGTCGAGGGCGCGTTCGGCTTGGAGTACAAGGGGTATTTTCTCTACTTCGGCGCGGTCGAGCCGAAGAAGAACATCGGCCGCCTGATCGAGTCCTACCTCGCGAGCGACGTGAAGGAGCCGCTGGTGGTCCTCGGCAAGCCCGCCTGGAAGTCGGAGGAGGAGCTTCGCTTCCTGTCGGAGTCCACCAACCGCTACCTTGAGCAGATCGAGAACTTCACCTTCCAGCGCGACCGTGTGCGCCGGTTCGACTACGCTCCCTTTCCTTTGCTGGTCAGTTTGATCCGCGGAGCGAAGGCCGTCGTCTTCCCGTCGCTCTACGAGGGATTCGGGCTGCCGGTGCTCGAGAGCATGCTGTGCGGCACGCCGGTCATCAGCTCCGATCAGTCGTCGATCCCCGAGATCGCGGGCGACGCGGCGCTGCTGGTCGACCCCTACGACACCCGTGCGATCGCCGAGGCGATCCGGACGCTCAGCACGAACGGCGAGTTGCGGGCGGAGCTTTCGGCGAAGGGCAAGGCGCAAGCCGCCCTGTACTCGCGCGAGCGCTATCGGGACGCTCTAAAGGGCGTTTATGACAAGATGGCCGGCGGGCCGGGCTGATCTTGCGGGCGCCTAAAGCGCGGTCGTTTCTGACGGCGTGATCGATCTGAACCGCTCACGCTCCGGCCGACGCGGCGCCTGGTTGGTCCCCGCCTGAAAGGCTGGGACGCCGCCGGGGCGCCCGTCCCGCCGCCTCAGGCGGCGTCTTCGCTCGCGATCAGGTCCGCGATGTTCTTGCGCATACGCGCGGCCACGGCGCTGCCAGGGACCGGAGACGGCGTCCGGTACTTGCCGGGGCGGATCGCGGTGGCGGAGCGTTGGGAGGTGCTGTGCACGAGCTCGATCAGGTGATCGAGCGCCGCGAAATGCTTCTCCCAGGTCGGCGGCTTGAAATGCGCCAGGCGCTCGATCTGCGCGGCCCGGCGCTCCGAGTCCGGCTTGGCGTAATCGACGATCGAGCGCATCCACTCGGCGCCGTCGATCGGGCTGATGTAGTCCGGCGCGTCGTGCGCGATCTCGCGAAACACCGAGAGGTCGGAACAGATCGCAGGCGCGCCCATCGTCAGCGCTTCGGCGAGCGGCAGGCCGTAGCCTTCCGCGAAGGACGGCATGAGCACCGCCCGCGCGTTCGCCATGAGGTGGCGCAGCAGCTGGTCGGGCAGCCGGTTGCACTCGATCACATGCGGCGAGAGCGCGTCGCAGCGCTCCATGATGTCGATGACGTTCTCGTTCTCCCACCCGCGCCGGCCGATCACGATCAGCTTGGGCACGACTGGAGACGTCTCCGCGAGATGGCGCCAGAGGTGCAGGATGGTCAGGTGGTTCTTGCGCGGTTCGATCGTTCCGATCATCACGAAGTACGGCGTGTCGATCGGCGGGAGATCCACCGGGTCGTGGAACTTCTGCTCGACGCCGAGCGGGCTGACCACGGTCGGCGCGAGATTGAGCCCGTGCAGGGTCGCGAACTCGGACAGCATCTGGCTGGTGTGCTCCGAATTCGTCAGCGTCGCGACGGCCGAGTTCAGCACCGTGCGCATGCGCGCCTCGTGCTTCTCGCGGTCGCCGGGCCGAGCGTATTCCGGATGCGAGATCGGAATGAGGTCGTGGACCAGATAGATCGGCAGCAGGTTGCGGACTTCGACCAGCCGGCTCACGTCGCGCCGTGCGATCAGGCCTTCGTGCGACACGTTGAGATATACTGCGCCCTTGTTGAAGCGGCGGCAGGCGCGATCGGGCCACAGGCTGAGCGGGGACAGCAGCACCGGCAGCGACGGCGCGAGCGCAGGGATCGAGCTCCGGCGGACGGGCTCCTCCATGCCGGCCGCGAGGGCGTTCGGCAGGATCTCGAGGAAGGTCTCCAGCCTGCCGATCTCGCTGCGCGAGGCCAGCTCGTTGCTCATCTCCCAGCGGGTCGTCAGGGTCTCGATGAAGCTGTGGCAGGCGTCTGGATTGAGCCGCCATGGCCGCGAGCGCAAACGGCCGATGAAGTGCGCCTCGTCAGGGTAGTGCTCGCGCAGGTGCCGCGCATAGGCCAACTCGACGCGGTCGATCCCGGTCGGCGTAAACGCCGACGACCGCCGCAACAGCCGCGTGATATCGAAGATGATGTTCAAGCTTCAACCCGTTATTACACAGACAGAGATGTATTTAAAAAGGTCGTCAATCAGCGATTGAAATTGGGGGAATGAGCCGGCAGCTTAAACGACCGCCGCACGCATGGCAAAGGTCGTCGATCGTCGGCCCGGAATGCATGTTCCGTCAAGCCTGGACGGCCGCCGCAGGGCGACCGATACCCTTGAAGCCGACGCTGTCGCTCCGGGTCGGGATGGCCGGCCGCGGGGTCAGAGCGGCGTGTCGGCCGCGTCCTTCACCCGCGCGTACATGTCCTCGTAGCGAACGATGTCGTCCTCGCCGAGATAGGAGCCGGACTGAACCTCGATCAGGTTCAGCGGCACCTTTCCGGGGTTCTCGAGCCGGTGGACGCAGCCGAGCGGCAGGAAAACGGACTCGTTTTCGCGCAGGAGCACCTGTTCCCCGTCGCGGGTCACCAGAGCGGTGCCGTTCACCACGACCCAGTGCTCGGCGCGGTGGAAGTGCTTCTGTAACGAGAGCTTCGCGCCGGGCTTGACGGTGATGCGCTTGACCTGGAAGCGGTCGCCGGTGTGGATCGATTGGAAGAAGCCCCACGGCCGATGGTTCCGCAGGGTTTCGGTGGCGGAGGCGTGGCCCGCGGCGCGAACCTGGTTGACCAGCGTCTTGACGTCCTGGTCGCGGTCTTTGGTCGTGACCATCACGACGTCGGGCGTCGCCACGATCACGAGGTTCTCCACGCCGAGCGCCGCCACCAGCTGGCCCTCGCCGCGGATGTAGCAGCCCTTGGCGTCCTCGATGACGGTTTCGCCCGCGACCACGTTGCCGCTGCGGTCCTTGGCGCCGATGTCCCACAGCGACGACCAGCTGCCGGCGTCGGTCCAGGCGAAGTCGGCGGGCACCACGACGGCGCGGTCCGTCTTCTCCATGACGGCGTAGTCAATCGAGATCGACGGGGCGTCGCGGAAGGCCTCCTCGCCCAGGCGGACGAAGTCGAGGTCGCGCCCGGCGCTGTCGAGCGAGCGTCTCGCCGCCGCAAGCACGCTGGGATCGAGCTTCTGGAACTCGTCGATCAGCGCCTGCGCCGGCAGCAGGAAGATGCCGCTGTTCCACAGGTAGGTTCCGGCGCCGAGGTAGCCCTCCGCGGTCGCCCGGTCCGGCTTCTCCACGAAGCGCTTGACGGAGTAGCTGCCGGGGGCGGTCGCGTGGACGTCGCCCTGTTCGATGTAGCCGAATCCCGTCGCAGGCTCGGTCGGCCTGAGACCGAACAGCACCAGCCGGCCCTCGTGCGCCGCGACGAGGCCGCGTTCGACGGCGGCGCGGAAGGCCGCGGGGTCGCGCACGACATGGTCGGCGGGCATCAACAGAAGGATGGCGTTGGGGTCGCTCGCGACGGCGACCAGCGCGGCGACCGCGGCGGCCGGCGCCGTGTTGCGGCCGAACGGCTCGAGGACGATCGTGGTGTCGTCGAGGCCAAGGGCTCGCATCTGTTCGGCGATGATGAAGCGATGCTCATGGTTGGCCACAACCATAGGCTTCGTGAACAGCTTGGGGTCGCTGACGCGGCTTGCGGTGTCCTGGAGCATCGTGCGATCGCCCGCGAGGGCGAGGAGCTGCTTCGGATAGGCTTCGCGCGACAGTGGCCACAGCCGTGTGCCCGTGCCGCCGGACAGGATCACCGGCGTGACCTTGGACGGCCCCGCCGTACGTCTTACGTCGCCACTCATCGTCTTGGACTCCCCGCTGAATCTAAAGCCGACAGACCGGTCGGCCATCAGGCGTCGGCCTGACGGCCAATGTGTGCGCTGCAACAAAATTGACTTTGCAGGTGCAAAATAGCGCGATCTGAGGCCGCTTTGTCAATTGCCCGGTTTCAGATCACAACCTGTCGTTGCGCCAAAACCCGCCGGCGCGGGGGACCGCCGGCGGAAAATAGAAGGCTTTCCGCTCAGATCGTCTGGTTGTACGCGCCCACCTCCGGGCGCCGTCGGAGAATGCCGTCGACCGCCTTGAACATCTCATGGAGCCGCGCTTCCGACACCGGGCTTTCGATCACGACGACAAGTTCGGGCTTGTTCGACGAGGCGCGGACGAGGCCCCATGTGCCGTCCTCGGCCGTGATACGAACGCCGTTCACGGTGACGAGATCGACGATCTTCTGGCCGCCGACGGGCTCGCCTTCGGCCTTCATCCGCTCGAAGGTCGCGGTGGTCTCGGCCACGACGTCGTACTTCACGTCGTCGGCGCAGTGCGGCGACATGGTCGGCGAGCCCCAGGTCTTGGGCAGCGCGCGGTTGAGGTCCGCCATCGACTTGTCGGGGTTGCGGTCGAGCATGTCGCAGATCGCGAGCGCGGAGATCAGCCCGTCGTCGTAACCGTAGCCGATCGGCTTGTTGAAGAAGTAGTGGCCAGATTTCTCGAAGCCGACGAGCGCGTTGAGCTCGTTCACGCGGCGTTTGATGTAGGAGTGGCCGGTCTTCCAGTAGTCGGTCTTCGCGCCTTGGGCGATCAGGACCGGGTCGGTCATGAACAGGCCGGTCGATTTCACGTCGACCACGAACTGGGCGTTGGGGTGGATGGCGGAGAGGTCGCGCGCGAGCATGACGCCGACCTTGTCCGCGAAGATCTCGTCGCCCTCGTTGTCCACCACGCCGCAGCGGTCGCCGTCGCCGTCGAAGCCGAGGCCGACGTCCGCGCCGTGCTCCAGCACCGCGTCGCGGATCGCATGCAGCATCTGCATGTCTTCGGGGTTCGGGTTGTACTTCGGGAAAGTGTGGTCGAGCTCGGCGTCGAGCGGGATCACCTCGCAGCCGAGCCGCTCCAGCGCTTCGGGGGCGAAGGCGCCGGCGGTGCCGTTGCCGCAGGCCGCGACGACCTTGAGCTTGCGGGTGATCTTCGGACGATCCAGCAGCTTGGCGAGGTAGCGCGCGGGGAAGTTCTCCTCGAAGGCGTAGGCGCCGCCGCCCGGCAGTTTGAACGCCGCCGCGAGCACGATCTCCTTGAGCCGCGTCATCTCTTCGGGGCCGAAGGTCATCGGGCGCTGCACGCCCATCTTCACGCCGGTCCAGCCGTTGTCGTTGTGCGAGGCCGTGACCATCGCCACGCAGGGGCAGTCCAGCTCGAACTGCGCGAAATAGGCCATCGGCGAAAGCGCGAGCCCGATGTCCCGGACCTTGATCCCCGCGGCCATGAGGCCGTTGGCGAGCGCGATCTTGATCGAGGCGGAGTAGCTGCGGAAGTCGTGGCCGACGACGATCTCCGGCCGGATGCCGAGTTCGTGGATCAGCGTGCCGAGCCCCATCCCCAGCGCCTGCACCCCCATGAGGTTGATCTCGTCGGGAAACAGCCAGCGCGCGTCGTATTCCCGGAAGCCGGTCGCCTTCACCATCGGCGACGATTCAAACTCATACGTGTTGGGCTTGAGGAAAGGCTTGGGCGTCGGGAACATGCGCGCGAAGATCTCCGTGGTCGGCAAAACCGCTCCAAAAGGAGCCGCTTCAGCCATGATGCGGCGCAATGGAGCACGAAGGACCGGACACGGCAATCGGTAGCGCTACGGCGCCTGCGAAACGGAAGGCGCAAAGCGGCGTCGCGTCGCAGCACGCCCCAGGATGAGACCGAAGCCCACGGGATGGTCCGCGCCGAAGCGGCGCCGGCGTCGCCGCGGAGCGGAATTTTCCCGGGCGATGCGCTAATCTCGCTCGCCGTGTGCCGCGGAAAGCGTCATGCCTTGAAACGAGCCAGACGCTGCCGCCGTCATTTTGCTGCGGTCGGATGGCGTGGACGAGATGGTCCGTTTCTCGCTTGCGGAGGGATCGCCGCAGCGCGATCGGCGCGATGTGGGAAGGAGAGCGGGATGATCCTGCGGTGCGATCTGGGCGGACAACGCTATGCGTTCTCCGATCTGAAGCGGCTGATGGCGGCGGCCTCGCCGCGCCGGTCCGGCGACGAACTCGCGGGGCTCGCCGCGGACACCGACGCCGAGCGCGTCGCGGCGCGGATCGTTCTCGCCGACCTGCCGCTGGACACCTTTCTCAGCGAAGCGCTGGTGCCCTACGAGGACGACGAGGTGACGCGCCTGATCGTCGACGGCCACGACGCCGAAGCCTTTGCGGTCGTGTCCCATCTCACCGTCGGCGGGTTCCGCGACTGGCTGCTGTCCCACGAGGCGGACTCGGACGCGCTGTCGAAGCTCGCGCCCGGCCTGACGCCCGAGATGGTGGCGGCCGTCTCCAAGCTCATGCGCAATCAGGACCTCATCGCGGTCGCGCGGAAGTGCGGGGTGATCACCGCCTTCCGCACCACGCTGGGGCTTCCCGGCCGGCTCGGAACCCGCCTGCAGCCGAACCACCCGACTGACGACCTGCGCGGGGTCGCGGTCTCCGTGCTCGACGGCCTGCTCTACGGCGTGGGCGACGCCGTGATCGGCATCAACCCGGCGACCGACAACGTGCCGAACGCGATCGCGCTGATGGAGATGCTCGACGGGCTCCGTCAGCAGTACGACATCCCCGCGCAGACCTGCGTGCTCACCCACGTCACCAACGCCATCGAGATCATGAACCGGCGGGCGCCGGTGGACCTCGTGTTCCAGTCCGTCGCGGGCTCCGAGGCCGCGAACCGCGGCTTCGGCGTCGATCTCGCCGTCCTCAAGGAGGCCTATGACGCCGCGCTGGCGCTGAGGCGCGGAACCGTCGGCCAGAACGTGATGTATTTCGAGACGGGGCAGGGCGCGGCGCTGTCCGCCGACGCCCACCACGGCGTCGACCAGCAGACCATGGAGACGCGCGCCTACGCCGTCGCGCGCGCCTTTAAGCCGATGATCGTGAACACCGTCGTCGGCTTCATCGGGCCGGAGTACCTCTACGACGGCAAGCAGATCATCCGCGCCGGCCTCGAGGACCACTTCTGCGGCAAGCTGCTCGGCCTGCCGATGGGCTGCGACGTCTGCTACACCAACCACGCCGAGGCCGACCAGGACGACATGGATGGCCTGATGACGCTGCTGACGACAGCGGGCTGCACCTTTCTCATCTGTGTGCCGGGCGCCGACGACGTGATGCTGAACTACCAGAGCCTGTCGTTCCACGACGTGCTCTATCTGCGCTCGACGCTCGGCGTGAAGGCCGCGCCCGAGTTCGAGGCATGGCTGGAGCGCATGGGCATGGTGGCGCCCGACGGCCGCATCCGCGAGCTCGAGCTCAAGGACCCGCGGATCTCGCACATGCTCGCGCAGGCCTCGCTCGTCGCGTGACCGAAGGTCCGAAGGAAAACCCGCCCATGGACGACGTCGCTCGCCCCGCCGACCCCTGGAGCGCGCTCCGCGCCTCGACCAACGCCCGCATCGGCCTCGGGCGCAGCGGCGACGCCATGCCGCTCAAGGCGGTGCTGGAGTTCCAGGCGGCGCACGCCACGGCGCGGGACGCGGTCCACACGCCCCTCGACCTCGACGCCGTCGAAGCCGCGCTTCAGCCGCTCTCGACGCTGCGTGTGAAAAGCTCCGCGCCGGACCGGCCGACCTACCTTCGTCGGCCTGACCTCGGCCGCCGGCTGGACGACGAACCAAGCCCGGACCTCGAGGCCGCGGGCAAGGGCGCGGACGTCGTGTTCGTCGTCGCGGACGGGCTTTCGGCCACGGCTGTGCAGATGCACGCCGCGCCCTTGGTGCATGCTTGCGCCGAGCGGCTCAAGGGCTTCAAGATCGCGCCGGTGGTGCTGGCGAGCCAGGCGCGCGTGGCGCTCGGGGACGACGTCGGCGAGCGCCTCGGAGCGGCGCTGGTCGCGGTGCTGATCGGCGAGCGGCCTGGCCTGTCGGTCGCGGAGAGCCTCGGCGTCTATCTCACCTACGAGCCCCGCCGCGGCCGGCGCGACAGCGAGCGCAACTGCATCTCGAACATCCATGGCAAGGGCGGCCTGTCCTACGCCCTCGCGGCCGACAAGCTCGTGTGGCTGGTCCGCGAGGCGACCCGGCTCAAGCTGACCGGCGTGAAGCTCAAGGACGACGTCGACGCGCTGGCGCCGGCGCCGGGCGGGGCTCTGCCCGGAGCCTGAGCCGTCGGCTTCGCCGTCCGGAACGGCGCGCCTACGCCAGCGGACGGAACGAAAAAGGCCCGCGACGGCGACGTCGCGGGCCTTTTCGTCATGTCGCGCTCCGGCGGAAGGCTGGAGGCGCAGGCTTAGTATTTGGTGACGAGCACCGGGTCGGCCTTGGCGCCGAACTTCATGTTCAGGCCGACATAGACCTGCAGCGGACGAGCCGGGGTGATCGAGCGCGGATCTTCCAGGCCGAGGAAGCCGATGTCGTCGGTTTCGAAGAAGGTCGCGTTGTTGGAGTATTTCTTGTTGAAGAGGTTCTTCACGCCGCCGAACAGCCGGAGTTGCTCGGTCACCTGATAGGAGGTGTTGACGTTGAAGATCGCGTAACCCGGCAGCTTCTTGTTCTGGTTGGACTCGTCGCCGAGGTAGTACTGGGCGCTCATAACCTGGGCGTCGCCGCCCACCGTCCAGGCCGGCGTGACGCGGTAGGCGGCGCCGAACTTGAACTGGTGATCCGGGATGCCGGTCAGGCGATCGCCCTTGCGCACGTGGATCGTGCCGGCGTTGTCGTCATCGTCGGCGGCTGCGACGATATCGTCGTCGTCATCATCCTCGCCGTAGCCTTCGGACGCCGGATTGTTGGGCGAAGCGAGACGGAGCGATTTGCGGAACGTGGCGTCGATGTAGGAGTAATTGGCGTAGACCGCCCACTTCTCGGCCATGTACTGCGCGGAGAGTTCGAGACCCTGGCGCCGCGTGTCGCCGGCGTTCAGGAAGTAGCCGCGGCCCGTGATCTCGCTCGGAACGTTTAAAATGTCATTCGAGTTGTTCGCCCGGTAGATGCTTGCGCTCCAGTTGAGCGCGCCGCCGAGGAAGCTGTCGAAGCTGCCGCGGAAGCCAAGTTCGCCGGTGCGGGTCACAACCTGATCCAGCGGGGGATCGGAGACCAGCGTGGATTCAAGCGGGCAAGGAATGTCGGGGTTCGAACAGCCGAGTTCGAGCGCCGTCGGGGCGCGGTTCGATTCAGAATAGGAAACGAAGCCGGTGACGTTCGGGGCGATCTTGTAGGTCAGGCCCGCCATCGGATTGAAGCGGTCGAAGCTGTGCTTGCCGTCGAGGTTCGGACCAGCGGGAAGGCCCTCCTCGTTCAACGGCACGATCGTGCCCTTGTCGTTCAGGATCAGCCGCGCGTAGTTCCAGCGCGCGCCGATCGTGGCCGACAGTTTGTCGGTCAGGTCGAGCGTGTTGGTGGCGTAGAGGCCGAGATAGTGGTTCTTCGCTTCAAGATCGACGGGAATGATGCCGCCGGGGATCAGGGTGTGGTACTTCTGTCCGGTCCCGATGCACTGCAGATCTTCGGGGATAATGCACAGCTCGCTCTCCCCGCGGAAGTCGGTCTTGCCGAAGTCGTAAGCGGCGCCGACGACGAAGTGGTTTTTGCGGCCGAAGAACTCGGACTCGTTCGTCGCCTGGAGAGTGCCGCCCGCCGAGGTGGTGCGGATGTGCGAGCGCTCGATCGAGCCAGGCGTCGTGCCGGGGCCGTATTCTCCATCCTGGGGGTAGAAGGTGTTGGCGATCGGACGGCCCGTGACTGGATCACGGACCAGCAGCCGATCATCGCCTTCCTCCGCGCCGAAATCGTCGGCTTCCAAGCAGAGCAACGTGGGATCGTCCGGGCATGGGCGAACGTCGGTGTCGTTGCCGTCGACGCGGTCGGAGCGGTAACGCCGGTAATAAGCGTTCGCCTGCAGCGACCACGTGTCGGTCACCTGGAACTTGCCCTGCAAGTTCAGCATGCCCATTTCATTTTCGTTAATTTGATCGCCGGTGTAGACGTTGCGGCGACGCTGCTCGAGCAGCTCGAACGGCGTCGGGCCAACCACGCCAAGCTTCGAGTCAGCGTAGGTGAAGTTGAGGTGGATCTCGGAGGTGTCGGTCTTGTAGCCGACGTCGCCGAACACGCGCTTCACATGAGACGCCGAGAAGTCGCGCCAGCCGTCGTCGCGCGCGCCTTCGATCGCGAGGTAGCCGGCCCAGTTGCCGACCTGCGTGCCCCACTGGGCGCTGCCTTCGTAGCGGCCGAACGAGCCCATCTGGCTCTCAAGTTCGACGCCTTGGAAGGTGAAGCCGCTCTTGGTCTGGAAGCTTAGCGCGCCGCCGAGCGCGTTCAAGCCGAACACGGGATTGTTGGTCCAGATGTCGAGGCGTTCGATCGCGACGGTCGGAATGAACTCGTAGTTCACCGTGTCGCCGAAGGCTTCGTTGACGCGGACGCCGTTCTGGTAGACGGCCAGGCCCTGCGGCGCTCCGTTCTGCTGCGACGACTGGAAGCCGCGGAAGAAGATTTCCTTGTTGAACGGATTGCCGGTGACGTCCGAAATGTTCACGCTCGGAGCGTTCTGGAAGAGCCCTTCCTGCACAGTCGCGGAGCCGGACGTTCGGAGCTGATCACCCCCCACGCTGATGACGTTCGCCGGCACCTTGTCACGATCGAGGCCGTCGCCGCCGAGGGGCGTCGTGCCGATCACGTCGATCTCCTCCAGCGCGGTCGCATTTTGCGCAGTCGCCGGCGCGCAGGCGGCCGCCAGGGCCGCGAGCGAGGCGCCCACCAGCGCCGTTCTTCTTATTGTGAATTTCATTGAGGTGTCCCGTCCCCAGCGTCTGTGGCCGAACATGGCCAAACTGCGGCAGTTTAAGGCCGGAGATTCGGGGGAGGACAAGTGCAGCGGGTTAGAATCGGGAACTATTCGAAGAGCTGATGTTGGAAAACAACATTATAATAAGCCTCACATAATAATTCTTACGAAGGGTGGCGCCTCACAGGCGTTCTTCACCTGCGCTCTTGTGTGCTTTCGTATGAGCCATCCAGTCGCAGGCACCGCTCTTCACGGATTCATAGACGGCGCCCCCGATCGCGACGCCCACGTCTGTATGCAGCCCCGCGAAGCTGGCGGCCGGCCCGCCGAGCGGCGCCGCGACGACGACGCAATCCGTGCCGGTGCCCGTGGCGGCGCCGCCGTCGACGGCGCGGCCGCTCGCCATGATCGCCGCGGTGCGGGCCTCGACCGCGATCGACAGCGCCTCCACCAGTGCGGCGTCGGTCAATGGGACGGAGCATGCGACGAGCAGATTGACCGTGCCCCAGGCATCGCGCGGACGCGGGGAGGGCGCGCCGACACGGGCGGCGTTGCCGAGGCCGACGGTCGCGAGGCAGCCCGCGCTCGCTCCGCCGGACGCAGCCCCGGCGACGCACCGCCGGCGCACGTCACGGGAGGTCATCATCCCGACGGCGTCGCAAAACCCCGCCTCCCGCATGCGGGAGGCCAGCAGGGCGGCGGGATCAACGGTCACGGGCAGGTCGTCGTCCTCGACCTCGAGCCAGGCGACCTCGCTCGCGGTCTGAAAGCCCGGCCGCGCCAGCGCCCAGCTCAGCATGCGCTGCGGCCGAACAAAGCGCGCCGCCAGCCAGGGGCGGGCGCAGGACACGAGGAACAGCGCGTCGGCGTCGCCCGCCAGTTCGTCAGCGTCGTCGGCGGCGCTCATCTGAAGGTCGTCTCCCCATGCGGCCCCCGTCGCCACAGCACGGATCGGTGGCTTCGGTCCTTAATTCTACAAAGCTAGTGATTTTATGTATTGACATTGCCGGTTGGAAAAGTGGAATGAGCGCATCGCTTCCGGAGGCCTGACGCAGATGCACCGTCGCACTTTCACCCGCGCCCTGACCGCCCTCGCTCTGGCCGTCCCTCTGGCCGCGACCGCGCCGTGCGCCTTCGCCCAGACGACCCTCACCAACGTCTCGTATGACCCGACGCGGGAGCTCTACAAGGAGTTCAACGCGGCCTTCGCGAAGAGCTGGAAGGCCGAGACCGGCGAGGACATTCGGGTTCAGGTCAGCCATGGCGGCTCCGGCAAGCAGGCGCGGTCGGTGATCGACGGGCTGAACGCGGACGTCGTGACGCTCGCGCTCGCCGCCGACATCGACGCCATCGCGAAGGCCACGGGCAAGCTGCCGGCCGATTGGCAGAAGCGCCTGCCGAACAACTCCTCGCCCTACACCTCGACGATCGTCTTCCTGGTCCGCAAGGGCAACCCGAAGGGGATCAAGGACTGGAACGATCTGGTGAAGCCGGACGTCCAGGTCATCACGCCGAACCCCAAGACCTCGGGCGGCGCCCGCTGGAACTACCTCGCCGCCTGGGCCTACGGACGCGAGGCGAACGGCGGGGACGAGGCCAAAGCCAAGGCTTTCGTGGCGGAGCTCTTCAAGCGCGTCCCCGTGCTCGACACGGGCGCCCGCGGCTCGACCACCACCTTCGCCCAGCGCGGCCTCGGCGACGTGCTGCTCGCCTGGGAGAACGAAGCCTATCTCTCGCTGAAGGAGTTCGGCGAGGACAAGTTCGACATCGTGTTCCCGTCGATCTCGATCCTGGCCGAGCCGCCGGTCGCCATCGTGGACGCGAACGTCGACAAGAGCGGAACCCGAAAGGCGGCCGAGGCCTACCTCAAGCTGCTCTACGCCAAGGAAGGCCAGACCATCGCGGCGAAGAACTTCTATCGCCCGGTGTCGCCGGACCTCGCCGAGAAGGCGGACGTCGACCGCTTCCAGAAGCTGAAGCTGGTGACGATCGACAAGGACTTCGGCGGCTGGGGCAAGGCGCAGTCCGAGCACTTCGGCGACGGCGGCGCCTTCGACCAGATCTACAAGCCGAACTGAACCCGCCCTCGCATCCTCTCTCATGATCCTTTCGATCTGCGGCCGGACGTCGACGTCCGGCCGCAGGCTTGTCCGCCGTTCCCTCAGAGACGATCGAGCCCTAGAGTGACGTCCAGCCTCGACGCGACCTACGCGGCGCCGGCCGCGCCCGGCGCTCCGCCCTCTCGACTGAAAGCCCGCATGAGCGCCACGCCTTTCAGGACGCCAAGCGCCGTGCCGGGCTTCGGGCTCGCGCTCGGTTTCACCGTCCTCTACATGTCGTTGCTGATACTCATACCGCTGGGCGCGGTGGTGGCCTGGGCGGCCTCGCTCGGCCCGACCAGGCTGCTGACGATCCTGTCGCAGACCCAGACGCTGAACGCGCTGAAGATCAGCTTTGGAATCTCGCTCGCCGCGGCGGCGACGAACGCCGTGTTCGGGCTGCTGCTGGCCTGGGTGCTGACCCGTTACGATTTCCCCGGCCGACGCCTGGTGGACGCCGCGGTGGACCTGCCCTTCGCGCTGCCGACCGCGGTCGCCGGCATCGCGCTCGCCGCGATTTACGCGCCGAACGGCTGGGTCGGGTCGCTGCTGCCGTTCAAGGTCGCCTACACCCCGCTCGGCATCTTCGTCGCCATGACCTTCATCGGCCTGCCCTTCGTGGTGCGCACCGTTCAGCCGGTGCTGGCGGACGTCGACCGCGAGTTGGAGGAGGCGTCCGCCACCCTCGGCGCGGGACGCCTGACCACGGTGTTCCGGGTGGTGTTTCCGACGCTCATACCTGCGCTGCTCACGGGCTTCGCGCTCGCCTTCGCGCGCGCGGTCGGCGAATACGGCTCCATCATCTTCATCGCCGGCAACATCCCGAACGTCTCGGAGATCGCGCCCCTGCTGATCATCACCAAGCTGGAAAGCTTCGACTACGCCGGCGCGACGGCCATCGCGACGATCATGCTGGCGATGTCCTTCGTGATCCTGCTGGTGGTGAACCTGATCGAGGCCTGGTCACGACGGAGGCTCGGCCATGCCCGCTGATCCACGCCTGACGCTCCCCGCCCATCCGGTCGCCGCCGGCGCCAGCCCCACCACCGAGCCGGTCGCCGTCCGCGTGGCGCTGATCGTGGTCGCGCTAGCGTTTCTGGCGCTGTTCCTGGTGCTGCCGCTGGTCGCGGTGTTCGCCGAGGCCTTCCGGAACGGCGTCGACGCCTACTTCGCGTCCTTCGACGATCCCGACACCTGGTCGGCGGTGTGGCTGACGATCGGCGTCGCGGCGATCGCCGTCCCGCTCAACGTGGTCTTCGGCCTCGCCGCCTCCTGGGCGGTGGCGAAGCACGAGTTCCGCGGCAAGAGCCTGCTGGTGACGCTGATCGACCTGCCGTTCTCGGTCTCTCCGGTCGTGTCGGGCATGTGCTATGTGCTGCTGTTCGGCGCGCAGGGCTATTTCGGCCACTACCTGCAGAGCGTCGGCGTCCAGATCATCTTCGCGGTGCCCGGCCTGGTGCTCGCCACCATCTTCGTGACCTTCCCCTTCGTCGCGCGCGAGCTGATCCCGCTGATGCAGGAGCAGGGCGTCAGCGAGGAGGAGGCGGCGCTGTCGCTCGGCGCCGGCGGTTGGCGCACCTTCTGGTCGGTCACGCTGCCGAACGTGCGCTGGGCGCTGCTCTACGGCGTGCTGCTCTGCAACGCCCGCGCGATGGGCGAGTTCGGCGCCGTCTCGGTCGTCTCCGGGCACCTGCGCGGCCAGACCAACACGGTGCCGCTGCAGGTCGAGATCCTCTACAACGACTACAACTTCGTCGCCGCCTTCGCCGTCGCCTCGCTGCTCGCGGGGCTCGGCTTGGTGACGCTGGTGGTGAAGAGCGCTTTGGAATGGCGCTACGCCGACCAGCTCGCCTCCGGCCGCCGCCACTGACAACGGACTGAGAAGACCCATGGACCTCAAGATCCGCGACGTCCGCAAGGAATACGGCTCCTTCCCCGCGTTGAACGGCGTCAGCCTCGACATCCGCTCCGGCGAGCTCGTGGCGCTGCTCGGGCCCTCGGGCTCCGGCAAGACCACGCTGCTGCGGGCGATCGCCGGCCTCGAGATCCCAGACTCCGGCCGGATCCTGTTCGGGGACGAGGATGCGCTGGCCAAGCCAGTGCAGGAGCGCAACGTCGGCTTCGTGTTCCAGCATTACGCGCTGTTCCGGCACATGAAGGTGTTCGACAACATCGCCTTCGGCCTGCGCGTGCGCGGCCGGGCGCGCCGGCCCGCGGAAGCCGACATCCGCAAGAAGGTGCTGGAGCTGCTCGACCTCGTGCAACTCAAGGGCCTCGAGAACCGCTACCCGGCGCAGCTCTCCGGCGGACAGCGCCAGCGCGTGGCGCTCGCCCGCGCGCTCGCGATCGAGCCGCAGGTGCTGCTGCTGGACGAGCCCTTCGGCGCGCTCGACGCTCAGGTCCGCAAGGAGCTGCGCCGCTGGCTGCGCGAGATCCACAACGAGACTGGCCACACCACCGTGTTCGTCACGCACGACCAGGAAGAGGCGCTGGAGCTCGCCGACCGGGTCGCCATTCTGCACAAGGGCGACCTGCAGCAGGTTGGCACGCCCGACGCGATCTACGACGAGCCGGCGACGCCGTTCGTCTACGCCTTCATCGGCGACTCGAGTTCGTTGCCGATCCAGGTGCGCGGCGGCCAGGCGGCGCTCGACGGCAGGGCGCTCCCGCTCGGGCCCGTCGACGCGCCGGACGGTCCCGCGCGGCTGCACGTGCGCCCGCAGGACGTGACCTTCGTTGCGCCGGGCGAGGGGGTCGCCCTCGGCCGCATCGCCGCGCTGCGGCGGCTGGGCGCGTTCCGCCGCGCCGACGTCGAGGTCGGCGTTCGCCGGTCGCGGATCGAGGTGCGGCTGCCGCCGGAAGCCGTCTTCACTGAGGGCGAGGAGGTGGGCCTGGCGTTCGAGCGCTTTGCGGTGTTTCCGGCGGAAGGGGCGCCGGGCGTCGCCCGCGCGGCGTAAGCGTCGGCGCGCACTTACCCCGCCCCCCGCGCCCCTGTATCGTCCGCCGCCAACGGCGCGGCGGAGACGATGATTCATGTGGCGTAAGGCGGCCTCCGTCGGCGGACTGACGCTCGCCTCGCGCCTTTTCGGTTTCGTCCGCGACGTGATGATGGCGGCGCTCCTGGGCGCCGGCCCGCTCGCCGACGCCTTCATGATCGCGTTCCGGCTGCCCAACCACTTCCGCGCGATCTTCGCGGAAGGCGCGTTCAACGCCGCCTTCGTGCCGCGCTACGCCCGCGCGCTGACGCAGGACGGGGAGGGCGCGGCCCGCGCCTTCGCCGAGGACGTGCTGTCGATCACGGTGGTGGTCCACCTCGGCCTGCTGGCGCTCGCCATCGTCTTCGCGCCATACGTCGTCGCGGCGCTTGCGCCCGGCTTCGCCGAGGACCCCGGCCAGCTGGGGCTGACCGCGTCGCTCACCCGGATCACCTTTCCCTACCTGCTGCTGATCTCGATGATGACGCTGGTCTCCGGCGTGTTGAACGCGCACGACCGCTTCGCCGCCGCCGCGGCCACGCCCATCCTGCTCAACATCTGCATGATCGCCGCGCTGATGGCCTCGGGGCTGTTCCCCACCGTCGCCCACGCATTGGCCTGGGGCGTGCTGATCTCGGGCTTCGCGCAGCTCGCGCTGGTGTTGGCGGACCTGAGGCGCTCCGGCCTTTGGCTGAAGCTTCGCGTTCCCGCCTTCACGGCCCATGTGAAAACCTTCCTCAAAGGCTTTGGTCCTGCTGTGCTCGGCTCTGCGGGCGTCCAGATCGCGATGTTTGCGGACACGATCCTTGCCTCGTTCCTGCCGACGGGCTCGGTGTCCTACCTCTACTACGCCGATCGGCTCTACCAGCTGCCGCTGGCGGTGGTCGGCATCGCGATCGGCACGGTGCTGCTGCCGGAGCTGTCGCGGCGCCTCGCGCGCAACGACGTGCCCGGCGCGCGCGACCGGCTGAACCGCGCGCTCGAAGGCGCGCTGCTGATGACGCTGCCCTTCGTCGCGCTGTTCGCGGTGGCCGCCGCTCCGGTGGTGGCGGCGCTGTTCGGCCGCGGCGCCTTCGACCTGAAGGCGGTGGCGGGCTCCGCCGCCGCGCTCGAGGCCTACGCGGTAGGCCTGCCGGCCATCGTCGCGCTCCGCTGCGTCACGCCCGCCTTCCACGCCTCCGGCGACACCACGACGCCGGTGAAGGCATTGGCAGTCGCGACGCTGGTCAACCTCGGGCTCAAGCTCGTGCTGATCGGGCCTTACGCGCACGCGGGGCTCGCCTTCGCCACCTCCGTCGGAGCCTGGGTGAACCTCGGCCTCCTGGTGCTGCTGCTCAGGAATCGTGGGCGGTTCGAGCTGGACCGCCGGCTTGCGCTGAACCTCGCGGCGCTGGCGACCGCGACCGCGGCTGCGGCCGCCGCCATCTGGTTCGCGCTGGCGCCCGCCGGCGCCGTGAAGGGGCTGGTCCCGCAGATGCCGGACCTCGCGCCAGCGGCGCTGATCGGCCTCGCGGGGTTCGCGGCTTATGGGCTGGTCGCGGGGCCGGGAGTCTGGGTGGCGCGCAGGTTTGGGCGGGGTGAGCCGAGCGCTTGATCGCAGCGACGATCCCGTGCGTGCTTCGAGACGCGCCTCCGGCGCTCCTCGAGCCATGAGGAGGTCGAGAAAACTCAAGTCTTCCAGATCGAAAGCTCAGAACTCCTCATGCTGAGGAGCCCGCCTTAGCGGGCGTCTCGAAGCATGCACTCGGCCTCGATGCGTCACGTCCCTCACGCCGTCACGAGCGCCCGCGCCTCAACCAGCATGCGCCGGATCTCCGGCAGGCAGGAGCCGCAGTTGGTGCCGGCCTTGGTCGCCGCGCCCACCGCCGCGGCGTCCGGCGCGCCGGCGCGGATCGCGGTTTCGATGACGCCCTTCGGCACGCCATGGCAGGCGCAGACCAGCGGACCGCACGCGGCGCCGTCGCTGGCGCGGCCGGCGAGCAGGAGGCTGCGCACCTGGCCCTCGGACAGGCGCTCGCCGAGCTTCGCGCGCAGGAAGCTCCAGGCGTTCTCCTGTCGATCGGCGGCGACGAACAGGCAGGCGACCAGCGCGCCGTCGCGGAACACGGCCGAGCGCGCCACGCCGCGGCCGGCGTCGACATAGTCCACGATCTCGTCGCCCGGCTCGAGATCCGGAAAGATCTCGGACAGCGTCACGGCATGGTCGGTGGCGAACAGCAGGCCGAGCCCCTGCGGCACGGTCGCCTTGGCCCACCAGGTGGCGGGGTCGAGCGCGCCGAGCGCGCCTTGCGTCAGCGCGAAGCCCTGGCGGGCGAAGCGCACGGGCGCGACCGCGGCCCGCGTGGCCTTGGCGTCGGGCTGGCCTGAGAAGGGATCGACGACGGCGTGCACCAGCGCGCCCACGCGGCCGTGGGACGAGGTCTCGTCGTTCCAGTGGATCGGCGCGAACAGCGCCCCCCGGCGCTGGCCCGGCTCCATGCGCACGCGCAGCACCACGTCGCCATGGGCGGTCGTCACGCGGGCGAAGCCGCCGTCCTTAAGGCCCTCGGCCGCCGCGTCGCCCGGGTGGATCTCGAGGAACGGCTCGACCAGATGGCTGGACAGCCGCTGGCTTTTGCCGGTGCGCGTCATCGTGTGCCACTGGTCGCGGATGCGACCGGTGTTGAGCCGGAAAGGGAAACGATCGTCGGGCCAGGCCGCCGGCGCGAGCGGCGCGACCTCCACCAAGTTCGCCCGGCCGTTCGCCGTGTAGAAGCCGCCCCTGGCGAAAAAGCGGGTCTCGGTGCGCGCCATGCCGCGGCGGGCCGGCCACTGGATCGGCTTGAGCTGGTCATAGTCGCGGGTGTCGAGGTCGGCCAAGGCGCCGATGTCGAAGTCGCGCGCGCCGCCGTTCTCGAAGGCGGAGAGCGCGGCGTGCTCGCGGAACACCTCGCCCGGCGTGCGCCAGCCGAAGGCCTCGCCGAAGCCGAGGCGCTGCGCCACCTGCGCCACCGCCCACCAGTCCGGCCGCGTCTGGCCCGGCGGCGCGAGGAAGGGCCGCTGGCGCGAGATGCGGCGCTCGGAGTTCGTGACCGTGCCGTCCTTCTCGCCCCAGGCGAGGGCGGGCAGGCGGATGTGGGCGCCCGCGCCCAGCGTGTCGTTGGAGGCGACGTTCTCGGAGACGACGAAATGATCGAGCCGCTTCAGCGCATTGCGCACGGCGTCGGCCCGCGGCATGGAGACGGCGGGATTGGTGCCCATCACCCACAGCGCCTTGATCTCGCCGCGGCCGACCGCGTCGAACATGTCGACGGCCTTCAGCCCCTCCGCCTGCGCCATGCGCGGCGCGTCCCAGAAGCGGCGGACCCTGTCGATCGAGGCGGGCTCGAAGCCCATGTGGGCGGCGAGCTGGTTGGCGAGCCCGCCGACTTCGCGCCCGCCCATCGCGTTGGGTTGGCCGGTGAGCGAGAACGGCCCCATGCCTTCGCGGCCGATGCGGCCCGTGGCGAGGTGGCAGTTGATGATGGCGCCGACTTTGTCGGTCCCCTGCGCCGCCTGGTTGACGCCCTGGCTGTAGAGCGTGACCACGCGCTCGGTGGTCGCGAACAGGTCAAAGAAGGCGGCGACGTCTGCGGGCGGAAGCCCGCAGGCGGCCGAAGTGGCCGAGATCGTCGGCGCGATCTCGCGGGCGCGGGCGAGGGCCGCGTCGAAGCCTTGCGTGTGGGCGGCGACGTAGGCCTGGTCGAGGCGGCCGCCGTCGGCGAGATGGACCAGCAGGCCGCAGAACAGCGCCGTGTCCGAGCCCCCGGCGAGCGGCAGATGGAGGTCGGCCTCCTCCGCCGTCGCGGTCCCGCGCGGGTCGATCACCACGATCTTCGTTCCCCGCGCCGCCTTCGCGGCCAGCATGCGCTGGTAAAGCACGGGGTGGCACCAGGCGGCGTTGGAGCCGACGAACACCAGCAGGTCCGCGGTCTCGAGGTCGCGGTAGGTCCCGGGCACCGTGTCGGCGCCGAAGGCCCTCTTGTGGCCCGCGACCGACGACGACATGCAGAGCCGCGAGTTGGTGTCGACGTTGGCCGAGCCGAGGAAGCCTTTGAACAGCTTGTTCGCGGCGTAATAGTCCTCGGTCAGCAGCTGGCCCGAGAGATAGATCGCGACCGCCTCCGGCCCGTGCGTCGCGAGCGTGCGGCGGAAGCCCTCCGCCGTGGCGTCGAGCGCCGCGTCCCAGCTGGCGCGCCGACCTCCGATCTCCGGATGCAGCAGCCGTCCGTCGAGCGACAAGGTTTCGCCGAGCGCCGAGCCTTTGGAGCACAGCCGCCCGAAGTTCGACGGGTGCTCCGTGTCGCCGGCGATGGTCGCGCCGCCCAGTTGGTCCGGCTGCGCCAGCACCCCGCAGCCCACGCCGCAGTAGGGACAGGTGGTGCGGGTGGGGGCCTTGGGCAGGTCGGAGGGGCGCATGTTCATGGGCGTACGACGCGAAGAGCGACACCAGTGTCATCCCGGCCGAAGCGCAGCGCAGAGCCGGGATCGTTCTCCGTAAACGGCATCATGTTCTGACGACGGTCCCGGCTCTGCGCGGCTGCGCCGCTTCGGCCGGGATGACGGCCAGCGCGTTCGCCCGCTCCTGCGCCCGCCGCGCCCATCAGTAGACGTCCGCCTGGTAGCGGCCGGCCTTTTTCAGGCCCGCGACGAAGGCCTTGGCCTCGTCGGCGCTCTTCGCCCCATGGGCCGCGACCACCTCGACCAGCGCCTTCTCGACGTCCGCCGCCATGCGCTTGGCGTCGCCGCAGACGTAGAAGTGCGCGCCGCTCTCCAGCCAGCTCCACAGCTCGGCGCCGGACTCGCGCATGCGGTCCTGGACGTAGACCTTCTCCGCGCCGTCGCGGGACCACGCGAGCGACAGCTTCGTCAGCGCGCCGGCGGCCTGCAGGTCGGCGATCTCGTCGCGGTAGTAGTAGTCGGTGGCCTCGTGCTGGTGGCCGTAGAACAGCCAGGCGCCGCCGGCGGCGTTGGTCGCCTTGCGCTCGCGCAGGAAGGACCGGAAGGGCGCGACGCCCGTGCCGGGTCCGACCATGACGATCGGGACCGCGCCGTCCTTCGGCAGCGCGAAGCCGTGCGCCTTCTGGACATAGACCTTCAGTCTGTCGCCCGGCGCCACGCGGTCGGCGAGGTAGGTCGAAGCGAGGCCAAGCCGTGTGCGGTCGCCGATGCGGTAGCGCACGGCGGCGACGGTGAGGCTCACCTTGGCCGGATCGGCCGAGAGCGCCGACGAGATCGAGTAGAGCCGCGGCTGCAGCGGGTCGAGCGCGCCGAGCAGTTCGGCGATCGGCGGCGTCGCGGCCGGAAACTTCTCCAGCGCCGCCAGCACGTCGAGGGTCGCGAGGTCGCCGTCGGGGTCCTCGCCCTCGGCGAGCTTGGCCAGCGTCTGCTTGTCGTCGGAGCTCTCCACATAGGCGCCCAGCAGCTCGAACAGCGCGTCCGGCGCGGCGCCCAGCGCCACCCGCTCGGCGAGCCAGGTCTTCAGCGGCAGCGTGTGGCCGTCGTGGGAGACCTCGACGTCTTCCGCCACGCCGAGGCGGGCGGCCACCGCAGCGCACAGTTCCGGCGCGTTGGTCGCGAACAGGCCGAACGAGTCGCCCGGCTCGTAGGTCAGGCCGGAGGCGGAGAGGTCGATCTCGACGTGGTTCGTCTCCTTGTCGGAGCCTTCGCCGCTCACCGCGCGCTTCGACAAGAACGCTGCCTCGACCGGGGTCTCGCGCGAGCGGCCGGGTTCGGCCGAGGCCGGGGCCGCAGGGGCTGGCACCGCGGCAGGCTTGGCGGGCGCCGCGTCGCCGCCGTCGAGCTCCGCGAAAAGCTTCTTCAGCATGCGGGTCGTTTCCTTGCCGCCCGGCACGCAGAGGTTCAGCTTCTTCTCCTCCCCCGTCGCGATCGCGGCGGAGTAGCTCTCGCAGAGATAGCCGCACTGGCCGCAGTCCTGCTGCGCCATGGCCGCGAACATGCGCCGCTTCACCGGCTTGCCGGCGGCCATCTCCATGCGTTCGTCGATCGGGAGCGAGGCGTCGTGCCAGGGCGCGCCGTCGTCCTCCTCAGCCGGCGCGGAGGCGCCTTCGCCCGGCAGGGGCGAGCCGAGCAGGGCGGTGGCGGCGTCGCGCGACAGCGCCTGCATGCCGCCGTCCATGGAGAGGAGGCCTGCGAAAAACCCGTTCAGCCAGGCGCGCTGCTCCGTGCTGAACGGCGCGTTTTCGGGGACGAGGGGAGGAAGGACCAGGGTCTGCGCGGTCATGACGAGGCTCCGCACGAACAAGCGGTGAAAAAACGAAGGCGGTCGGATCGGGCGCGGCCTTCACCTCTCCCCTGTGGGGAGAGGTCGCGAGGCGAAGCCGAGCGGGTGAGGGGGCTTTGCGTTCGCCGGACATGGGACGTCCCCCTCACCCGGCGCTCCGCGCCGACCTCTCCCCACAGGGGAGAGGTGAAGAGGCGTTGCGCTCGACGTCGGACCATCACGCGCCCTCCAGCTCGAAGAGGGTCTTGAGCGCGCCGATCTCATGGCGGCGCGTGAAGGCGGCGAAGGTCTCGGCGCCGTCGCGGGCGGCGAGGTAGCCGCGCAGCATCTTCTCCACGACGGCCGGGCAGTCCTCGCCCTTCACGTCGCGCACCAGCTCGCGGCCGATCGCGGCGTCGGTCCCGAAGCCGCCGCCGACGTGGAGGTGAAAACCCTCCACCGTGTCCTCGTCGTTAATCGGCACCTTGGCGCCGATCAGGCCGATGTCGCCGATGTAGTGCTGCGCGCATGAGTTGTGGCAGCCGGTGACATGGATGTTGACGGGGGTGTCCACCGCGAGGCCGATGTCGTCGACGTGGTTCGCGATCTGGTCGGCGAAGCCCTTGGTGTCGGAGGCGGCGAACTTGCAGCCGCGGCTGCCGGTGCAAGCCACGAGGCCGGCGCGGACGTTCGACGCGGAGGTGGCGAGCCCGATGCCGGCGATCGCCTGCTCCACCGCCGCGATGTCGGCGTCGCGGACGCCGGAGAGTAGCAGGTTCTGCCAGACGGTGAGGCGCACGTCGCCGTCGCCGTAGCGCTCGGAGATGTCGGCGAGGGAGCGCATCTGGGCGCAGGTCATCTTGCCCAGCGGCAGCACCACGCCGACCCAGTTGAGGCCGGGCTGCTTCTGCGGGTGCACGCCGATGTGGGCGAGACGGTCGCTCTCGGGGCGGGGGGCGACTTGCTCGGGCGAGACGCGGGTGAAGGCCCAGCCTTGGACCTTCTCCACCTCGGCCAGGAATTTCTCGAAGCCCCAGGCGTCGAGCACGTATTTGAGCCGCGCCTTGTTGCGGTCGGAGCGGTCGCCGGACGCGATGAACACGCGGACGATCGCGTCCGCCACCTTGATCGCCTTGTCGAGCGGCACGATCACGCCGGTGTCGCGGGCGAAGTCCTTGTGGCCGGTGATGCCGCCGAGCGCGAGCCGCCACCAGACGCCGGGCGCGACGCCCGCGCCCTCCAGCACCTCGACCGCCTGGAAGCCGATGTCGTTGGTGTCCTCCAGCGCGGCGATCCGGCCGGCGCCGTCGAAGGCCACGTTGAACTTGCGCGGCAGGCCGTAGAGCGCGCGATCATTGAGGATGTGGTGGTGCCACTCCTTGGCGTAGGGGCGCGTGTCGACCAACTCCTGCGGATCGACGCCCGCGGTCGGCGTGCCGGTGACGTTGCGGATGTTGTCGGCGCCGGAGCCCTTGGAGGTCAGGCCGATGTCGACGAGACCCTCGATGTAGGGGATGCCGTTGGCCGCGCTGATCTCGCGCGCCTGCAGGTTGGCGCGGGTCGTCACATGGGTGAACCCGCCGGCGTACTGCTCGGACAGGTCGGCGACCCCGCGGAACTGCCAGGCCTTCAGGATCCCGTTGTGGATCCTGAGCCGGCACATATACGCGTCCTGCGTCGGGCCGACGTAGAACAGGCCGTGGAAGCGGATGCGGAAGTCGTCGAGCGCCTTCGCGAACTGGTTCTTCTCGGCGAGGTCCTTGAGCCGCGCGTAGGCGTCGAACGGGTGCTCCTCGCGCTTCGCCTTCTCCTGCGGGACCAGCTTCTTGCCCGCCTTCTCCTGCGCGGCCATGGCCTTGAGGTGGATCGCGTCGGGGCCGGTCGGCTCGGCCTCGGCGGCCGGCAGGGCGCCAGGACCGCCGAAGGGCACGCCGCCGCCGAATCCCGGAGCGCCCCGCGAGCCGCGGATCGCCTGGACGCCGGAGACGAAGCCCTCGAGGTAGCGCTTCTGGTCGGGGGAGAAATCTTCGCTCATAAGCTCACACCTGAAGCCGACGCATCTTTCTTCACCTCTCCCCGGCGGGGAGAGGTCGGCGCGCAGCGCCGGGTGAGGGGGCGTCGCGCGATCCGGAGAGCCCAGATACCCCTCACCCGCTCGGCTTCGCCGATCGACCTCTCCCCGCCGGGGAGAGGTGAAGGCCTGCGCTTTATCTTTTGATCGCCCATCGCCGCCGCCCTCACGCCGCCAGCGCGAAGCCGCGCCCGAAGGCGAGGTCGTCGCGCAATGGCCCGAGCGGGACGCCGCTCGCGATCAGGTCGAGGTACCAGAGGGCGTCGGAGGCCTCGCCCACGAGGATCGCGCCCTTCAGGCGGTCGTCGCGGACGATCAGCTTGCGGTAGCAGCCCTGCGCCGCATCGGAGAGCACGATGGTCTCCTCGCCGTCCTCCGCCTCGATCGCGCCGGCGGAGAACACCGCGACGCCCGAGACCTTGAGGTTGGTGGAGAGCAGCGTGCCGCCATAGGCCGCCGCGTCGCCGGCGAGCGCGCGCGCCAGCGTCTTCGCTTGCTCGTAGGCCGGCGCCACGAGGCCGTAGACCACGCCGCGGTGCTCGGCGCATTCGCCCAGCGCGAACACCCGCGGGTCCGAGGTGCGCATCGCGTCGTCGACTAGCAGACCGCGGTTCGCGGCGAGCCCCGCCGCGCGCCCGAGCGCAGCGTTCGGCCGCACGCCGCAGGCCATGACGATCATGTCGGCGGGCAGAATCTCGCCGGAGCCCAGCTCCAGCCCCTCCACGTGGGTGTCGCCCACGATCGCCTTGCTCTGGGCGCCCAGCGCGAAGGCCACGCCCTTGGCCTCCAGCGCCCGGCGCAGCGTGGCCGCGCCCTTGGCGTCGAGCTGGCGCTCCATCAGCTTGTCCATGAGATGCACCACCGTGACGGCGCAGCCGAGCTTCACGAGGCCATAGGCCGCCTCGAGCCCCAGCAGGCCGCCGCCGATCACCACGGCGCGGGCGCCGGGAACGCCCAGCTCCTTCAGGCGCATGGCGTCGCAGCGGTCGCGGAACACCAGAACCTGCGAGAGATGCGAGCCCGGCAGCGGCAGCCGGATCGCTTCGGAGCCGGTGGCGAGCACCAGCCGGTCGTAGGCGAAGGCCCGGCCGTCCTTCAGCGTCACCCGGCGGGCGGCGGCGTCCACCGCCTGCACGGCTGCGCCGGTCAGCAGGCGGTAGCCGTTCGCCGCGTACCAAGCGCGGTCCTTGAACGCGAGGTCCTCGTCGCTCGCCTCGCCGGCGAGCAGGGATGACAGCAGCACGCGGTTGTAGGCCGGCTCCGGCTCCGCGCCGAGCACGGTGACGGCGTAGCGGCCGGGGCAGGCGGCCTTCAGCTCCTCGAGGAGCCGGAGGGACGCCATGCCGGCGCCGACGACGACGAGACGCTCGCGGTCCATGTCAAATCTCCGGTGTCAGGGAGATCCGCCCCGTCATGCCCGCCTTTGCGGGTATCCACGACTTTCCTCGCGCGACGTCGCTTGCGATCGAAGTCGTGGATACCCGGCTTCGCCGGGCATGACGGTTGGCGGTGGTCTTCATCACTCAGGCCGCCTCGACGAAGCGGTGACGCTCGTAGAGGAACTTGAGCACCGCGGCGCGGGCCGCGATGTAGGTGCGGTCGGAGACCAGCTCGAGCCGCTTGCGCGGGCGCTCCAGCGGCACCGACAGCACTTCGCCGATGCGGGCCGAGGGGCCGTTGGTCATCATCACGATGCGGTCCGAGAGCAGCACGGCCTCGTCCACGTCGTGGGTGATCATCAGGACGGTGTTCTTGAGCTCCGTCTGGATCTGCATGACTTGATCCTGCAGATGGGTGCGGGTCAGCGCGTCGAGCGCGCCGAAGGGCTCGTCGAGCAGCAGCACCTTCGGCTGCATGGCGAGCGCGCGGGCGATGCCGATGCGCTGCTTCATGCCGCCGGAGATCTCCGAGGGGCGGCGGTCCTTGGCGTGGGCCATATTCACCAGCTCAATCTGGCGCATGGTCCATTCGCGGCGCTCGGCCTTGGACTTGGTCTTGGCGAAGACCTTGTCGACCGCGAGCGCGACGTTCTCGTAGCAGGTGAGCCAGGGCAGCAGGGAGTGGTTCTGGAACACCACGGCGCGGTCCGGTCCCGGCTCGTCCACCACCTTGCCTTCGAGGAAGACCACGCCCTTCGTCACGCCCGTGAGGCCGGCGACGATGTTGAGCAGGGTGGACTTGCCGCAGCCGGAATGGCCGATGATCGAGATGTACTCGCCCTCATTGACGTCGAGCGAGACGTCCTTGAGGACCTCGTTGGTGACGCCGCCGCGGGAGAACGCCTTGTCGACGTGCTGAATGGAGAGAAAAGCTTGGGCTGACATGGCTCGGATCCCTTACGCGGTGGCCGTGCCGCGGGTGACCGCGTTGGCGATGAACGCGACGATCCGGTCGAGGATGAACCCGACCACTCCGACGTAGACGAGCGCCAGAATGATGTCGCTGATGTTGGACGAGTTCCACGCGTCCCAGATGAAGAAGCCGATGCCGACGCCGCCGATCAGCATCTCGGCCGCGACGATCGCGAGCCAGCTGAGGCCGACGCCGATCCGCAGGCCCGTGAAGATGTACGGGGCGGCGGCTGGGATCATGATCTTGGTGAAGTACTCGAACCCGTTCAGCCGGATGACCTTGGCGACGTTCGAGTAGTCGGTCGGTATGTTGCGGATGCCGACCGCGGTGTTGATGATGATCGGCCAGACCGAGGTGATGAAGATCACGAAGATCGCCGAGGGCTGGCCGTCGCGGAACGCGGCGAGCGACAGCGGCAGCCAGGCGAGCGGCGGCACGGTGCGCAGGATCTGGAAGATCGGGTCGAGGCCGCGCATCGCCCAGGTGGACTGACCGACCAGCACCCCGAGCGCCACGCCGATCACAACGGCGATGGCGTAGCCCACCGCGACGCGCTGGAGGCTCGCCAGCAGGTGCCAGAACAGGCCCTTGTCCAGGCCGCCGCGGTCGTAGAACGGGTCGATGATCAGCTCCCAGGTGTCGGTGACGACCTGGCTGGGCGGTGGCAGGGAGGACCCGGGGCGGGAGCAGATCAGCTCCCAGAACAGCAGCAGCAGAGCGAGCACCACCAGCGGCGGGATCAGCGTGGTGCTCGCCCAGTCCAGGACGCGCTTGGCGCGCTTGGCGATCGGGGAGGGCGCCTTCGGCGCCCGGAACGCGACGACGTCGGCGGCGGGCGCCGCCTTGGTCGCGCGGGCGTCGTCGAGTTTCAGGACGGGGGCCGACATGGCGACTCCTCAGGAGTTGGTGCGGAGGATCAGGAGCGGGGAGGGCGCGGCGGGCGCGCCCTCCATGACGGCGACGCCTCACGCGACGCGCTTGATCTCGAGGCTGTCGAGGTAGGCCGCCGGGTTGGCCGGATCGAAGGTCTTGCCGTCGAAGAACTTCTCGACGCCGCGCGAGGTCGACGTCGGGATGTCCGCCTCCTTCACGCCGAGCGCCTTGGCGGCGTCCTTCCAGATGTCCTCGCGGTTCACCTTCGCGACCATCGCCTTGACGTCCGTGTCGGGCGCGAACTTGCCCCAGCGGATGTCCTCGGTGAGGAACCACGTGTCGTGGCTCTGGAACGGGTAGGAGGCGTGGTCGCGCCAGAACTTCATGACGCCGGGGCTGTTCTCCACGATGCGGCCGTCGCCGTAGTCGTAGTGGCCCTTGAGGCGGCCCACGATGTCCTTCACCGGCACGTTGAAGTAGGCCCGGGTGCCGACGATCGCGGCGAGCTCTTCCTTGTTGGCCATGTCCTCGCAGAACATCTGCGCTTCCTGGACGGCCATCAGCAGGGCCTTGGCGGCGTTCGGGTTCTTGTCCACGTAGGCCGCCCGCATCGCGAACGACTTCTCGGGGTGGTTCTGCCAGATCTCAGAGGTGTTGCAGGCCGTGAATCCGATGCCCTGGCTGACGAGCTGGCCCGGCCACGGCTCGCCGACGCAGAAGGCGTCCATGGTGCCGACCTTCATGTTCGCCACCATCTGCGGGGGCGGCACCACGATGGTCTCGACGTCCTTGTCGGGGTCGATGCCGGCGGCGGCCAGCCAGTAGCGGATCCACAGGTCGTGGGTGCCGCCGGGGAAGGTCATCGCGACCTTGGCCTGCTTGCCCTCGGCCTTCATTTTCAGGAAGATCTGCTTGAGAGGCGTCGCGTCGACCGTCGGCTTCAGGTCCTTGTAGGCCATGCCGACCGAGATGCCCTGGGCGTCGTAGTTCAGCCGCGCCAGGATATACATCGGAAGCGGGATGTTCTGCTGGGTCACCTTGCCGGCCGAGATCAGGTAGGGCATCGGCGAGAGAATGTGCGCGCCGTCGATGCCGTTGCCCTCGGAGCCGAGGACGAGGTTGTCGCGCGTGGTGCCCCAGGACGCCTGCTTCGTCACGGTGACGTCGGTCATGCCGTGCTTGGCGAAGAAGCCCTTTTCCTTGGCGACGATCAGCGGCGCGGAGTCCGTGAGCGCGATGTAGCCGAGCGTCGCCTTTGTGGTTTCCGGCCCTGCGCCCTGCGCGAACACGCCGGAGGGCGCGAGCGTCCGGGCGGCGAGCAGCGTCGCTGCGGCGCCCGCGCCGACGCGCAGCACGTCGCGCCGATGAAGGCCCGCGATCGGGGACGTCTTGGACTGCGGCGTCTTGAACTCGGTGGTCATCGGGCCTTCGGCTCCATGGGCGCCCATCGGCGCTCTCGGGGACTGATCGTGCCGCCGCCTTCATGGCGGACGGCCAGAAACAAAAAAGCCGCCGACTCGACGTGCGGAAGTGCGCTCGTCAGGTCAGCGGCGTCGCTGGGGCCCATCGGTGGGCAGGTGGCGGGCGTCCTCGTCGACGCCAACCTCGAACACTTCCATTCAAGTCGCGTGCCAACTCGGATCGGCGTGCGGGGATCGTTCAAATTTGAGGGGTTCGGGGTCGCACCGGCCAATGGCGCGTCCGCGCCCGATTGCCTTTGGTTGCCGCAGCGGCGCGCAGATGCAGCTTCAGATTTGTGCACTGCACGCAAGTTAGGCGGCGCGCGGGCGAGGGCTCAGCCCGTGAAGACGCCCAGCGGATCGTCGGCTTCGGGCGGTGCGCCGCGGCCGAGGGCGGCGTCGTAGACGTCCGCGCGGTAGCTCGCGGCGGCGAGGTCGGCGCCGGCGGAGTCGTCCGACGTCTGCCGCCAGCGCACCATCTGCGCGTGCAGCCAGCGCGCGTGTCGTTGGTCGGGCCGCGTCGCGCCGTCGGCGCCGAACAGGACGTAGCCGTCGCAGACGCGCACCTCGTCGCCGTCGCCGGTCGGAAGCCGGCCGTCCAGCGCGCGCTGGATGATGTGGGCGTGCACGTCGAGCCGGTTCGGAGCGGCGAGCCGCCGTGCGGCCTCCTCACGGTGGTTGGGCTCGTCGAGCCATTCCGCCGCGCGCACGCAGGCCCGCACCAGGCGCGCCGCAAGTTCGGGGTTCCGGGCGAGCCAATGCGCCCGCACCGCCAGCACTTTTTCGGGGCAGCGCCGCACGAGGTCGACGCCGAGGTGGAGGATGCGGCCGAGCTTGTACTCGACGGCGACCGAGTTCCAGGGCGCGCCGACGCAGAAGCCCTCGACGTGAGCGTTCTCGAGCGCGTCGACCATGAACGGCGGCGGCACGACCGCGAGCCGCACGTCCTCGTCCGGCTCGACGCCCGCGGCGGCCAGCCACAGCCGGAGCTGGTAGTTGTGGGTCGAGAACGGGAAGGTCATGCCGAGCGTCGGCGGCTCGTCGCCGTTGCGCCGTCGCTCCTCGACGACCGCCTTGAACGCCGCGCCGGTGGCGCGCGGGTCGGCCATGCCGGCGCCCGGCGCCATGTGGCGGCGGATGTCCTCGAACAGCGGCGGCGACATCGTCACCGCATTGCCGTTCAGGCCGAGCGCGAGCGGCGCCGCCAGCGGCACCTTGATGGTTCCGAGCCCCAGCGTGGTCGCGATCGCGATGGGCGCGAGCAGGTGCGCGCCGTCGAAATGGCCGAGCGTCAGCCGGTCGCGGATGTTCGCCCACGACACCTCGCGCACCAGCTCAAGCGCGATGCCTTCTTCGGCCGCGAAACCGACGTCGGCCGCGATGATCGGAATCGCGGCGTCGACGAGGGGAATGAAACCGATCTTGACCGGGTCGAGGCTCATCCGAGCAGCTCCGCAGCGGTGATCACCGATTGGGCGATCTCGACGATCTTCTTCTTCTCGTTCATGGCGACCTTGCGCAGCAGCGCATAGGCCTCCTCCTCGTCGATCTTCTTCGCGCGCATCAGGATGCCCTTGGCGCGGTCGACGGTCTTGCGCTCTTCGAGCTGGCCCTTCGCCTGCTCCAGCTCCGCGCGGAGCTTGGCGAAGGCCCGGAAGCGGCTGATCGTCGTCTCAAGGATCGGCTGCACACGCTCGCGTTTCAGCCCGTCGACCACATAGGCCGAAACGCCGGCGTCGATCGCGGCCTCGATCGAGGCGCGGTCGCTCTGGTCGACGAACATGCCCACCGGCCGCCGCACGGCGCGGCTCACCTGGAACATCTGCTCCAGCACGTCGCGGCTCGGGTTCTCGAGGTCAATGAGGATGACGTCCGGGTCGATCGCGTAGATGCGCGCGAGCAGGTTCACGTGGTCGGTGATCCGCATGATGGTTGTGTGCCCGGCGTCCCGCAGGCCCTGCTCCATGACGGCGGCGCGCACGGGGCTCGCGTCGATCAGCACGATCTTCAGCGGTCGGTCGCGGTCGGACATGGGGCGGGGGTCGCGCCTCGAAGCGGAGTCTGCGGGAGTGCGGGCTACTTTGGCGCGAAGGCCCCGGGGGCCGTCAACCCGCCGCGCGGGGGATGCGCGCCGACGCCGCGTCGTCGGCGCGGCGCTGGTGGGCGAGGGTCGCGGCGATGAAGCCCCAGGTCATGCCGAGCAGCGCCCATTGGTGGCGCCAGTGGTCCACGTCGATGACCCAGGCCTCCATCATCAGCACGCTCCAGGTGGAGAAGGCGCAGATGAAGATCGGTCGCCACGGAGTCGAAACGAGGATCGTGCGGCCTGCGAAGACGAAGGTGACGATGACCAGCGTCGGCAGGGCGAGCCCGCCGAGCCAGCCGTAGGACATGAAGGCGTTGAGGTAGGTGTTGTGGACGTCGGCGCCGAAGAGCTTGGCGAACTGGAAGATGCCGATGCCGAGCGGCCGCTCGAGCGCGAGCTGGAAGCCGGCGGCGTGGCGCCCGAAGCGGCCGTAGCGGCCGACGTCGTAGTTCTGCTCCAGGCTCGCGCGTTCCGCGAACAGGCTCGACACCGAGGGCAAGGTCAGCAGAACCGCGATCAGCAGGGCGGCGCCCAGCGCCGCCGCGCCGCAGATGAGAAGGATGCGCGCCCGCCGGGCCGGGGTGGGGGCGGCGAGGATCGTCAGCACCGTCATGATCGCGGCGGAGCCGATCAGGTGGCCCCAGGACCCGCGCGAGAAGCTGAGGAACACGCCGCTCATGATCAGCCCGAGCGGCAGCAGCACGAACAGCGACTTCTTGAGGTCCACCGAATAGAGCCGCTGGATCAGCACCAGTGCCGGGAAGATCAGGTAGGGCGCGTAGACGTTGGGGTCCTTGAAGGTCGCCTTGGCGCGGCCGTAGATCAGCAGCGAGTCCGCGAACGGCGCCAGGTGGAAGTAGCCCACGATCGCCAGTCCGCCGCCGATGGCGCCGGCGATGACCCAGGCATTGGCGATCAGGCGCGCCCGGATCTCGGTCCGGTCGGCCAGCAGCAGCGAATAGAACACCCCGGTGCCGGACAGGAACACGCCCACCGTGGTCCATTTCTGCGTGTCCGCCCGGTCGTAGACCAGCGTGAGCGTCAGCACCGCGCCGAGCTGGTACAGGATGACCAGCAGCACGAAGGGCAGCAGCGCGCGCGGAAGGCTAAGCCCGGTGGCCGCGAACACCCCGATCGCCAGGATGAAGAGCAGGTCGTAGGGCGCCGGCTCGAACATCACGAAGAAGCTGGAGGCGACCGCCAGCCAGACGATGCCCTCGCGCAGGCCTTCCGCGCCGAAGGTCAGCGAGCGGCCGCCGCCATAGGTGGCGTGCGAGGCGCTCAATAGGCGTTGTCCGTCTTGGCGAGCGAGATCGGGGTCTTCAGCAAGATGCTGAGGTCGAACAGGATCGACCAGTTCTCGATGTAGTAGAGGTCGTGGTCGACGCGCTTCTTGAGCTTCTCCTGGGTGTCGACCTCGCCCCGCCAGCCGTTGATCTGCGCCCAGCCGGTGACGCCGGGCTTCACGCGGTGGCGGGCGAAGTAGCCGTCGACGACGTCGTTCCAGAGCGTGTCGGAGGTGTGGGCGTTGACGGCGTGGGGTCGCGGACCGACCAGCGCGAGCTCGCCCTTGATGACGTTGAACAGCTGCGGCAGCTCGTCGATCGAGGTCTTGCGGATGAAGCGGCCGACGCGCGTGACGCGGCTGTCGTTCTTCGTCACCACGGTCTTCGCCTCCGGGTCCGCCATCTCGTGGCGGAGCGACCGGAACTTGAAGATCTCGATGACCTCGTTGTTGAAGCCGTAGCGCTTCTGCCGGAAGAACACCGGGCCGGGGCTGTCGAGCTTGATCGCCACCGCGGTCGCGATCATCAGCGGCGCCGTCAGCAGGATGCAGAGCGAGCCGACGACCAGGTCGAAGGCGCGCTTCGCCACGTAGTCCCAGTTCGCGATCGGCTTTTCCGCCAGCTCCACCATCGGGATCGAGCCGAGGTAGGAGTAGGAGCGCGGACGGAAGCGCAGTTTGTCGGTGTGGGCCGAGAGTCGAATGTCGACCGGCAGCACCCAGAGCGTCTTCAGGATTTCCGTGACGCGGCCGCGCGCGGTGACCGGGATCGTCACGATCAGCAAGTCGATGCGGGCGAGGCGGCCGAACTCGACGAGCTCGGCGATGTTGCCGAGCTTGGGGTAGCCCGCGACGATCGCCGGCGAGCGGTCGTTCGAGCGGTCGTCGAACACGCCGCAGATGTGGACGTCGTTGCCTGGCGTCGCCTCGAGCGCGCGGATGAGCTCGCCCGCCGGTTCGCCGCCGCCGACGATGACGGCCTTGCGGCCGAGCCGGCCCTGCGCCGCCCAGCGCTTCACCAGAACCGCGAGCCCCACATGCGCGACGAGCAGCCCGGCGGCGCCGAACACGAACCAGTAGCCGAGCCAGCGCCGGTCGATCGCGCCGCCGAAGTCGAGGAAGGCGCCGAGCGCCGCGAAGCCCGCGAAGACCAGCGTCCAGGCGCCGAGCATGCGGCCGAGCTGGCCCCCCATCGAGCGGAACGCCACCACGTGGTAGGCGTCCGCCGCCTGGGCGAAGATCAGCAACAGCACGACGCCGAGCCCGGCCGCGAGCGGGTAGCTCCAGCTCAGTCCCGACAGCGGACCGAGCGTGATGGCGTAGGCGATCGTGGCTGAGGCGAGCACGAGCGCGGCGTCGACCAGCCGCACCGCGCCGACCAGCAGCGTCTGCGAGATGGACGCGGCCGTGAACTGCTGCGCGATCTCGCGAGCCTGCTCGTTCAGCCGCGTCTGCCGCGGCGTCAGAGGCTTCGGTTCATCTTGCCTGATCTCGAGGCGCGCCATTTGGAACCCGTTCACGTCGCCGCTCCATCGCGATGTCGGATCAGGATGGCGACAAACTCAAAACAAACACTTTTACCGAACGGAGAAAGTTCGCGTTTCTCGTGCCGCGATCGCGTCGCGGTAAACGGTTTCGATGCGCGACGCCATCGACGATAGCGCGAACTCGCCGGCGATATGCGCTCGACGTTCGCGCGCCATCCCCCGGGCGCGGCCGGCGTCGGCCATGAGCCGCCCCATCGCCGCGGCGAGGGCGGCCGCGTCGCCGGGCGGAAGCAGGTCGCCGCTGAACGGGCCGAAGATCTCCGGAATGCCGCCGACATCGGTGGCGAGGATCGGCAGACCGGCCGCGATCGCCTCGAGCACGACATAGGGCATGGATTCGGCGCGCGACGGCACGACGATCGCGCGCGCCGTCGCGAAGGCCTCGCGCGCCGGCCGGGGCGGCAGGAAGCGGACATGCGCCGCCAGCCCGCGCTCGGCGACGAGCCCGCGGTAGCGCGCCTCGTCCGGGCCGTCGCCGACGATCGTCCCCGTCGCCGCGGCGCCGTCGCGCGCGAGCAGCGCCAGCGCCTCGATGAACACGTCGGGGCCTTTGAGGTCGCGCAGCATGCCGAGGTAGAGGAAATCGGAGGCGTCCGGCGCGGGCGCCACCGCCTCGAATTCGGGCGGCGTCAGGCCGTTGCGCACGACGACGGCCTGGCAGCGCGGGGCGCCGACCTTGTCCACGTAGGCGCGGCGCTCGTACTCGCTCACGTGCACCAGCACGTCGCTGACCGTCTCCAGCGCGCGTTCGATCGCGAAGTAGATGCGGCCTTCGGCGGTGGCCGGGTCGAAGTGCAGGCTGCCGCCATGGGGCGCGTAGATCCGCGCCACCGGCTTCGCCCGGTTGAGCCAGGCGCCCGTGACGCGGCCGAACACGCCGCCCTTCGCGCCATGGGAGTGCACCACGTCAGGCGCGAGCGGCGCCAGCCGGCGGTGCACGCGGGCGAGCGCCGTCACGTCCGAGGGCGCGATCTGGCGCGCGATCGGCAGCCGGAACGCCCCGAGCGCCAGGTGCGGCTCGAGCGCGGTGATGCGCTCGGCCTCGAAGGCGCCTCCCGTGAGGCTGTCGCACACGAAGCCGACCTGATGGCCGGCCGCGGCCTGCGCCGTCGCGAGATCGGCGATGTGCCGGAAGATTCCCCCGACCGGCGAGCGGACGAGATGGACGATCCGAAGCGGGCTATCGGACGGAGCGGGCGCTTGGCGATAATCGAGGGCGGCTGACATGGTTGGGACCGTGAGGGACCGCCGGTAAAGGAGCGGTTGTTCCGCGGCCCGCTGGAGGTCGAAATGCGCGGGCAAGGTTATCGATCGCTTTCGACGACCGGTTGCAAACGAACGATCGCCCATCTCGGGGCAGCGCTTTGTCTAAGACTTTCGATTAATGAGAAATTAGTCGGCCTGGGCGAATGTCCGATGGTGTCCGTTAACCGCCCTGCGACGAGCCCCCCCATGCTGAAGACCGCCACCATCCGCCGTAAGCTGAACCTCGCGTTTGGCGGCCTCGTCGTTCTCGTCGCAGGCCTCGGCGGCTTCGCGCTCTATGAACTCGGCCAGGTCAACGGCGCGGCCGAGGATCTCCGCACAAGCCGGCTGCCGACCACGCAGATCCTCGGCAAGATGCAGGTCGTGACCTTGCGGCTGCGGATCAACGGCGGCCGTCTGATCTCCGCCGACACGCCCGCGCTCCGGGACGAGATCGCCGCGACGCTGGCGAAGCGGGAGGGCGAGCTCGCCGAGCTCCAGGCGCAGTACGTAGGGCAGACCACGACCCCGGCGGAAAAGGAGGCCTACGTCGCCTTCGAGCGCGGCCGGGCGGCCTACGGACGGCTCCAGAGCGAGATGAACGCGCTCGCCACGGCCGGCGACGTCGTCGGCGCGCAGCGGATGTACAACACCACCATGTCGACGGCGAGCAACGCCGCGCTGGCCGAGCTGCAGAAGCTGATCGACCTCAACGACGCGGCCGCCCAGCAGAGCGGCGCCGCCGCCCAGCAGGCCTACGCCCAGGCGACGGTCGCGACCCTGATCTTCGTGGCGCTCGCCATCGTCTTCGCGATCGGCGCCGCGGCGCTGCTCACGCTCAACGTCGCGCGTCCGCTGCGGCGCATGACCGACGACATGAAGCGTCTCGCCGGCGGCGATCTGTCGGTCGACGTCGTGGGCCGCGACCGGGGCGACGAGGTCGGCGGGATGGCGCAGGCGGTCGACGTGTTCAAGGACGGCATGATCCGCGCCCGCGCGCTGGAGGAGGAGACCGCGCTCGCCCGCGCCGGCGCCGAGGCGCAGCGGAAGGCGACGATGCGCGACATGGCGGATCGCTTCGAAGCGGCGGTGAGCGGCGTCGTCGGCGCGGTGGCGGCCGCGTCCTCCCAGCTTCAGGGCACGGCCTCGGGCATGGACCGGGCGGCGAGCGACACCGCCCGCCGCTCCACCACGGTGGCCGCGGCCGCCGACCAGGCGGCGTCCAACGTGCAGATGGTCGCCGCGGCGGCGGAGGAGCTCGGCGCCTCGGTCCAGGAAATCGGGCGTCAGGTCCAGGGATCGGCGGAGCTCGCCCGCACGGCCGTGGCCGACGCCGGCGCCACCGCCGCCCTGGTGCGCGACCTCAGCGTCGCGGCGAACACGATCGGCGACGTCGTCGCGATGATCCAGGCGATCGCGAGCCAGACCAATCTGCTTGCGCTCAACGCCACCATCGAGGCGGCGCGCGCTGGCGAGGCCGGCCGCGGCTTCGCGGTGGTGGCCTCGGAGGTCAAGAACCTTGCCAACCAGACGGCCCAGGCGACCGAGCAGATCTCGTCGCAGATCGCCCAGATCCAGCTCTCCACCACCAACGCGGTGGCGGCGATCAGCGGCATCACCGGCCGGATCGAGGAGATCTCGTCGGCGTCGAGCGCGATCGCGGCCGCCGTCGAGGAGCAGGGCGCGGCGACACAGGAGATCGCCCGCAACGTCTCGCAGGCCGCCGTCGGCACCAACGAGGTGACCGAAAACATGGGCGCCGTCGCGAGCGCCGCGCAGGGCGCAGGGATCGCCGCGGGCGAGGTGCTGTCCTCGGCCTCCAACCTGTCGGAGCGCTCCTCCGAACTCCGCGTCGAGGTCGAGCGCTTCCTCGCGACCGTCCGGGCCGCCTGAGGCGGCCCGAGGGCCGTCGCTCGGCGCGGCTGATGGGAGAGGCCGCCCTCGGTTAGGCGCAACTCCGGCGAGGCTCGCCTATCCGAGAGCGAGCGTTCCGGCCGCGAGCGCCGCGTAGCGGGCGGTCTTCGCCAGCGCCACCAGCGCCAGAAAGCTCCAGAGCGGCTCGCGCAGGACGCCGGCCACCAGGGTCAGAGGGTCGCCAATGATCGGGACCCAGCTCAACAGCAGCGACCAACGGCCATAGCGGCCGTACCAGCGTTTTGCTCGTTCGAGCGCGCGATCGGAAGCCGGAAACCACCGCCGACCGCGAAAACGCTCCGCCTGCCGGCCGATCGCCCAGTTCACCAGCGAGCCCAGGGTGTTGCCGAGGCTCGCCATCGCCACCAGGGCCCAGGGCGACCGTTCGCCCAGCGCGATCAGGGCGACGAGCGCCGCTTCCGACTGCGCCGGTAGCAGCGTCGCAGCGAGAAAGGCGGCGACGAACAGTCCGCCATAGGTTGCAGCGCCGCTCATCGGCGCGATCTCACCACCCTCGAAGCCGCCGGAGGGCGCGACGTGTCACCGCGCGTTCGGTCCGCGACCGCGTCGCGGGTCATCGACTAGGCCCCGAGAAAGGAGCGTCCGGTCGGATCAGCGTCAGAACGGGATGTCGTCGTCCATCGCGTCGGAGTAGCCGCCGCGTCCGCCGCCCGCTGCGGCGGGGGCCGCCGGAGCGGGAGAGCGACGCTCGGTCGGGCTCGACCGGCCGAAGCTCTCGTTGGAGCCGGCCTCGTAGCTGTCGTCCGAACCGCCGCCGCCGCGGCCGTCGAGCAGGGCGAGCTCGCCCCGGAAGCGCTGGATCACGATCTCGGTCGTGTACTTCTCGACGCCCGAGGGATCGGTCCACTTGCGGGTCTGCAGCTGGCCCTCGACATAGACCTTCGAGCCCTTGCGCAGATAGCTCTCGGCGATCTTGGCGAGGTTCTCGTTGAAGATCACCACCGAGTGCCACTCGGTCTTTTCGCGGCGCTCGCCGGACTGCTTGTCGCGCCAGTTCTCGGAGGTCGCGATCCGCAGGTTGACCACCGGCTCGCCGGAGTTCATGCGGCGGACTTCCGGATCACGGCCGAGATTTCCGACCAGAATGACCTTGTTGACGCTGCCCGCCATGACGATCTCCTGAAAGCTTGAGCGCGCACCCTAATCGCCGCGACCGCCTCCGTCGCCCCCGCCCCGGGCTTGTCCACAAGCCTCGGGAGGGGACGCATGGCGGTGGACAATGGCGTTTGTTCTTCCTATGTTCCTTAGCATGCGGATCGCGGCGCGACAAGCGCTCCGCTTGACCTGAACGCCTTGCGGGCCGACTTGACGATCGAATGGCGGGATCGAGCCGCTGCGGGACGACGTGACCTCATGACGAAAACCTCTTCGCCGGCCGGCAAGGCCCGAGCGCCGAAGCAGGCTGCGGCCAAGCCGGGCCCTAAGGCAGCTGCCAAACCGCCGGCCAAGACGCCCGCGAAGTCCGGCGTCGAGACGGCGCCGAAGCCGGTCGCCAAGACCTCCGCCGCGGCGCTGGAGGCGGCGTTCGACGCTGCGGCCGAACGCGTCCCTGAGCGGCGCGACGCGCGGCTGATCTCCGTGCGCGGCGCGCGCGAGCATAATCTCAAGAACGTCGACCTCGACATTCCGCGCGACCGGCTGGTGGTGTTCACGGGCCTGTCGGGCTCCGGAAAGTCGTCGCTCGCCTTCGACACGATCTACGCCGAAGGCCAGCGCCGCTACGTCGAGAGCCTCTCGGCCTACGCGCGCCAGTTCCTCGAGATGATGCAGAAGCCGGACGTCGACCAGATCGACGGCCTGTCGCCGGCGATCTCGATCGAGCAGAAGACGACCTCGAAGAACCCGCGCTCGACGGTGGGCACGGTCACCGAGATCTACGACTACATGCGCCTGCTGTGGGCGCGCGTCGGCATTCCCTATTCGCCGGCCACCGGCCTGCCCATCGAGAGCCAGACCGTCAGCCAGATGGTCGACCGGCTGACGGCGCTGCCGGAGGGTTCGCGGCTCTACCTGCTCGCGCCGGTGATCCGTGGCCGCAAGGGCGAGTACCGCAAGGAGATCGCGGAGTTCCAGAAAAAGGGCTTCCAGCGCCTCAAGATCGACGGGACCTACTACGAGATCGCCGACGCGCCGGCGCTCGACAAGAAGCTGAAGCACGACATCGACGTGGTGGTGGACCGCGTGGTGATCCGCGGCGAGATCTCGAGCCGTCTGGCGGACAGCCTGGAGACCGCGCTGGCGCTTGCCGACGGCATCGCGCTGGCGGAGTTCGCGGGCGAGACCGACGAGCACGGGCAGGCGAAGCGGCTGACCTTCTCGCAGAAGTTCGCCTGCCCGGTTTCCGGCTTCACCATCGCCGAGATCGAGCCCAGACTCTTTTCCTTCAACAATCCCTTCGGCGCCTGCCCGGCCTGCGACGGCCTCGGCACCGAGCTCAGCGTCGATCCGAACCTCGTGGTTCCCGACGGAGGGCTGACCCTGCGCAAGGGCGCGATCGCCCCCTGGGCGCGCTCGACCTCGCCCTATTACGTCCAGACGCTCGACGCCCTCGCCAAGCACTACGGCTTCAACCTGACGACGCGCTGGTCCGACCTGCCGGAGAAGGCGAAGAACGTCATCCTCTACGGTTCGGGCGCCGACAAGGTGCGCTTCGTCTACGACGACGGCCTGCGCTCCTACGAGACCACCAAGACCTTCGAGGGCGTGGTGCGCAACCTCGAGCGGCGTTGGAAGGAGACCGAGAGCGACTGGTCCCGCGAGGAGATCGGCCGCTACATGTCGGACGTGCCGTGCCTGATCTGCGAGGGCTACCGGCTGAAGCCCGAGGCGCTCGCGGTGCGGGTGGCGGACCGGCACATCGGCCGGGCGTCGGAGCTCTCGGTGAAGGCGGCGCACGCCTGGTTCGAGGACCTGCCGAACCACCTCACCGCGAAGCAGAACGAGATCGCCTACCGGATCCTCAAGGAGATCCGCGACCGCCTGCGCTTCCTTGTGGACGTCGGGCTCGACTACCTCACGCTCGCCCGCAACTCCGGGTCGCTGTCGGGCGGCGAAAGCCAGCGTATCCGGCTCGCGAGCCAGATCGGCTCGGGCCTCACCGGCGTGCTCTACGTGCTCGACGAGCCCTCGATCGGCCTGCACCAGCGCGACAACGCCCGGCTGCTGACGACGCTCGAGCGCCTGCGCGACCTTGGCAACACCGTGATCGTGGTGGAGCACGACGAGGACGCGATCCGGCTCGCGGACTACGTGGTCGACGTGGGGCCGGGCGCCGGCGTCCACGGCGGCCGCATCATCGCCGCCGGCACGCCGGACGAGGTGATGAACCATCCCGACAGCCTCACCGGCCAGTATCTCACCGGCGCGCGGATGGTGCCGACGCCGCCGAAGCGCCGGCCGTTCAACGCGAAGAAGGCGCTGAAGGTCTTTGGCGCCAAGGCCAACAATCTGAAGGACGTGACCGCCGAGATTCCGCTTGGCGTCTTCACCTGCGTCACCGGCGTCTCCGGCGGCGGCAAGTCCACGCTGCTGATCGACACCGTGTTCAAGGCCGCGGCGCGCAAGCTGAACGGCGCCAACGAGAACCCCGGCGCCCACGAGCGGATCGAGGGCTTCGAGGCGCTCGACAAGGTCATCGACATCGACCAGTCGCCGATCGGCCGCACCCCGCGCTCGAACCCCGCCACCTACATCGGCGCCTTCACGCCGATCCGCGAATGGTTCGCCGCGCTGCCCGAGGCCAAGGCGCGCGGCTACATGCCGGGCCGGTTCTCGTTCAACGTGAAGGGCGGCCGCTGCGAGGCCTGCCAGGGCGACGGCGTCATCAAGATCGAGATGCACTTCCTGCCCGACGTCTACGTCACCTGCGACGTCTGCAAGGGCAGGCGCTACGACCGCGAGACGCTGGAGGTGCTCTACAAGGGCAGGTCGATCGCGGACGTGCTGGACATGACGGTCGACGAGGCCGTGCAGTTCTTCAAGGCGACGCCCTCGATCCGCGAGAAGATGGAGACGCTGGCCCGTGTCGGCCTCGGCTACGTCAAGGTCGGCCAGCAGGCGACGACGCTGTCCGGCGGCGAGGCGCAGCGGGTGAAGCTGTCGAAGGAGCTGTCGCGCCGGGCGACCGGCCGCACGCTTTACATCCTCGACGAGCCGACGACGGGTCTGCACTTCCACGACGTGGCGAAGCTGCTTGAGGTCCTGCACGAGCTGGTCGACCAGGGCAACACGGTCGCCGTGATCGAGCACAACCTCGAAGTCATCAAGACGGCGGACTGGATCATCGACATGGGTCCCGAGGGCGGCGACGGCGGCGGCATGGTGGTCGCGACCGGCACGCCGGAGCAGATCGCGCGCGCGAAGGGCAGCCACACCGGGCGATTCCTCGCCGAGGTGCTGAAGCGCCGGCCGCTGCGGCAAGCGCTCGACGACGCGGCCGAGTAGGCGGGGCTGTGGCGCCGCGTCGCAGCACGCCGTCCCGAGGCGCCCGCGCCTCGCCCGGCGGGCCGACGTAACCCCTCAGTCTGCAGCGGCGTTAACCTTCAGGCCGCTCATGTTAACGCCTTGGCGAGGCGACATGTGAGGCGCGCATTGCTGCGATGCCATCTGCCGCCTATTCGAGCGCCAGTCTGCTGATTATCTAGGCTTCACCGAACCATGACGACCCAGCGACGGACAGCGACAGCCAAGAGGCTCTCGCGCGACCGCCTGCCGCGAGCCGCCTGACCCTGGACTGAAGACGATGATTTTCTGGGCTTTCCTCCTGAAGCGCTACCGCATGTGGCGCGTGTACCGCGAGACCTTCGAGCAGCTCGCGACCCTCGACGAGCGCACGCTGCGCGACATCAACATCGGCCGCAACGACATCGAGACCATTTCGCGTCGCGCCGCCCACAACGCCGTCGCGGCCTGAACGTCGCGGAGGACACGAATGAGAAGCCCCGGAGCGATCCGGGGCTTTTTTGTTTTCGGGCAGAGGGTTAGACCCGCATCTTGACGTAGGTTCCCGGCGCGTCGCCGAGCGCGGGGTAGGGCCCCACGCCGGGCGTCCGCGCCGGCGTCGCGGTCGCGTCCGCCGCGGCCAGCCAGCCGCGCCAGTCCGGCCACCACGAGCCGGGCTTCTCCTCGGCCGCCGCGAACCAGTCCTCGAAGGCGCCCGCGGGCTCCTCGCCGACCCAGTGCTGGTACTTCATCTTCGCGGGCGGGTTCACCACGCCGGCGATATGCCCCGAACCGGCCAGGACGAAGCGCACCGGACCGCCGAACAGCTGCGCGCCGAGGAAGGCCGAGCGCGCAGGCGCGATGTGGTCCTCGCGGCTCGCGAGCTCATAGACCGGGACCTTGACCCTCTTCAGGTCGAGACGCTCGCCGCCCACCGTCATCCGGCCCTTGGCGAGATCGTTGTTGAGGTAGCAGCCGCGCAGGTAGAACGAGTGGTTCGCTGCCGGCATCCGCGTGGCGTCGGAGTTCCAGTACAGCAGGTCGAACGGGAAGGGCGCCTTGCCCTTCAGGTAGTTGTTGACGACGTAGGGCCAGATCAGGTCGTTCGACCGCAGCATGTTGAAGGCGTTGGCCATGCTGGCGCCTTCGAGAAAACCGGACTCGGCCATCCGCGCCTCGACAGCCTTCACCTGCTCCTCGTCCACGAAGACCTTCAGGTCGCCGGCATGCGTGAAGTCGACCTGGGTCGTGAGGAAGGTCGCGCTCGCGAACGGCGCTTCGCCCTTGGCCGCGAGATAGGCGAGGGTCACCGCGAGCAGCGTGCCGCCGACGCAGTAGCCCGCGGCGTCGACGGTCTCCGAACCCGAGATCTCCTGCACGACCTTCAGAGCGGTCAGCACCCCGTCCCGCATGTAGTCGTCGAAGCTGAGCTTGGCGTGGCGGGCGTCGGGGTTCACCCAGGAGATGCAGAAGATCGTGAGCCCCTGGTCCACGCACCACTTGATGAAGCTCTTCTCCGGCGTGAGATCGAGGATGTAGAACTTGTTGATCCACGGCGGCACGATCAGCACCGGACGGGTGCGGACCATCTCGGTGGTCGGCGCATACTGCAGCAGCTCGAACAGGTCGTTCCGGAACACCACCTTGCCGGGCGTGGTGGCGAGATTCTTTCCCACGACGAAGTTGGAGCCGTCCGTCTGGCGGATGCGGAGGTCGCCGTTCCCGGCGGCGATGTCCTCGGCCAGCATCCGCATGCCGCGCACGAGGTTTTCGCCCTTGGAGGCCAGCGTTTCGCGGATCAGCTCGGGGTTGGTGGGCACGAAGTTCGACGGCGCCACGGCGTTCGCGATCTGGCGCACGTAGAACGACGCCTTGTGCCGCGTGTGCGGATCAAGCTCGTGCGCCTCGTCCACCATGCGCTCGGCCCAGCGGCTGGTGTGCAGATAGGCCTGCTTCACGAAGTCGAAGAACGGGCTCGTGGTCCATTCCGGATCCTTGAACCGCGCGTCGCGCGGGTCCGGCACGGCGACCGGCGGAGCGTCCTCGCCCGAAAACCGCTTCAGCGAACCGGCCCAAAGCTCGAGAAAGCCGCCGGCGAAGGCCCGCTGCGCCTCGAGCGTGCGGCTGGGGTTCGCCATCCAGCGCTCGGCGACCTGGCCGAGCGTCCGGACGACGTCGACGATCTCGTCCGTGCCGGCGGCCTTGCGCGGGCCGCCCTCGCGCGGGCGGAGATAGGCCGACACCGCGCGCCCGCCTTCCTCGAACAGCCGCGCCATGTTGGCGGCGAAGGCTTCGACCTCGGGCGTCAGGAAGGGATTGGGGCCGCCGTCGCCGCCCTCGGCTTCCTCGTCGCGCTCGGCGCGCTCGCCGCCGTCCCCGCGCGCGCCGGAGGCGGTCGAGCCGGCCTGCGTCTCGGCGCGGGGCGGGGCGTCGGCCGGAGCCTCGCGCCTCGTCGATCCGGCCGCGGCGGGTTTGGCCGCGTCGTCCTTCGGGGCCGCCGCCTTACGCTTCGGCGAGGGTTTGGCTCCCGCGTCGTCCTGAGTCTTGGCGGCCGTGCGCGGTTTCGCGGTTTTGCTCTTCGGCGCCGCAGTCTCCGGAGCGGCGGGCTTAACCGCGGCCGTCTCGGCGGAAGCGGCCGGCGCGCTCGCCTTGGCGGCCGGGCGCCGTGCGGGCTTGCGCGAAGCGGGCTTGGGTTGCGCGGACTTGGACTTCCCGGCCTTGGGTTGCGCCGGCTTCGGCTCGGCGGATGGCGCGGCGTCCGGTTTCGCAGGTTTGGACTTGGGCGCCGCGGATTTCGCGCGCGGGGATTTCGGGCCGGCGGAGCGCGGAGCAGCGCGTTCGGACGGGGCGGGGGCGTCGGCGGCGATCTCGGGGGCGTCGGGGTGCGCGTCGCGGGCCTTCGCGCGCCGCGCCGCGGGACGGGGCTTGGCTGCGGCCCGCCGGCCGGTCGCTCTCGCAGGCTTCGTCGCCGAACGTCCGACGGCGCTCCGGGCCATAGCCCTTCCTCCCCTTTCGACGGCCCCGAGATCGCGTCAAGCGCCGCGGGTTGCGTCGTAACCTGTTCCCATGACAATAGGCGCAAGCCGCGCCGCGCGTCACGCGCCAACCGGCGCTTCCGCCAGACAAACGGGCGATCCGCCCGCGTTCGAGAGACAGCCATGAGCGTATCCCGGAACGACGCCCGCGCGGTCCTCCTCGTCGCCTGCGGGCTCGCGCTCGGCGGGTGCGACCTGGAGAAGTACAAGGGCACGCGCGGCCTGCCGCCGGCGCCGACAAACCTCGCTTATCCGTCCGTGGGCGTGACGCCGCCGCAGCGTGCGGGCCGCCTGCGCACGCCGGAGGAGCAGAAGAAGCTCGAGGCGGACCTCCTGG